>DASWTW010000241.1:0-15547 GCA_036401895.1 Herpetosiphonaceae bacterium | reverse complement strand
GTGGCACATGGCCCGCATCCGTCTGCGCGATATCCGCGCGACGCCCTGGCCAGCCACGGCGCATGTTCCCGCTGTACCAGACGGCAGCGGCGGCACGCGTCCGGCCACGATCGGCGATGTGTATGCCTCGGAGCGGGCCCTGGCGCTGCTGCTACGCTGGCATATCCGCATCCCGGTCGATGTTGCCAGCGGTGTCCATGCTGGCGCGCGGCTGGTGAACGCTCTCAACCATGCGGCGATCCCGGCCTCGGCGGGCAATCCGACGACCTGGACCGACGCACATCAGGCGTTGCTCGTGCAGGGCATCATGGACGAGGTGGCAGCGATCAACAACGCCAACCTGACCGATACGATGACCTACGTCAATACCTGGCCTAGCTGGGCAGGAGGTTCCAACCCGCGCCGATTCGCGCTTGCGGAGACGATTGGCACCCTGGCGACCACTCGAACCTTTCAGTTCGACGACAGCGACCTGCCACCGGCACCATACTGAGGGCTATGCTGCGACCAACCTTCACACTCACAATCGGCGGTCTCCATACGACGAGCGACACGCCCAGTTCCAGCCCGCGCCGCTTCGTGGTTGAGCGGTCGATGGATATCGCTGCAGACAGCGCCGAGGTGCTACTCGTAGAGCGCGGCGAGGTGGCGCTCGGGGACGCGCTCGATCTCCAGCTTGGGCATGACGGCGAGTCTGAGCGCGTTTTTACCGGCAATGTGGTGGCGTTACGACCGAGTATTACGGGCGTGAGCATCTGGGCGCTGGGCACAGCCGTAGCGCTGCTGAACACCCGGATCGCGTCATTCTATGAAAACCAGACCATTGGCGCGATCGTGCGAGACCTGGTGGGACAGGCCGGCCTCTCGACAGGCACGATCGACGAGGGGCCGTTGCTGCCACGCTTCACAGTTGATGGACGGCAGAGCGTGTACGCTCATCTGCGGGAGCTTGCCCAGCGCATTGGCTGCGAGCTGTACAGCGATCGCAACGGCAAGATGGTATTCCGGGCGCTGGGCAGTCTGGGCGGTCTGGGTGGTGCGGTCGGAGCTGTGGGCGGGCTGCCGGGTGGAAGCGGTGTGGGCTATACCTTCGGACAGCATTTGCTGGCGGCGGGAGCCGATGTTCGCCCGGTCGCGTGGGGCACAATTGATGTGGGCGGTGAGAGCCCGGTATCAGGGCAGGGCACATCCACTGCCCACTGGCTGACTACCAACGACACGGATTACCGGGGCTCGGCAGGCACTGATGCACCAAAGCGGCTGATTCTGGACCCAGCGGCGCGCACCAAAGACCTGGCCGACACGTTTGCCAAAGGACGCCTGGTCGTGGCAGGCCGCCGCGCTCATCAGATCGAGGTAGCCGTCCTGGGGCAGCCGCAGGTCGATCTCGGCGATACGATCGATGTCGCGGGCTTAGCCGACGCGCTGATCAACAAGAGCGGCTACGTATGTTTCATCCGGCACCACTTCGACGCGCAGCGTGGCTTTGTCAGCACACTGCGTATCGTCGTCACTTGAATGAGAACAGCATGAGCCAGATGATCGACATCATCCAGCGAGTCGTCCGGCAGGAGCTTGCACGCTCGCGCACCAGTTTGCTGGGCGTGGTCACAGCGGTATTCCCGCACGAGGCTGCCGATGATCAGAACAACTATGAGGCCAGCGTGCAGCTCAAGTATGAAGAGTTGGAGCTGCGCAACGTGCCGATTGCCGTCGATCATGTTGGGCTGGCTGTGCCGCCGCGAGTAGGCGACCTCGTGCTGGTGCAGTTTATTGGCGGCGACTTGAATCAGCCAGTGATCAGCGGGCGCTTCTACCACGCCGACGACCGCCCCCCACTACACAAAGCCGATGAGGTCATGTTCGAGCATCGTGTTAGCGATGACACGATCAACCAACTGCGCTTCGCCGCCGACGGCGCGATCTACCTTCAGCGCAAGATTACCAAGCCCGAGGATAACAGCGCCGCCGAGGCCACGATTGCGATCGCAGCCAACGGCACGATCACCATTTTGTCGGGCAAGAACATTGCGATCACGCTGACCAAGGATGACACGATCGAGATCACGGCGGACGGCCTGCCGATCAACATCAAATGCGACATGCTGACGCTCGACGGCGACATGACCGTCAACAAGAATGCCGTCATCAAAGGCGAGCTGAAGGTGGGCGGCCCAGGCGGCAGTACTACAATCAAGGGCAACGAGATCACAGGGGGCATGTAATGGCGGATCTGATCCTCAAAGGCCCGCTGAACCTAATGGGCACGCTCAAACTTAAAGACAAAGTGCTGATCGGCGACAGCAAGCACGCAGCGCTGGTTGAGCGAGCCGCACACAGCACTCTGCCGCACTCCGACAACGCGCCGCTGGTGAACCTGCCGCCACCGCCCGTTGGCCCGTCAGATCCAGGCCGGGGGGTTTGGGTGATCAATAGCTTCAATAAAACCGTTACCGCCAACAACTGGGCGATAGTGACGATGGGCATGGTGATGCAAGGTGGCACACCAAGCTGGCCGGGCATGGTGCTGCCAAGCACGAATAATCCTTCAACCAATGGCGTCACGATCAACCGACTGGCGATTAATGTCGAGGGCGATACCGCAATCGTCTTTCCGTCCGGCGCGAGCGTCTCGCTCAGCACAAGCGGACAGTAGCCATGCCACCGGTCAAGCTGGAGATCATACAGCCCACTCACAATCTCGTTATCACGCCAGCGGAGTATCCGGTCGGTGGTGCCGGGCTGCTCGTTCCGTTACAGGGCCGTGTGATATCAACCGAGACTCCGCCGCTCTTCTATCGCTGGTACTCATCCTTGAATCCAGCGCCGAATAAGGATCAAGTGGCGCTCAACTGGAACGACAACCAGACCGCCCCACAGGTGCGCGGAATGACCGCTAATCTCGGCGTGGGAACACATATCATCACGCTCGTGGCGAAGGACCGGGTATCGGATGAGCCGGCTGAGGTGGCGAAGATCGTGTATGCGGGTATGGCTGGCGGTCCCGCAGACGCAGAACATCCGTGTATCGTGCATGTGCTTTTGGCGCAGCTACCGGCTGACCAGGCGACAGCGCTGAGCAAAGCCGGCGCGACACTGAAGGCCATCGCGCCGTTCAAATGGAGCGACGACGATTATAAGCCGATCAACAAGATCGTGTATAGCTGGCGCTTTGAGCCACGCGGCAACCCGCCCAACCGGACTACGGTCTCGTTCCAGCCGCCAACGCTAGGCTTTGTGCAGAAAAATACACAAGGCAACCCAGCACCGCTCGTTCAGTACCAGGGTACCCTGCCAGCCGTACTCAGCCTGGGCGACTACACGCTCGTGTTGCGAGTTGCCTATGACGGCACACCAAGCCGTGTCCACGAAGCGAGTTTGCATGTGACGATTGGAGCATGAGCGTACCATGATCGACCGCCAGAGACTCTTCGGTGCCGACTTGCAGTTCGTCGCAAGCGCTCCCGGCTACAGCCTCAGCGACAACGGGTTAGGCGATCTGCGTCTGGCACGTGGCAACGATAATATTGTCCAGGCGCTAACCTTGCGGCTGCTCGTTCGGCGAGGCGAGCTGGCACCGCTTGGCTGGCCCAGTTACGGTTCGCGTCTGCATGAGCTGATCGGCCAGCCCAACAACAGCCGCACACACCTTAAGCTGATGGCTTTCGCGCGTGCTGCGATCGAGCTAGACCCGCGCGTGCGTGAGGTAAGCGACATTCGGGTGCAGCCCATCCCCGGCGAGCGCGATACTGTACGGCTGATGTTGGAGATTGCGCTGATCGACGCGCCGAACTCGATCAGGCTGGTGTTCGATGTCCTGTTGGAGGTGCCATGACCGAGCTAGGCCATCCCTTCTCACAATCATTTCAGACGCTGATCGAGGTGCTTGAGGAGCACATCCGCAGTGGTGTCGAGCAGCCCGCCCAGACTGAGTTCGTTTTCAACGGCAACTCGTCCAGCTACATCTTGCCGCAAGAAGTCAAGGCGGTCACGCGAGTCAGCGGGCTGGTCGGTGGCACGTTTGTGATCTTCACCCGCAACGTCGACTACTATCAGGCCGGTAATCGTCTGGTCTGGCCCAAAGCTGTCGATCCCTCCCAGCCCGGCATCACCCCACAGCCCGGCGATCGCTTCCTGGTCGAATACACCTACCGAGATCGACCAGCCGGTCTGACCGATTTCAACCCTGGCAGTGTCATCGGCACACTGGTGCGGGCGCTGGCCCGTGAGCTAACGCTGGTCTACGACCAAATCGACGAGGCCTACCGGCGCGCGTTTGTCGATTATGCGCAGGGCGCGGCGCTGGATAATGTGGTGGCGCTGCTGGGTGTTGTGCGCAATCCCGCGCTCCAGGCCCATGGCGAGGTCACGTTTTTTACCAAGAAAGCGCCACGCGATACGATCGCCATCCCCGACCAAACGCGGGTGACGGATGAGAGCGGGCGGGTTTTTCTGACCCAGGGCGCAACCAGCATTCCACGTATTACCGATAAGAACAGCGCGCCGGTGGAGCAGGGCGTGAGCGTTGTCAAGGGTATGGCACGGGTTCGCAACCGCATCGCCGAAGTTGTAGCCATCTGGGACCAAGCCAGCGCCGAGCCGAACACCGGCAACATATATCCCTCCCCGGCGCTGAGCCGCGATCAGCCCTTTGGCCCAGATGAGCGCACAATCAAAATTCTGCCGCGCGGGAATGAGGCATTACCGGCTCAGGTGCGGGTGCGCTATATCCCGCGTAGCGTAACCGTCCCGGTGATCGCCCTGGAGCCAGGTACGCAGGGGAATGTCGACGCGCGCACAATTGTGGTTATGCCCTCGCCGCCGCGCGGTGTCGACGGCGTGGTCAACGAAGAGGCGCTCTCGGGCGGCATCGACGCCGAAAGTGACTCGCAGCTCCGTGAGCGAGCCCGCTTCGCGCTGGAGCGCTCCGGCAATGCCACCTTTAACGCGATCAAATATGCCGTGCTGGACGTGGACACCGTGACAGAGGTCGAGGTGCTGGATCATTCGGTGGACGAAACTATTCGCTTGGGCGAGGTGCATGTACGCTACGCCGGCAGTGACGCCGATCCGGTGCGCGAAGCCGGCTATGTCCGCGCGGCGATCGAGCGAACGCGTGCAGCGGGCGTCCTGGTACATGTGAAGACCATCACTAAGCTGGTCATCTCCGGCACAATTTATGTCATCCCCGAGCCAAACGCACTGCCCAGAGCAGCGGAGAATCTACGGTCTGCTGTTCTGGAGGCCCTTAGAGCGCTCGGGGCCGGACAGGCGCTCTCGCTGCGTAGGCTTGGCGCACTGGCGTACAGTGTTGGCGGCCTGGCGGATGTGGCCGAAGTCCAATTCCAGGTCCAGCGGCAGGACCCGGCTGTCACAGCCCCAGCGGAACCCGAGCCGATCACCAGTGACCCGTTTCCTGTCGGCCGAGGCGAGGTACTCACCGTAGACGAAGCGCATCTACAGGTGCAGCTCCTGGTGGCACTGACAGTGGTAGAGGCACACTCCACCAACGCGGGCAACTTCTCGATCGGCGGGCAGCTGCTGGACCGCAGCGGCGCAGCAGCCAAGCTGAACAACTTCAATCTGACGGTTGATGTGACGTTGCGCGCGCGGCCGAAAGATAAGGCGGAGGATGCGCGCGAGACGATCGCCAGTCTCTCGAAAATGCTGAGCTTCAGCAACAATACAACCGGCAGATTCTTGATCACGAAGGCCGATCTGGAGAGTTATAACCCAAATGTGTATGCGCCTGAGATCGACGTAGTGGTTGTACCTTCCACCTACGCCGGCTTACGGAGCGACGAGGCCAAAAAGACCATCACCATCGAGTAGCATAAGCCGTACAAGCGCGAGACAGTATGTCTTATAAGACCGACAGATTGGTGAGCCTGTTTCCAGACGCGTACGCAGCCTCAGATCAAGAGTCGCTGCTGTATAAGCTGCTGGATAGCTTCGCGGCTGAGTTAATCCAGGTT
Source organism: Herpetosiphonaceae bacterium (assembly GCA_036401895.1). Taxonomy (GTDB): domain Bacteria; phylum Chloroflexota; class Chloroflexia; order Chloroflexales; family Kallotenuaceae; genus LB3-1. Next base: position 9,572 of record DASWTW010000241.1, on the reverse strand, counting down.
GACGATGCAATCAAGCGGCTGCTGAAATCGCACTGGGTGAACTATGCCGAAGGCGAGGCACTGGACGGGCTTGGCGCAATCTATGGCGTACAGCGGCGGCAACTTCGCGACCAGAATAAGTACGAGAGCGATGATGCCTTCCGGCTGCGACTCAAATCGACGGTGCAGGTGTATGCCGGAGGTGGTACACGTGCTGCGGTAGTGGGCGCGGTGCGCTCCGCCTTGGGGCTACCCTATCGGCTGGAAGATCTGGCCCTGCCTCCAGAATTCGCCCGCTTGCGCGCCGATATTGATCAGCTCATCCGGTTGGAAGAGTTCTCGCCAAAGGCCGATCGCAAGGCCAGCAGCGACGTCGTCCCGGTTGAAGGGGCCAGCCGGATCACGCTAGAGGTAGACGCAGCGACGGTTCAAGCCTCACGCCCACGCATCGAATGGCGTTTTACGCAGGGCGGCGGCCGGCGGCTCCAGCTCCAGGTGGACGACCTGGGCTTCATGGCCGACGAGCGATTTATTGTGCCGTCAGGCAGTGAGCTTGTCCTGACATCCGAAGAGAGCGGACTGCTGATCGCAACCCTTGACGGCCGGCTCGTCACCAATCAGTTCAGCGGGCTGGCAGGCGGGCCGCCGCTGATGCCCGCCGTTCCCGCAGGCCGCAGCGAGTGGATCTTCTCAGCGGTGAGCGGCCTGTATGATGTCGGCACATTCGACCGGGCTGACAGCTTCGACCTGCCGCAGTTCACCGTCGAGCTGGTGTGGGTCAGTCAGGAGCCGCTCACCTTCGACGTGTACGTGCCGTTCTTTCTTGATCAGGCGGTCGCTGCCCTGGCGGCGCAGCACGGCTACACCGGCAAGCTGCTGATCTTCTCGGGCCTACCCACCGAGCGGATTCAGGAAGTTGTGGACCAGACTCGTGCCGCTGGTGTGCGCGGCAGCGTTCACTTCACGCTCAATTTCTACGACGATCACCAGATGCACGATCAACTACGCATCGACGGTGGACTCAGGGCTTCGGAGCAGCACGACCAGTCCGACAGCCTGACCGTCGGCAGCATCAATCAGGCCTCCGAGCAGCATGATCAGGAAGATCGGCTGGTGATCGGCGCGATCTGCGATGTTTCGCCTTTCGATAAGAGTCATGGGTTTGTGTAGCCGGGAGGGAGTATGCAGGAAACCAACGATATGCGCGGGCGGCTCACGCTGTGGCTGATCGATCAGAACGGCAGAGTCGTTGCCGAGCGCAGCTACCACAACCGCATTGTGAAAACTGGGCGGCTGCTGGTAGCGCAGATGTTTGGCGGTGTGAGCGACGGCACGCAGCTCAGCGCCATCAGCCATATCGCCGTCGGCACTGGCGGTGACAAGGCCGACGACAAGCAGACTGCGCTCGTCAAAGAGCGCGGCCCGCGCCGTCCGCTCGATAAGCCCACCTACAGCGATTTGACCGACCGCGATACCCAGCGCGTCAAAGTGAACCTGACCGCAACCTTCGACTACAACGACGCTAATGGCTCCGATCCGCTGCAAGAGGCCGGCCTGTTCACGGCGGCGACTGGCGGCATTATGTATAACCGGGTTACATTCGAGCCAGTGACCAAGAGCAATTCTTTCAAGCTGACCCTGCTCTGGGAAGTGGTATTCTAAGCGGAGGCCGTCATGGCGATCACGCAAGCAAACAAAGGTCCCGGCGATCTGCTGCGCTCCAGCGACTGGAACGAGTTGCTGGCCGAGGCGAAGCGCCTGGACAGCGCGAAGTTCGATAAATCCGGCGGCAATCTCAGCGGCAACCTGTCCGTCAGCGGCGCGCTTGCGGTTGGCACCAACCAATTCAGCGGCTCGCTCAATGTTTCCTCCAACAACCAGTTTCAAGCGCGGCTGCAACAAACCAAGAACGACGAGTGGGCCCGGCTGGCGCTGAACGCGAACGGCAACGAGTGGCATCTGGCGGTGGGCGCACCCGGCATCGGGGTGATGGCCGGCAACCTGAACTTCTACTCGCCCGCTGTTGGTGATGTCTTGTCGCTTCAGCCCACTGGCCGCGTCGGCGTCGGCGTGAATCAGCCGACAACTACGCTCCACGTGCGCGGCGGCAACTGGGATCTGACCAATACCGACGGCGATCTCAAAATCGGCAACGACACCTACCGGCTCAAGATCGGCATTGCGCTTGGTGGTGGCGGCGCCGGCGATACCCGCATCCGCGCGATGGGCGGCTCCAATCGCTTGGTCCTTGGCAGCGGCTCGACCGATATGCTGATCCTACAGGAGGGCGCGGGACTAGCCATTCCCAACGTAACTCTCAACTTCGGCGCGCAAGTTCGCCAGATGATCAACCTGTGGCACGAGGTGTATGGCATTGGAATTCAGAGTTGGACTCAGTATTATCGTACGGATCGTAATTTTGCCTGGTTCATCGGCGGCACCCATAACGATAATTTACTTGATCCAGGCGGTGGCACGGCAGCCATGGCGCTCGTGAATGGAAGCCTGGGCATCGGCACAACGGCTCCCGCGCAGAAAGTACATGTTATCGGGCCACGGCTCAGGCTTGAGTGGGAAGGTAGAAGGCTTGATTTACGGGCCGATGGTTCAGCCGTCGATGTTTTCTCCGAAACCAGTGATCTGGTTCTCAACAACAACGAGCGTCTCACAATTGCCCGCCATCTGCGCTACTACCAAACCTTCAGCCAAGTTTCGGCCCGTGAACTGAAAGATCATATTGCGCCAATCTCACTCGACGAGGCCACAGCCATTGTTATGTCGTTGAAGCCGGTATCCTTCCAGTACAAAGACGATATCCATCAAGAGACACAATTAGGCTTTGTCGCCGACGAAGTTCCACCGGCGGTAGCAACACGCGATGGAGCGGCAGTTAAGCCCACGCATATTGTTACGGCCTTGACACGCCTTGTCCAGGAACAACAAGAAGCGCTCCGTGAGTTGAAGGCTGAGATCGACCGGCTCAAACAGCAGCCACACACAACCTGAGAGGTTTCTATGCGTGAACGACTCGAAAGCCGTCTGGCCGCTCTTAAGGCCGAATTCGAAGCCGGGCAGAAGATGCTGGCCGAACTGGAAGCCAAGCAGGCCAGTCTACGCGACACACTGCTGCGGATCAGCGGCGCAGTACAGGTGCTGGAAGAAGAGCTAGTCGCGGAAGGCCAGCCCGTTGACGCCGCCACCAACGGCGTGGCGCAAGGATAACGCGATGGCTGAAGGGATCGACAATGCCCTACGCACGCTGCTGGTCGAGGCGCTGCCTGGTTTGTTTGGCGGGTCCAGTCCGGCGGTGCAGATCGCGCTGTCCGGCGATGTGCTGATGATTGATCCCCAGTCCGCCGACGGAGCCGCTGGTCTGCCGACGCCCGACGATCGGCTCGACCACTTTGCTTTCAATCAGGACGCGCAACTGCTGTACACGCTCACGCAGCCGCCCTACCCTGGGCCGCGCCGAGTGCGCTTGACGACGGACTCCGGTGATGCCCTGCCGCTGCGCGACGACGAGGTAACCTGGGATGTTGCCGACGCGCGCGTGTTTCGGCTGCACCTGCGCCCAACCCGCGAACTGTCAGGGATCACCGGTGTGCAGGTGTTGTATGGCGTCACGGCCATCTTCAGCAAGCTTAAGGCAGTGCGGACGCTCAGCTTTGATCTGACCGCTGACGACGAGACCAAGCTGGAGCCAGCCACAGCGCTCGTGATGGCGGTCGCAACGCTGGACCGCGCGCGCTTCATGAACGTCGCACGCGTCACCTACGAAGATGGTGATTACGGCACCGACATCGAGGTCAAAAGCCTGAAGCTTCAGCGTGGTGAGCGACAAGAAGCTGGAGTCCGGCGGTTGACCCTGGCGGCTGAGCTTGAGCTGAAGGTCCGGCGTGCCCTTGCCGAGGATGAGGGCCGGCCGATTGAGACCATTCGTACCCCTGGAATGCCGCAGAACCCTGATCGACCGGTGGATGTGCGCGTGGACCTGGATATCTAGCAGGGAGAATAACATGGCGCGTAAAAAAGCGATGCTGATCCTCGATCCCGATCGACGCGACGCACAGCTTGCCATCCTTCCCGGCCGCGCTGAGGTACTGCTCACGATTGGCGATCAGCTGTGGGTGACGCTCGAAGAGCGCCAGGTGTCACGGCTTCAGGCGCAGGGTATCACCGTACAGATCGATCCGATCGCGGATGTGGTCGAGGTGCCAGCGGTGGCCTTCGATCCCCTGCTGGGCGAGCCCGACCCGCCGTCCGATCTCACCGCCGATCTCAGCCCGCCGCTGGTTGCCGTGGCCGATACGGAGGCGCGCCCGCCCTATCAGATCGTGCAGTTTATTGGGCCGACCCAGCCAGAGTGGATCGACGGCATCGCCGAAGGCGGCGGCGAATACGTACAGCCGCTGCCCGGTAACGCCGTCATCTTCCGGCTCGACCAGAGCCAGGCAGCGGCAGCACGAGAGTTCGAGTATGTGCGCTGGATGGGGCCGTATCATCCAGCCTACGCGCTCAGTTATGAGCTAGCGGGCCGGGATGCGCCATTTGACGCGGCGAGTCTGTCGGGCCTCACGATCGAGCCGGAGCAGCTGCCAGCGCGGGAAGAAGGCAACATCGTGATCGCGTTCTTCGAGGATGTCGATCTCACCGATCTCATCACCGACACAGGCATGCCAATCGAAGGGCGACTGCCGGTTGACTCAGGGCTACGGATTATCAGGGTGTCCATGGAAGGTGTGATCGCCGCCGCCAATGGTCCCGCTGCGGTTCGATGGGTGCTGCGTGTTCCAGGCGTGATGGCCGTTACACGGTTTGCCCCGCCAACCGTATCCAATGACCGGGCCGGGGTGGTGACGCTCGTAAACCAGGTCCGTGATTTCGGGCAGGGCGAGTTCGCGCTCAACCTGGATGGCGCGGGCGAGATTGCAGGCGTGATCGATACCGGCCTTGATTTGGGTAGCCTTGCACCAGGGGTCACGATGCACGCCGCCATCGCCGGGCGAGTACTGATGATCACCAACTACAACAACCCTGCCGACCGACTCCCCGACACGGCTCCACCACACGGAACCCATGTTACCGGCACCATCGCCGGCAATGGTGCTAATTTCACACCGCCTCCGCGCGGTGTCGCGCCTGCGAGCCAGATCATCTTCCAGGGCCCAATCACGGAGAAACCGCTCCACGCGATTGGCAACGCCCACATTGGCGGAGCCAGAGTCCACAACAACTCATGGTGCACCGACGTCAGATCGCCGCTGCGGCCCACCAACAACGCCTACTTGACGGCTGGTGCCGGCACCTCCCATGTGCTCGACCGGCTATGCTACTTGTATGGTGACAGCCTGGTGGTTTTCAGTGCCAATAACTTCGAGACCGACAACAACGCCGACGGTCAACTCGACATGAATCGCCTCTCGCCTGAAGCAGTTGCTAAAAACGTGCTGACGGTGGGGGCCAGCGAGAATCTGCGTCCGACCAACGGCAACAATACCAACTACTCAGCTCTCGGCTTTTCGGGACGTTACAATAATCCCAGCCCACCTCTTAGCCTGATGGCCAATGATCTGCCCGGACCACCTAACACTATCTCCGATAATGTCGATCAGGTGGCGGTGTTCAGCTGTCGCGGACGCGTGCCCCGGAGCAACCCGAACGGCCGGATCAAGCCCGACATCGTAGCGCCGGGCACGAATATCATCTCGCTCGCAAGCCAGGCGGCCGGTGCAGCAGTGTCGACCTACACCTTTATGAGTGGAACCAGCATGGCGGCTCCGCATGTGAGCGGTGCGGCGCTGCTGGTGCGGCAGTTCTTCCGCACACGTTTCGGACAGCTCGGCCGTCCGCTGGCGATCCAGATCACTCCGATTCCGGCGGCACCACCAGCACCCGCCTTTATCGATCGTCCAGCCGTCGCGTTGCGCGCCGCCGAGGTCATGCTGGCCTGGATTCCTCCTACGCCGCCGGGTGTGCAGCGCGATATTGTCGGCGCACGCTACCAGCGCAGCCTGGTCGCGATCACCCCTAATCCCGTGACGCTGGCTACCAATGTAGGTGATCATCCCGCGCCGGTCGTCGCACGGCATGGAACAGCGACGCTGCTGTTGTTCCGCGACCGGAACAACCATGTGCAACTCCAGCGACTGCGCGCCGATCTCACACCCGACCCGGCCTTTGCGGCGAATGCGCTGAATGTCCCGACGCGTGCCGACGCCGCCGTGCCGCCAGCGATGCTGGTCGCGGGCGATCAGGTCGCCGTGGTATGGGCCGATGCGGCGACGCGCGCGATCAACTTCCAGCGGCTTAATGCCGGCACCGGCGCGAAGATCGATGCGAACCCCATCGTGCTCGGCGATGGCTCCGAGCTTGGCGTGCATGGCGCGATCGCGTGGAACGGCAACAGTTACGCCGTCGCGTGGGTCAACAGCGCCGAGAGACAGTCAACCCTGGCGTTGCGCTTGATCGACGCGACGGGACACCTGACGCCCACAAATGCGCCGGTCGTCGTCCACCAGCAGGCGCAGCCGATCCGCGATCCGCACATTATCTGGAGCCCAACACCCACTCCAGGACGTTTCGCAATTGTGTGGGCTGACGATCGCATCCCTGACAATGGTCAGATCTACCTGCGCCTGACTCATCCGAGTGGGCAACTCTCTGGTGCGGAGGTGCAGGTATTTCTGCTGATAGTGGCGAAACTACGTCGTCCGCGCCTGGCCGCAAGAGTTGGTGGTTTTTCGGTTCTCTGGGAAAGCAATGCCCAGCACGACGCATACGATCTCTACCTGCTCCAAACTGATGCCAGCGGTACGCCCGACCTGAGGAGCCTGCGTGCCCTTTCAGACATCCCGACCGCGACGAGTGGCTTTGCGGCGGTCAACGACTCCGGCGGCAGTATAGCGATCTGGCAGGGCGCTGAGCAGGACGCAGCCGATCGCTTGACGCTGTTCGGCCTGAGCCTTTCCCCGCAGGGGCTAACCACCGCCGCGCCCAATCCATGGGCACCACAGCTTTTGGCGGGCCGCTATGTGCCACATACCTTGCACGAGCCGACAAGCCAGGACGTAACCCACGTCGCGATTGCCTGGGCCGGTGGCATCTATTTTCTGCTGCGCACCATTCCGGCAGGCATCGTCCCTACACTACAGCTCGTCTGCACAACCGCCGATGGTGTTCCCGACGTGGCGTTTGGCTCGAACGGCGTACGACAGCTTTTTCCCGCGCCAGGGTTTGGTATTCGTCAATACGAGTGCGTCTGGACTGGAGTGAATGGACGTTTGGCATGCATCGGCGTCGAGACGCTCATTGGACGCAATGTCTATGTCGCGCTCTGTGATGGTCAGGGCAATCCGGCAGTAGGCTTCGGAACGAACGGCGTTGTGCGGCTCACTGAGACTCAGATCCTGAGCAACGACGTTAGCCCGCAGATTGCCCACCGTGACCGGCCGTTTCGCCTGTGCGTTGTGTATGGCCGGCACAGCACCAACGGTGCCGAGCTGCGGCTCGTGTTCCTGGACGAGAACGGCGCAGAAGTTGGCAGCCGGCTCAAGTTAGCAGACGCCAATGGGACCGCGCGTCACGGCTGGTTCCACACGGTTCCCAGCGGTATGATTGCGGTCTGGCATCAGCGCCCGAATCCCAACAGCGCCACGATCGCCATCCGGCTGTTCAGGCCGAACGGCTCACCAATGCCCCCGGCGCCTCCTCAGCTCAGCCAAGGGCTTGCCGGCGAGTCGGTCAATGCCAGTATTGCGCCACGTCCACGCCGTGGTGCCCCGACCCAGCGCGAATATGCGGTTGTGTGGCAGCACCGCCCGGCGCCCGATCAGCCCTGGCGCATTCTATTCAGCCGGGTTGATAGCCAAGGCAAAACGATCGCCCGCTCGCCAGACGGGCCGGCCAGTGGACCGAACGTTATCTCCACCAGGCAACTGGTGATTGCAGCGCCGATAGCCGGTCCTGGCGACGTTCCTGCCGAAGGCTGGGGCGCGGTTCATCCGCAAATCGTCTCGACCTTCACGCACGATCCGCCAGGCGCGCCGATTCCGTCCACACTGCCGGCAGTCAACTTACCACTGCGGCCCCAGCCAGGGTACGGCTGCGCCTGGCTGGAATACCTCAGCGCCGGAACTGCCGATCAGATCGGCAAGCGGGTGCTGCGCTTCGTGTCCCTGGACGAGAATGGACGTCCGATCACGACCCAGCGTCCGCCCTTCGTGGGACCGGCGCTCCCCACTGTACAGGTCCCCTCGATCACCGTCAGCGATCCGCAGACTGATGTCGAGGACTTCCGGCTGATCTGGAACGGTCGGAGCTTCCGTCTCACCTGGACCGAGTTGCGGGCTGGCGTCGTCCGCCACCAGCAGACAACACTCACGCGCTACGGGAACACGCTCGCTTACTCTCAGCCGAGCGCGGCGCTGCTCCGTGCTACGCTCATCAACGGCGCGACCAATATCGACAGCACACGGCTGCCGAACCTCAGCTCGTTGGGTGGACCCAGCGGACTTGGCGGCTATGGTTGGGGACGGTTGAATATGCGCCAATCATTGTCTCCCGCCGCGCCTGTAACCTTCCACGCCCGCGATGACAATGCCGTCGGAACTGGGCGCAGCGTTACCTATCAATTCGCCCTACCAAGGGATACGCGACTACTGCGGATCACGCTCTGCTGGAATGATCTACCGGGCGCGACACTCCAAAATATCCTGCGGCTGCGGGTCATTGCGCCCAATAAGCAGGAGTATTTCGGCAATGTCTGGGACACGACACAACCATACCTTAGCCAGCAACATGACTCCAAAGCCGCCGTGGCAGCCGAGGGCATCCACACCACCCAGCAGGTCGTCATCAATAATCCGCGACCGGGCGAGTACAGTATCGAGGTGCGGGGCATCAGGGTCAGAACCCACAACATCAGTCAGTTTCAGGCTCAGCCCTTCGCACTGATCTTTGTCGGCAGCGGGGCCGAAATTCGATTCCTGCCACCGGGACCAGGCGCTGCTGGAGGCTATGCGTATTAGCGTCACGCTGGGATAGCTCCCTCAAGCTGGGAATCGAAATGTAAAGCTGGTTTGGTGATCATCCACGCCATCTGAGCCCCTTGTTCAAACCTTCAGGTAAACGTTCGAACCTTCGTGTAAAAAGTGTTCGAACCTTCAGGTAAAGCACCAAAAGCACCACCGCGATCAAAAACCCTCATTTGACAAGTTAGAGCTTCTTGTCTATATTTGTCTAGACATTTGGAGACATTGATGGCATCGCTCGATCCGACCAGCCCACAGCCGCTCTACCTCCAGCTCACAGAATATCTCCGGCATCAGATCACAACTGGCGTGTGGCAGCACAATGACCGTTTACCGCCTGAGGTGGAGCTAGCTGCGCAGTTCGAGGTCAGTCGTGGTACTGTGCGTCAAGCAATGGATCTCCTGGTTAATCAAGGGCTACTCCAGCGTATTCCTGGCAAAGGAACGTTCGTCACTACGTTCAGCGCGCGTCCACGATCGCAGCTGATCGGTATTGTCGTCCCATACCTGCGCGACTCACTTATTACTGAAGTACTCCGGGGCGCCGAGAGCGTGTTGCGACGC
>DASWTW010000240.1:0-2719 GCA_036401895.1 Herpetosiphonaceae bacterium | reverse complement strand
CTCGAAGACGATTGCGGGAACGTCAGGTGTGCGTGCGGCCTGCGCCTCGATCAGCTGGTGGACGGCATCGTCGCGCGGGTAGTCGGCCGCGGACCGGTTCCAGTCGATCAACATCTGCTGGCGCTCGGCCTCGCTCAGCAGCGGTATGTGGGTGATCGGCAGCTCGGGATTGGCGACGATGCCTTCGAGCAGCGTCAGGTAGTGCGTGAGCATCCGCCTGATCGTGCTCTGGTCGAACAGGTCGGTGTTGTACACCAGAGTTCCCAGCAGCGCTTCGCCGAGCGGCACGATCTCCAGGCTCAAGTCGGTCTTCGCCGTTCTTATTTCGATGTCGGCCATGCTGATCTGGAATTCCGATTGGTCGATCGGTTGCATCGGTGTGTTCTGCATGACGAACATCGCCTGGAAGATCGGATTGTGGCTCAGATCACGCGCAGGCTGAAGGGCATCGACCAGCGCTTCGAACGGCAGATCCTGATGATCAAAGGCGCCCAGCGTCGATTGGCGGACGCGACCCAGCAGCTTACGGAACGATGGCGTGCCCGAAAGATCGGTGCGGATCACGATTGTGTTGATGAAACAGCCAATCAACGGCTCAAGCTCGCGACGATTGCGGTTGGCCGTCGGTGTGCCGATCGCCAGATCGTCCTGGCCGCTGTAGCGGAACAGCAGCGTTTGCCAGGCGGCCAGCAGTGTCATAAAGAGCGTGACCTGCTCGTGCTGACTCAGGGCGACCACCGCATTGGTCAGCGGCTGCGGCATTGTAAACTTGATGGTCTTGCCGCTAAAGGACAGCATCGACGGCCGTGGTCGATCGGTGGGCAGGTCCAGCAGCGGCACAGCGCCACGGCTGTTTTCGCGGCCGAGCTGGCTTTTCCAGTAGTGCAGCTTACGCTCCAGCACCTGGCCGTGGAACCAGCTTCGCTGCCACACCGCATAGTCGGCATACTGGACCGGCAGCTCGGGCAGTGCTGGCTGCTCGCCTCGGGCAAAGGCGCTGTAGAGCCGCCACAGCTCGCCCACCAGCAGGCCAGTCGACCAGCCGTCGAAGATGATGTGATGCGTCGTGAACAGCACACGAAACGCGGTGTCATCCAGCTGGATCAGCGTGATACGCAGCAGCGGGCCCTGCGCAAGGTCGAACGGTCGCCGCGCATCCTCATCGGCCAGCTCCTGCGCCGTCGCTTCACGCTCGGCTGAGGCGAGGCTGCGCAGATCGATGTAAGGCAGGTCGATCGGCGTGTGCGGCGCGATGATCTGCATGGGCTGTCCCTCGACGAGCATGAACGTGGTTCGCAGAATCTCGTGACGGTGGATCAGCGCGTTGAGGCTCTGCGAGAACGCTCGGGTGTCGAGCGGCCCGGCGATCCGCAGCATGGCGGAGATGTTGTAGAGCGGGCTGTTCGGCTCCAGCTGATTCAGGAACCAGAAGCGCTCCTGCGTAAACGAAGGCAGCTGCGGCCCGTCGCGATCAACTGGTCGCAGCGGTGGCGTGTCATCCTGAGTCTGGCCGTCCGCGCGGATGGTCTCGATCAGCGCGGCCATCTCAGTCACCGTTGGGACGGCGAACACATCACGCAGCGGCACATCGACCTGAAGGGCGTCGCGCACACGCGCCACGAGCTGAGTCGCCAGCAGCGAGTGACCGCCCAGCTCGAAAAAGTTATCGTGGATGCCGATCTGCTTGACGCCCAGCACCGCCTGCCAGATCTCGGCCAGCGTCTGCTCGACAGGATTACGCGGCGCGACAAAAGCATGTTCTATCTCCGGGCGAGCAGCGTCGGGCTCCGGTAGGGCATTGCGATCGAGCTTGCCGTTGGGAGTCAGCGGCAGTGTTTCAAGCACAATAAACGCCGACGGTAGCATGTAGTCGGGCAGGTGCTCCTTGAGGAAAGCGCGTAGGGTAGAACCAAGAACCAAGAACCTAGAACCGTCCTCATCATCCCCTAAGTTCTTGGTTCTAGGTTCTAGGTTCTCGACAACATACGCCACGAGCCGCGCATCGCCGATCTTGTGCTGCCGCGCCAGGACCACGGCCTCGCGGATCTGTGGGTGCTGCGTGAGCACGGTCTCGATCTCGCCGAGCTCGATGCGGAAGCCACGCACCTTGACCTGGTGATCGATCCGGCCCAGGAAGTCGATGGTGCCGTCGGGCTGGTAGCGCGCCAGGTCGCCCGTGCGGTAGAGCCGCGCGCCCGGTCGATCGGAGAACGGATCGGGGATGAAGCGCTCGGCGGTGAGATCGGGGCGGTTGAGATAGCCGCGTCCCACGCCGTCGCCGCCGATGTACAGCTCGCCGGGCACGCCCAGCGGCACCGGGTTGCGGAAGCGATCCAGGATGTAGAGCTGCGTGTTGGCGATCGGGCGGCCGATCGGGATCACGCTGTTGACCTCGCCGGTTGGCGGCACCTCGTAGACGCAGCAGCCGACGACGGTCTCGGTCGGGCCGTACTCGTTGATCAGCCGCGTTTCGGGAGCACATTCACGCCAGGCGGCCACGGTCTCGGCCCGTAACGCCTCGCCGCCGATGATCAGCGCGTTGGCGCGGCCGGCCAGAGTATCGGTCGGCAGCACGGTGTTGAGCAGATCGACATGGGCGGGCGTGAGCTTGACCAGGCTAAAAGCGGCGTCGGGGGCCAGCGCCGCGCTCAATCCGTCCAGACCCTGATCTTCCGGCAGCAACAGGACCCGCTGACCCGTGATCAGCGGCGCGAAGAGG
>DASWTW010000239.1:0-49154 GCA_036401895.1 Herpetosiphonaceae bacterium | reverse complement strand
CCGCGCCTCGGGATTAACGGCCATCGCGACCTCATGCACATTGCCGAACGCGGGAATGCCCGAGCCAATATCCAGAAATTGGTCGACGCCCTGCCGCGCGAGAAAGCCGACCATCCGGCGCAGCAGCGCGCGATTGGCCTGTGAGGAAATAAATACCTCGGGATAGACCGCCGCCACACGCTCAGCGCCGCGCCGATCGACTTCAAAGTTATGATGTCCGCCCAGGTAGTAATCGTACATGCGCGCGCCGCTGGGCGTTTCGGTTGACTGATCGGCCATCCATTCGGGATCGAGTTCCATGATCGTACGCTCCTCGTGCTATCGCAAGATAGAGGACTTGCATCGTCGTGTGGCGATCTCCGCTTTTGCGCTGCCGCACAAATGGAGATCAGCGCCCTAAGCAGGCAGCAAAACATCAGTATGTTGTGGATAGTGGATACTACAGGATCAGGGCGGCCTCATCTTACCACAGCTTGCGTCCTCGCCGATCGGCGCTCGGTGATCATGATGGTATGCAGCCCGCGCTCACGCCGAGCGCCGCCGATGAGTACTTCTCTTTACGGCATTTTGCCGTTTTTCGCTGGTAATGGCGTACTCCTTGCTATACAGCCCGGCCTTTGTACCCCGCAGCTGCTCCTGGAAGAGGAGAAGAGCGCACAGTTGTGCAGCAGAAGGAAGGTCGGTATGCAGCGAAGGCGTATTCTCACGTCGGCCGTCGTCATGTTCAGCATCCTCGCGATTATGCTCGCGGCGGGGATGAGTCCACCGCAGGTTGCAGCGCGCACAGCGACATGGCCTGGCGCACAGGCGGCATCGCCGCCACCGGAGCCGGGCGGCAATATCGTAGAGCCGCAGAAGCTGCCGTTCAGCGAGGAGCTGGCGCGCAGCAATCTCAAGCTTCCGGCCGGCTTCTGGTTCGATGTCTGGGCCACCGGGCTGGGCAATCCACGCAATCTGGTTGTTACGCCGGACGGCACGGTGTATGTCACGCGCCGTGAGCAGGGCGATGTGGTCATGCTCAAAGATCAGAACAACGATGCCCGCGCGGACCAGATGCGCGTTGTCGCGTCCGGGCTGCGGCTGATCAACGGCATCACCTGGCGCGCTAACCAGCTGTATCTGGCGACCGACCAGAAAGTGTATCGCGCGCCGATCCGTGGCGACGGCACACTCGGCCCGCTGCGCACGCTGATCGCGGATCTGCCGGACGCGGGCCAGCATCCGAATCGTACGCTGGGCTTTGGGCCGGACGGCAAGCTGTATATCTCGATCGGCAGCACCTGCAACGCCTGCGACGACAGCGATCCCGAGAGCGCGACGCTGCTGGTCGCCAATCCCGACGGCAGCAACCGGCGGATCTACGCCAGGGGCCTGCGCAATACGATCGGCTTCGACTGGCATCCGGGCAGCAAGCAGCTGTGGGGCATGGATCACGGCTCCGACTGGCGCGGCGATAACCAGCCGCCGGAAGAGCTGAATCTGCTCGGCGACGGCGGTAACTATGGCTGGCCGTGGTGCTACGCGGATAAGCAGGTCGATCCCTACATTCCGAATCAGCCCAAGGGCACGACCAAAGAAGCCTACTGCGCGCAGACGCTGGGGCCGGTGCTGACCTACACCGCGCACAGCGCGCCGCTGGACTTCTTGTTCTACTCCAGCGCGCAGTTCCCGGCGCAGTTTCGCGGCGATGCGTTTGTGACGATGCGCGGATCGTGGAATCGCGAGCCACCGTCGGGCTACAAAGTCGTGCGGCTGCGCTTCCAGAACGGCTGGCCGGTGGGCTATGAGGACTTCATGACCGGCTTTCTGGTCGACAATGGCCGCGCGCAGTTTGGGCGTCCCGTCGGCCTGGCGGTCGCGCCCTACGGCTCGCTCTTCGTCACCGACGATACCAACGGCGTGATTTATCGCATCTCATGGGCCGGGCAATAATCCAGGCACCTGATTGAACCATAGCCCCAGCCGCAGGCCAGAGCTTTAACCGGCGCGACCTGCGGTTGATTGCAGCCGGCGCAGACGAGTTCCGCGCAATGATTGACCTGGGCCGACACGCACTATACAATAGAGCGAAATGCCAGATGGCGCACACTTTTGAGGATTGCTATGCAAGCGCACGGGGTTGCCCAGCCACGCTACCGGACCAAGCAAGAATTCGTGTATCAATCGCTGCGTGAAAGCATCATGCGCGGCGAGCTTAAGCCCGGCGAGCGGCTCAGGATCGAAGATATTGCTCAACGTCTGGGTGTGAGCCCGATCCCGGTACGCGAGGCGCTGCACATGCTGCAATCCGAGCGGCTGGTCGAGAATATCCCGCACGTCGGCGCGACAGTCGCCAAGATCTCCAAGGCGTCGATCATCGAAGTGTTTACTGTGATGGAGGGCCTGGAGCTGGTCGCCACGCGCACCGCCGCCCAACGCCTCACTTCTGCCGACATGCAGCGCCTGGACGAGCTGCTGAAAGCCATGGATCGCGCCATCGAATCCAACGCCCACAACCAATGGTCGGATCTCAACACCGAGTTCCACCTGGCGATCGTGCGCATCACCGATATGCCCATGCTTCAGGAGATGACCGAGCGAGTACTCAACCAGTGGGATCGCGTGCGGCGCTACTATCTCAAGGATGTGCTGGTGTTTCGCCTCGTTCAGGCCCAAAACGAGCATCATCTGATTGTACAGGCGATGGCCGAGCACGACTATGAGCGGCTCTCGCAGCTCGTGCGCGCGCATAATCAGGGCGCGCTAACCGCCTACACCGAGTACCTGGCGCATCACCCCGAGCCTGATAACAACGGTGTCAGCGCCGCGACGTAGGTGTAGACGCCGCTAGAGCTTCCCTCCACGCTTCTCCAGAACTTCGAGGATTTTGTTTTTGACCCTGGTGATATGTGTGTGCAGCGCCTGTTTGGCTGCGTCGAGATCGCCGTCGTGGAACGCCGCCACGATGGCGTGATGCTCGCTCTGCGTAGTTTGCGCGTCGCCAGAGGCCAGGTAGTGGATGCGCGCGCCGTGGGTATTGGCGTGAAGCTGGGTGTAGGTGCGAATCAAACGATTGTTGGCGGTGGCTTTGACGAGCGCGGTATGAAACGCTTGATCGTTGATCGAGAACGCCTCGTGATCGCCGAAGTCGTCGCCCGCCAACGCCTGCTGCATGCCGCTCATGGGCGCCTTGAACGCCGCCAGCACCTGCTCGACCGCGCCAGTCTGGAACACGATCTCCGCCGCATATAGCTCGATCATCAGCCGCATATCAAAGATCTCAGCCACATCGCGCACCGTCAGCTCGGTCACAAACGTGCCCTGACGCGGCACAATCTCGACCAATCCGTCGTTCGCCAGGCGCTTCAAGGCATCGTTGACGGGCGTGCGGCTGACGCCCAGCGCGACGGCGGTGTTGGGCACGGAGATCTGCGCGCCCGGCTTCAGCTCGCCCTGAAGGATCTTCTCCTTCAGCACGCGATACGTCTGCTCGGTCAGATCGACGTAGTTGAGAGGTTGATAGCTGATGAGCGGATTTTCCATAGGCTACCCTGGGCTTTGTGAAGGCGTAACACCTGATATATCACACGACAGAATGCTTTTATTTTAGCACGAACTTTCCCGCGCACTCATTGCACAAAGCTATACATCGCATTGCGCCGCGTGATTATGCGATAACCATCGATGATTATGCTTTGCGCAGCCATGATTATGCGATAACCATCGATGATTATGCTTCGCGCAGCCATGATTATGCGATAATCATCCATGATTATGCTTTGCGCAGCCATGATTATGCGATAACCATCGATGATTATGCTTCGCGCAGCCGTGTGAATCGAATGTACGCGCCTGCGTATGCTTTGTGCAGCCGTGTGAATCGTTAGCGCATGGTCGCGCGATCAAGCCATGCTACGCCTGCTGCGGCGTTTTCCAGCGTTTCATGCAGCTCGATATTCGGCTCGAAGCTCAGCACCAGGTTTTCTTCCTGCCACAGACGTAGGATCGCCGCGTACACCGCCGTGTATTCCGGCGTGCTGCCGGTTGGTATCTGCTTCGCTTGATCGCGAATATGCAGATGGCCGATTACGTCTCGGTGCTGCTCGATATTCAAATCTCGGCCGGAACGCGCAATATGATAGCTGTCGGCGAGCAGCCTCACGTTGGGCAGTTTCAGCCGCGCCAGCAGCAGCGCGCCCTGCTCGATCGTGTGCGGCCACGCCGCCTCGTCAGCCGCGATCGGCTCGACCAGAATTGTTAGCTGCGGCGTCGCCGCTACAAGTTCGGGAATAACCGTCGACAAAAACTCCTCAGCCTGCGCTGCGGAGATCGCGCTAGAGCCACGGATCAGGCCGAAGATCAGCGGTGCGTCGAGCGCTGCCGCCAGCGCCGCGCCCTCCCTCAACACTTCGAACGCCTGCCGCGTGTAGCGCGCGTAATCTGCGTCCGCTTGTGCCACGTTCAGCCAGCGTCCGGTCGGCAGCGCATGAATTGCCAAGCCGACGCGGTGGCAGCGCTCAATAATGGTCGTCAGGTGCTGCGGCTGGTAGCAGTTGGGCTCGATCCCGCTATAGCCGGCCGCCTTGAGACCGATCAATACTTCTTCGGGCAGATCGCCATCTTGCCCGACCATCACGGCAAAGCCCAGGCGGCCACGCGGCAACATCACCAACTCATGATCCTTTCCACATAGCGCTTACTGATGGCCGACGATCGGATGCGGCACATACGGCGCTTCCAGGTAGCCGACTTCTTCCGGGGTCAGTTGCACCGCCAGCGCCCCAACGGCATCGTTCAGATGGGAGAGCTTGGTTGCCCCGATGATCGGCGCAGTCACCGGCTGCTTCTGTAACAGCCAGGCCAGCGCGATATGCACGCGTGGCACGCCATGCTGATCCGCAAGCTCCGCAACCCGCTCAACGACCAGGCGATCGGTGTCGGCGGTCGCATCGTACTTACTTTTCGCGATCTGATCGGTTTCCGACCGCTGCGTGGTTTCCGACGACCAGTCGCGCGTCAATCTGCCGGATGCGAGCGGACTATACGGCGTCACCCCGATTCCCTCGGCGCGGCAGAGCGGCAGCATCTCGCGCTCTTCTTCGCGGTAGATCAGGTTCAGGTGATCCTGCATCGAGACGAA
The DNA here is from genome assembly GCA_036401895.1 of Herpetosiphonaceae bacterium. Taxonomy (GTDB): domain Bacteria; phylum Chloroflexota; class Chloroflexia; order Chloroflexales; family Kallotenuaceae; genus LB3-1. Next base: position 44,035 of record DASWTW010000239.1, on the reverse strand, counting down.
GCGGGTCCAGCCGTGTTTCTCGGCGACGTGCAGCGCCTTGCCGAACTGCCACGCCCACATAGCGGAGGCGCCGATGTAGCGGGCCTTGCCGGCCTTCACCACATCATGCAGCGCTTCCATGGTCTCCTCGATCGGGGTGTGGTTATCCCAGCGATGGATGATGTAAAGGTCCACGTACTCTGTTCCAAGCCGCTTGAGACTCCCTTCGATCTCGCTCAGGATCGCCTTGCGCGACAGCCCGCCACCATTCGGTCCCTCGCGCATCTTGCCGTGGACCTTGGTCGCGATGACGACCTCGTCGCGATGGGCGAAGTCCTTCAACGCGCGGCCGAGGATCTCCTCACTCGCTCCCAGCGAATACACGTTGGCGGTATCGAAGAAGTTGATCCCCAGGTCGAGGGCATGCTTGATAATTGGCCGGCTGTTTTCCTCGTTGAGCACCCATTTATGAATCCATCGTTCCGCGTCCCCAAACCCCATGCACCCGAGGCAGATACGCGACACATCCATGCCGGTATTGCCGAGCTTCGTGTAGTCCATGAGACCCTCCTCGCGTTCCATCACCTGCGTTCACAGGCCCGGCGCAGTGATTCAAGATTGTAGCGTACGCACCAGCCAAGCGTAGGCTTTGGCGCCGCTGATCTGATGCCCACCCGCGAACACATCGCGCTCCAGCTGATCGGCGGCTCCCTGCGCCGAATACGCTACACTGAGTCGCGCGTAGGCATCCAGCACGCCGGGCAGCGGAAAGATCGGATCGTCGGTGCCTGCTTCGATCAGCAGCGGTCGCGGCGCCAGAAGCGCGGCCACATCATAGATTTCACCATCCTGAAGCAGGCCGGGAACATAGTTGCAGGCGCAGTGCTGCATGGCCAGAATGCTGTCTCGGAAGGTGCAGAAATAGTTGCTGATCACCGCCGCGCGCAGCCGTGGCGCGAGCGCCGCCGCAAACAGCGCAACGGCTCCACCACCGGAGCCGCCCATGATGCCGATGCGCTGCGGATCGACCTCGGGCAACGAGCCAAGCAGATCGAGCGCGCGCAGAACATCCCAGACGCGGCTGCCCAGCAGCGGCTTACCCAGCATCACGCCCCACCAGGCCGCCGCCTGACACGAGCTGCTCGTCGGACCTGCTGCCTGGTCCTGCGGCTCGCGGCGACGACCGAAGCCGCGCAGCTCAGGCGCGAGCACAACCATGCCGCGCCGGCACAGCGCCAGCGCAAAATCCTGGTGATAGCCCTGCGCCTCCGTGCGCTCGCCGCCGTCGGCGTCGATGCCGACCAGATCATCCATGCCGGAACCGTGCCCATGCACCGCGATCACCGCCGGCGCCGAGTCGGTGAGATTGTCGGGGATGAGCAGCCAGGCCGGGACGATCACGCCGGGCGCGCTTTCGTACTCAAGATACACGCGCCGGTAGCCACTGTGTGTTGTCGGCGACACCATGTTGAATGTCACGGGCGACGGCTCGGCTTCCGGGAGCGCCAGCCGCTGCCGCAGCCCGGCACGAAACGCCACGCGCCACGACTCCCACGCTGCGCGATCGTCGGTAGCAGGCATGGCGAATCTGCGCTGCTCGCCGGCATACAGCGCCTCGTACTCGATCAGCGGACGAAAGGGCGAGTCTGCGGTTGTACTCATGTACTCAAGCTCGATCGCTACGGCATGCTGCCGGATATTTTCGACGCCTGGGCAGGGCCGCTCAATAGCTCGACCTCGGCGACCGTCGAGATCAGATGCGAGACAACCGGCTCGGTGCCGGGCTGCTGGAACGCCAGCGCCCGCCGCTCGATGCTGTGATCGGCGATCGTGACGCGCTCGTGCTGGCGTAGATGCTCGGCCCAGGAAGCGACTTCAAACGTTTCGACGAAGCGCTCAGGCGTGGCCGTGTCGTGAAACAAGCCCCAGGTCGTTGCGCCGTCGCGCAGCCGCAGAATCTGCACCTCGCGCATGGCCTGCACAAACGCGGCCTGCTGCGGCTGGGCTATGCGATACTCGACCGTGATCATGACCGGCCCGGCTTCGAGATCCGGCTCCCAGGCCAGAACCGGCGCGGGCCAGTGCTGCGAAGGATTGAGATCCAGCTCGTCATCGGTCATCAGCGGCCAGCGCCGCGCGGTAAGCACGCCCAGCACCATCAGCCCGGCGGCGATCAACAGCGCCGTCTGCACGCCCAGCCGATCTGCTACCACGCCCCAGACCGCGCTGCCGCCCGCGAAGCCGCCCTGAAAAACCAGCAGATACACGCCCAGCGCGCGCGCCTGCACCCAGGCCGGCACCATCGTCTGGGCCGTGACGTTGAAGGCCGACGTGATGCTCAGCCAGCCGACGCCGACCGTCGCCAGCACCAGGTTGAGCAATATCAGGTTATGCAGATAGGCCAGCCCGACCATCCCGGCGGCAAAGATCAGCGTCAGGCCGATCACCAGCTGATCGGTCGAGAAGCGCTCGCGCAGCCGGGGTAAGATGCTCGCGCCGCCGATCGCGCCCAGGCCGATGCTGCCGAGGAGCACACCGTAGCCCGCCGCGCTCAAGCCCAGCTCGTGGCTGGCAACCACCGGCAGCAGCGCCCACAATGCGCTGGCCGTGCCGATAAACACTCCCGTGCGCACTAGCACCGCGCGCAGCGGCGGCGAGTGACGCGTAAAGCGCATGCCGGCCGCGACCGCGCTGCGCACGCGCTCAGGTGGCGCCGTCTGCACCCGCTCCGGCGGATGCCAGCGCGCCATCACGACGATAATTCCCAAAAACGAGGCCGCGTTGAGCAGAAACACGGCGGCCGGCCCCGTGGCCGCAATCATCAGGCCGCCCAGCGCCGGGCCGATCGCGCGTGCCAGGTTGAAGCCCGCGCTGTTGAGCGCCACCGCCGCCGCGAACTCGTGGCGCGGCACGAGATCCGGCACGATCGCCTGCCATGCGGGAGCGCTCAGCGCGCCGCCGAGACCGAGCAGAAACGTCAGCGCCAGCAGCATCCAGGGCGTGATCACATCGATCGCGGTCAGCCCGGCCAGCGCAGCAGCGACCACCAGCATCCAGATCTGCGTCACGATCACCAGCCAGCGCCGGTCGATCACGTCGGCCAGCGCGCCCGCCGGCAGCCCGACCATAAACAGCGGCAGGCTAGCCATCGTGGTTAGCAGCGCGACCGGCACCGGCGAGGGTGTCAGATCCGTCATCAGCCAGGCAGCAGCGACATTCTGCATCAGCGCGCCGAGGTTGGAGACCAGGGCCGCCAGCCAGAGCGCGCGAAAAACCGAGTAGCGCAGCGGCCCCCAGGCCGTCGCATTGGTTGGGGGATGTTCAGACGTAGCAACCTCCAGGTTCACGATTCGGACATTCGCGGCGCTTGCCTTGCACGAGTCATACCCTCAGCGCATCGCCCGACGATCATTTCGAGCGATGTTCGGCTACCAGCGGTCGTGGATCGCCGCGCGGAAGTAGCGATCATAGACCGAACGCACCTGGGCCAGCGCCTCGTCGGAGAGCGCTGGTAGCTCGATCGCCCGGACGTTGCTCTCGGCCTGCTGCGCGTCTTTGGCGCCGGGAATCGCGGCGGTGACCTCGGGGAACATCAAGATCCAGCGCAGCGCCACCTGCGCCAGCGTCGCGCCCTCGGGCACCAGCGAGCGCAGCTCTTCCACAGCCTGAAGGCCGGCCTCGTACTCGACGCCGCTAAAGGTCTCGCCCTGATCGAAGGACTCGCCGTGGCGGTTGAAGTTGCGATGATCGCTCTCGGCAAACTGCGAGTCGCGGCGGAGCTTGCCGCTGAGCAGGCCGCTGGCCAGCGGCACTCGCGCCAGAATGCCGACCTGCCGCTCACGGGCAGCCGGGAAGAACTGCTCAAGCGGCTTCAGGCGAAACATGTTGAAGATAATCTGTACCGACTGCACATTGGGATACTGAATCGCGCGCAGGGCCTCGTCCACACGCTCCACGCTCACGCCGTAGTAGCGCAGCTTGCCGGCCTGCACCAGATCGTCCAGAATGCCGAAGACCTCGGGCATCTCGTACACCGCCGAGGGCGGGCAGTGCAGCTGGAGCAGATCGAGGGCTTCGGTTTCGAGATTGCGCAGGCTGCGCTCGACAAAGGCGGTCAGGTTTTCACGGTTGTAGCCGCCGGCGACATGCGGATTCAAACGGCGTCCGGCCTTGGTCGCGACGATGATTTCTTCGCTGCGCTCCCGCCGCAGCTGCGCGATCAGCTGCTCGGCGTGGCCGTCGCCGTAGACGTCGGCGGTGTCGAGGAAATTCACGCCCAGATCGATCACCTTGTGCAGCGCCTGCATCGATTTTGGGTCGTCGGTCGGACCCCAGGAGCCGCCCATGGCCCATGTGCCGCAGCTAATCGCCGAGATCCGCCAGCCTGTCCGTCCCAGCTCGCGATACTCCATGCTTCTCTCCTTTAGCAAGCTTAGTCACCCGAGCGAACGCGATACAGCATCTCGCCCGCGTGGGGTACCAGCAAGCTTCCTGCCCCGGCCTGCTCCTGCCATGTTTCAGGATCGATCGTGCGGTAATCGGCGTAGCCCAGGTTCACCTGGCGGCAGCGCGCCTCGGGAATGCCGGTGGCGAGCGTCACGTTGATGCGCGGCGTTTCCACGCCCAGCGCCGGATCGAAGCTGCCCGCGCCTTTGACGTGGGTGCTGTGCGCCAGAATGCCGCCGGGCAAGTCCCGGAATCGATCCCACTGCTTGACGAAATAATCGCGCACATGGTAGCCGATCTGATCGATCAAGTGACCGTGCGTGTAGGAGATCTCGGTCAGATGCGGCGCGTAGATGATCACCTCGCCGCCGTCGGCGATCGCGGGCTCGGTCTTATACATGGCCTTGGCCGCCGTCCATAGATCGTCGTACATCGTGGAGGGCATGGCCAGCACGTGGCGCACCGGCTGCGGCAGCCAGACGATATTGAGCCGGCCGGATAGATCGGCGGCTGCGGACCACGCCTCGCGATGCGGCCCAACAAACATACCGTGCAGATCCTGGCCTTTGAGCACGAACGCAAGGCACAACACCCGCGTCGGCACGAACTCGGCTGCGCGGTGGATCACGCGCCGCACAAACGTATCCTGAACACCGATCGTTTCCATGCTGGTCGAGAGCGCGCCGAGCCAGTGCGTGAAGTTGATGATGTCCGGCCCGGCGATGCCCGGAAACAGGTATTTCGCGCCGCCCGAAAACCCGGCGACCTCATGCGGAAAGACCGGGCCGCAGATCAGCAGCAGATCGTAGTCCAGGATCATACGGTTGAGCGTGACCGGCACCTCGTCGACCAGCAGACCATCCGTGAGCTGCGCGGCCTCCGAGCGCCCGATCGTGCCGATCGTCAGCAGCGCATCGGGTAGATCCCAGCGATGGTTGAAGATCTGCACGCCCGGATAATTGGCCGCGCGCTCCGCGGCCGAAACGCCGACCAGCTTTTCGATCGCGGCCTCGCTCATGGGCTGGTGCGTGCCCAGCGCGATCAAAGAGTCGAGCTGCGCCACTCGCCCGCCGATGCGCTCGTGCAGGAGGCGAAAAAGCAGCGGGATCGGCGCGGTACGTGTGCTGTCGGGGATGATCACCAGCACGCGCTTGCCGTCCAGCGGCTCGGCGTCAAACGCCTCGGCGAGAATACGCTGCACCTCATGCGCTGCCAGCACCGCCGCTGGCGCGCCTTGTCCGACAACCATAGCTCGCTCCTTGCGGGAATCGGCCAGCTTACGCCGATCTCCGTGCTATTACACGCCGCTAAATGCCGAGAAGCCGCCGTCGACGGGCACGACCACGCCGTTGACGAAGCGCGCGCCGGGGCTGCACAGCCAGATCAGGGTGCTGATCAGCTCACCCGGCTCACCGAAACGTCCGGCGGGCGTGTGATCGATAATCGTCTGGCCGCGCGCCGTCAGGCTGCCGTCAGGCTGAAGCAGCAGATCGCGATTTTGCTCGCCGATGAAAAAGCCGGGCGCGATCGCATTCACGCGCATACCCGCGCCGTAGGATCGTCCTAGCTCGACCGCCAGCCAGCGCGTGAAGTTGTCTACCGCCGACTTGGCCGCCCCGTAGCCGACGACCCGCGTGATCGCGCGCTGCGCCGCCATCGACGAGATATTGACGATGCAGCCGTGCGCCGGCTCGTCGCCGCGTGGCTGGATCATCGCCGCGCCGAAGATCTGGCTGGGCAGCAGCGTGCCGAGCAAATTCAGCTCAAAGACCTGCGCGAAGGCTTCTCGGGGCAGATCCCAGAACGTGCGATCGGGGCTCAGGGTCGCAGCCGGAACGTTGCCGCCCGCCGCGTTGACTAGAATATCGATGCGGCCCCAGCGCTCCAGCACTGCCGCGCGCGCCGCCTCAAGCTGCGCCTGATCCATGACATCGGCGGGCAATGCCATCGCCTGACCACCGGCCCGCTCGATCTCGGCCACGACCGCCTCGGCACGCTCCCGACGACGGCCCAAAATCCCGACGCGCGCGCCAGCCTGCGCCAGGCCCTGCGCCATCGCGCCGCCCAGCACGCCGGTGCCGCCCGTCACGATCGCCACCTGGCCGTTGAGGCTAAATAGCTCGGTTAGGTTACTTGCCATAGCGTATCCTTGAGTAAGGAACAAAGGAACAAGGAAACCAGGGAACAAGGAAGAGCCAAAAACAAGCGATCAGCCTTTTGTTCCTTCGTTCTTCTGATCTTTTGATCAGGCCCTCACCCCCTAGCCCCCTGCCCCAAACCTCGGCTGGCTTCAGCCTCGGTTGCCGTAGGCGAGGGGGAATGGAGGTACTTGCTTTTTGTTCTTTAGGTTCTAGGTTCTTTAGGTTCTAGGTTCTAGGTTCTAGGTTCTTCCGTCCAGCCTGTACGCGCGCTTCGCCAGACGATACGCGAAGTCCTGTGCCATCTCGAACGCGTCGTCTTCGGAGATCAATCCCTGCGCCGCCAGCCCGGCCGTCCAGTTGCAGGTCACGCGGCGCCACACGTCATGGCGCGACGGAATCGAGGCGAAGGCGCGCGTGTCGTCGTTGAAGCCGGCGGTGTTGTACACGCCCGCAGTTTCGATCACGAGATCCAGGTAGCGGCGCATGCCGTTCACGCTGTCGAAGAACCACCACGGCGGGCCGAGCAGCAGCGCGGGATAATGTCCGGCCAGTGGCGCCAGCTCGCGGCTGTACGTGCTCTCGTCGAGCGTGAACAGGATCAGCTGTAGGCGTCGGTCGTTGCCGTAGGCGTTGAGCAGCGCGCGCAGTCCGTTGGTCCAGTCGGTGCGCGTGGGAATGTCCGCGCCTTTATCCAGGCCGAAGCGCTGCGCGATGCGATCGTTGTGGTTGCGCACGCTGCCGACATGCAGCTGCATCACCAGGCCGTCTTCGACGCTCATGCGCGCCATCTCGATCAGCATATGCGCGGTAAAGCGAGCCGCGTCTTCCTCGCTGGTCTCGCCGGCCAGCGCGCGATTGAAGATCGTCTCGGCCTCGTGCTGCGACAAACGCTCGGTATGCGCCGTCACCGCCGCGTGATCGGTTGCCGTCGCGCCCAGCTGCTTGAAGAAGGCGCGGCGCGACTCCAGCGCCTGGATGAACGCCGCGTAGCTGCCGATCTCGCCGCCCGACACCTGGCCGAGCTTGTCGATGTTGGCGCGCCAGCCGGCGGCGTTGAGATTCACCACGGCATCCGGGCGGAACGTTGGCCGAATCAGGTTTAATCCTTCATCGTGCAGCCGCCGGTGATCTTCTAGCTGATCCGTGGCCGCGTCGGTGGTACATAAAACCTCGATGTTGAACTGCTTGAGCAGCGCGCGCGGCGCAAACTCCGGCTTAGCTAGCTGTGCCTCTAGATGATCGTAGATGCGCCGGGCGCTGTCGCCGTTGAGCGGCTCGTCCACGCCGAACACATTGATCAGCTCATCCGTCAGCCACAGACCGGTCGGCGTGCCGCGAAACAGATGAAAATGCTCGGCGAAGCGCTGCCAGATCTTGCGGTGATCGGTCTCGACCGCCGCGCCGTCCTGCGTGGGCACGCCCAGAGCTTCCATCGTGACACCCTGGCTGTAGAGCATGCGAAACACGTAGTGATCAGGAATGATGAATAGATCGGCGGGCGAGCCAAAGCGGGCGTTGGGATCGGCGAGCAGGGCGGGCGGGACGTGGCCGTGCGGGCAGACCAGCGGCAGATCTTTGACCGAGGTGTAGAGCTGCCGCGCCAGCTCGCGCTGCGCCGGATTCGGATCGAAGCAGCGGTCGGGCGACAGCGCCCATCTGTGAGCAATCATTGCATCCTCCTCCTGAGCTTAGGCCGTGGCCTGCTGCGTCTCGAATGGCTGAAGATGCCGCACGAAATGCGCTTCGAGATTTTTGGCGTAGGCTTCGGGATGATCGCGCAGCAGTGCCATGAAGCGATCGTAGAAGAGCCAGCCGCCCTGCTCCGTTCGCGTGGTCAGCACCGAGCCAAAGGTGACATGAAAGATCTCGCGCGCATCGAACTGGCTCAGCAGCTCGGGCAGCTCGGCGTCGGTCACATCTTCGGGCAACGGCGCGCGATCCAGCTCGGCCGAGACATGGTAGCTGGCCTTGTCGGTCTCGTAGCGCTCGCGGGCGAAAACATAGATCTCGCGGAACAAGGCCGGATCGAGCGCGGCGATCGTGCGCAGCGCCTCAAGATAGCTGGTGCCGGCGGTCTTGAGATGCACCAGCCCACGCGTCTGGCGCATGGCGATCGGATACACGCTGAACTTGTCCGAGCCCGAGTGCAGGCTGAGCTTGTACGGCCCGTAGTGACGCGCGATCGCGGCGTGGACCGCAAAATCGTCTTCGAACGCGCCCAGGTCGCCGATATAGTCGACGCCTTTCTCGAAGCGGCCGATGTAGCGCGGCGCGAGGCTGACCCAGCGCACGCCCAGCCGCCGCAGCTCCGAGGCGATATACACATGCTCGGCATGGCTGGTCACATGCTCGGTCTCGTCAACCGAAACCTCAAGCTCGCTCTGCCGATCGCCGCTGACCGTTTGCAGATGACGATACATGTGCGCCACATGCGCGATCGCCCGGCCGTACTTGGCCGCCGCGCGCATCGCCGCCGTCTCGTCAAACGCGATCGTATGGTCTTCGATCGACAGCGATAGATTGCCGTAGCGACTCAGCGCCGCATCGGGCGAGTCCTCAAGCTGCGTCCAGGGCAGAGCTTCGAACAACTGGCGCAGCTCGGCGGCATCGGCCGACTCCGCGCGATCGTCGACGTGCTCGCCGGGATCGATGGTGAAGAAGGTGTAGCCTGCCGCGACGCAGGTATCGATGTCGGCGGGCGTCTTGAGATGATCGGCGTCGGCGCCAAAGCCGTCGCGCCAGCCCTCGGCGAAAATGCCCCAGATCGCATCGTCCATCACCTGCTGGGCCGTGCGATGCGTGCGGTTCATCTCGCGGATCGACTGCTGCGGAAAGATCGGCGCGATGCCCTGGCCGGCCGCGCGCATCGCCTGGACATGGCCGGGTGTCGCCAATCCCAGCCGGTCGCCCATGCCCGCCGATGTTTGCAGGCCGAGCGTTCGTGGTCGCAGCCAGGGGAGCCGATCGCGAAGTGCGGCGGCGTTGTGCGCGCTGCACGGGCCAACCAGCAGCACGCCGCCGTCGTGCTCCGAGCGCTGGCCCTCGAAGTCTTGCAGCAAGGATTCGTCGGCGGCCAGGGCCACAAATTGCCGGGCTCCATCGCCCTGCGCCAGCGCGTACTCCACGCCGTTGTCGGCAACCAGTGAGCGCGGCGCGATGTTCAAGCGGTCGATCGAAGCTAAGGTAGATACGACTTGCGTTTGGTTCATACCGCCTCCTCGCGGATAGGGGAGCAAGCAGCGGAGGATCAAAGATTGCGGCGCGATCGTTCGGCTCGCCTCCGTGCTCAAGAGCGGATCAGTTTGCAGCGTAGCCAGGACCGGCTACTAACATGTTACATGTCAAATCCAAGAAAAAACGCAGCAACTAACATGCCAAAATCCGACGACGATCCCGTGTTCCAGGCGAGCAAAAAAGCCGCTTTTGAAGCGGCTTAGCGTAAAAAAACCACCAGCACCGTCAGCGTCAGCAAACTGCCGACCGTCGTCGCTACGACGACGTTGCTGACGAAGTGCGGCCAGGTGTCGAACTCCAGCGCCAGAATCGTGGTGTTGACCGCCGTCGGCATGGCCGCCTGCATAACGCCCACGCGCAGCGCCAGATCGCTCAAGCCCAGCAGATACGCCACACCAAAGGCGATCGGGATCGAGGCCACCAGCCGCAGCATTGTCGCGGTGCCCAGCGGGCCAAACGAGCCCAGCGGCTTGCGGCGCCGCAGCTGCATGCCCAGGATCAGCAGCAGAAACGGCAGCGTGGCGTCGGCCAGCAAGCGCAGACCGCGATACAGACCAGCCGCGACAAAGCCGTTGCTTTCGTCGAGCGGCACGCCCAGTAACCGCAGCAGGATCGCCAGCACGGCCGCGTAGAGCATCGGCATCTTCAGCACCTGCGTCAGCGCCGCCCGTCGATTGCCGCCGCCGCTCGACGCGACATACACGGCCATGGTTTGTGAGAGAAACGCCTGCGTCAGATAGCCGATCACCGCGTACTGAAAGCCGACATCGCCGAACGCAAAGCGGGTTGCGGGCAGGCCGTAGTTGCCGGAGTTCATAAAGGTCGAGGCCAGCATAAAGCCGCTGCGCTCGGTCGAGTTCAGGCCCATCGCCCGCGCGATCACATAGGCGCAGATACACATCGCGATACAGACCAGCAGCATCAGCAGCGACAAGCGTAGCGCCTCGGCGCCGTTGATCTCGGTGCGCAGCAGCGTGACAAACAGCAGACACGGGCTGAGACCATAGAGGCTTACCCGGTTGAGCGTGCGAGCGTCGAGGGGAAACGCGCCCTCAAGGAAATACCCGACCCCGGTGATCACCACGATCGGTAGCACGACCTCGCTAAAAACCTGGAGTAATAGTGTGAACATCTATACTATCCGACGCTTAGAAAAAGGGAAGCAGCGCCTTGGGTAGCAATCTTCCACTTTCTTTATTGATTATATATCATATATAATTAGCGCAGGAGTGTCAACCGGAATTATAAGCTGTATATCATGAGTTGACAGACTTCGAATATTATATATAATATATCCCACGACGCTCTAGCAATTGTTCTAAGCTTATACAGCCTGACTACCTGGCAGCGTATTTCCTGGCTCTCCTCCTACAATCTGATACCGGGCATTATCGATCGCAAGCGAAATAGATATGGCTCAAGCGAAGTAGTAGCTCTGCCTCCAGGAGAGGCGATGTTGCACAAGGCAGTAAGACATCGTAGCGATGGCACACGACGCACCTTCTCACAACCACGGCCAGACGGGCCTGCCTTTGAAGGTAGGATGTTTCGACCACCACGCAGGTTGTTCTTCCCTGGCGACGTACTGCCAGGCCAGTCTCACAGAAGGAGCACCAGACCATGCGAGTCTTGAGCACACTCTTCGCCGCCGGAGGTTTGATCGCCAGTTTGAGCCTGGGCATACCGGCTGCAACGGCGCACGACCTTCAGGATCTCGGGCGGCAGACGCTCGCAGTCGACGACGGCTGGGCGGCATTCGGCACCAATAATCTGGGCCAGCCCGGCACCACCGGCGGTGCCAGCGCCGACGCGGCGCATGTTTACACCGTCGCCAATCGCCAGGAGCTGGTAGCGGCGCTGGCTACCGGCGGCTCCACACCCAAGATCATCTATGTCCAGGGCACGATCGACGCGAATGTCGACGACAACAACCAGCCGCTGAGCTGCGACGACTACGCGGCGGGCACCGGCTACAGCCTCCAGGCGTATCTGCAAGCCTACGATCCTGCCACCTGGGGCCGCACAACCCGGCCTAGCGGACCGCTTGAGACCGCCCGGCAGGCGGCGGCGCGCAACCAGGCAGCGCGGATTCGCATCGTCGTCGGCTCGAACACGACCTTGATCGGGCTGGAAGATGCGCGCATCGTGGGCGCCAACCTGATCGTGGATCGCGTCGATAACGTGATCATTCGCAACATCACCTTCCAGGACGCGTACGATTGCTTCCCGGTGTGGGACCCAACCGACGGCAGCACCGGCAACTGGAACTCGGCCTACGACAACATCTCGCTGACGACCGCCACGCACGTCTGGGCCGATCACAACGCCTTCAACGACGGCGACAATCCCGACAGCAGCCAGCCGCTCTACTTCGATCGGCCCTACCAGGTACACGACGGGGCGCTGGACATCACGCGCGGCTCAGATCTGGTGACGGTCTCCTGGAATCGCTTCACGGATCACGACAAGACCATGCTGATCGGCTCGACGGATAATCCCGGCACGCCCGGCTCGCCCACCAGCGATCGCGGCAAGCTGCGGGTGACGGTACATCACAACCTGTTCGCCAATGTGGGGCAGCGCGCGCCGCGCGTCCGCTTCGGCCAGGTACATGTGTACAACAACTACTACATCATCCCCGACGCCGCGAGCTACGTGTATAGCTGGGGCGTGGGCTTCGAGTCGCAGATCTACGCGCAGAACAACTACTTCGAGACCAGCGGCGTGACGCCCGATCGCTTTATTCGGCGCTTCAACGGCACCGCGATCCACGTCGAAGGAACCTTTGTCAACGGTCGCTCAGCGCATAACCGGGTCGATGTGCTGGCCGCCTACAATGCCGTCAACGATCCCGATCTTGGCAGCGACGTAGGCTGGACGCCGACGCTCTACACGGAGATCCATCCGACGCAGGCCGTGCCGGGTCTGGTGCTGCATCAGGCCGGCCCGCTGCACTAAACTGCCGATCCCTTATCCACGCTTGCGGTCGAACGCCGGCCAGACATTTGACATGTTACATGGCACATCGTATGCTAGCGACGTATTAAGACGACTTTTACGTAACGACCACAGCCTTAACGCTAGCCGGGATGCGCCTTGCCGCCAATAGCCGTGCGCCCGACTGTCGCCTGCCTCAACTCATCGTCGCTAACACTGGTGTGGCGATAGACGCAATGTACAGATGTTGTACAAACGGAGGAAGAACGATGAACGTTCGAAGGAAGCTGGTCCCACTGTTGGTCGTTTTCAGCTTATTGATTGCCGCCTGCGGCAGTCCCGACTCATCCGGCACCAGCGGCACAAGCAGCAGCCCGGCCGCCAGCACTGCAACCGATGCCAGCCCGGCTGCCAGCGCGTCTATGGAGGCCAGCCCTGCTGCTAGCACGGCAGGAGAATCAAGCCCGGCCGCCAGCGCGGCAACCGGCGGAGCGCCCGTCAATATGCAGGTCGCCTGGTGGGGCTCGCAGAACCGCCACGATCGCACCATCAAAGTCCTCGAAATGTTCATGGCTGAAAATCCCAACGTCAAGCTGACCTGGGAGTTCGCCGCCTTCGGCGATTACTGGACCAAGCTGACGACTCAGGCGGCCGGCGGGAATCTGCCCTGCCTGATCCAGCACGACTACCAGTACATTGGCGATTGGGTCAAGCGCGGCCTGCTGATGCCGCTCGACGACTATGTCGCCAACGGCACGATCGATACGACCGACGTGGACGAAGGCTACCTCCAGGGCGGACGGCTCGGCCCCGACAACAAGCTGTACGCGGTCAGTCTCGGCACCAACACGCAGTCGCTGATCGTCGATACGCAGACCTGGCAGGAGGCCGGCGTCGAGCAGCCCAAGCCCGAGTGGACCTGGAAGGAGTTCGAGACGGCAATCACGCAGCTGCACGACAAGCTGGGCAAGTACGGCATGAGCACCTCGCTCGACGACAACCAGGTTTTCAAGCTGTACGTCAAGCAGCGCGGCGGCACGCTCTACAATGAGGAGGGCACGGCGCTCGGGTACGACGACGATCAGATCTACGTCGATTTCTTCACCATGCTCAAGGGCTGGATGGACAAGGGCCTGATCCCGACACGTGAGTTCGAGGTCTCGCTGGGCGAGGTCGGCATCGAAGACAACATCTTCGTGCGCCAGGAAGCGCCGATGATGTACGCGCACAGCAACCAGATCGTCGCGATTGCGTCGGCGGTCGGCGAGCGCGACCTGGCGGTGTTCCCGTTCCCGAAGCAGGAGGGCGCGAATCCCGAGCCGGGCAACTACCTCAAGCCGTCGCAGTTCTGGTCGATCACGGCCGGCTGTCCCAAGGAGCAGGCCGACGTGGCCGCGCAGATCATCAACATGTTCACCAACGACCTGGAAGCCAACGATATTCTGGCGGCTGAGCGCGGCGTGCCGATCTCAACCAAAGTCCAGGAATATCTGAAGCCCAAAGTCGATCCGGCGCAGCAGAAGGCGTTCGAGCTGCTGGCGTATGTCGAGCAGCACCACAGCGAGCTTGACGCGCCCGATCCGCCGAACAGCCGCCAGGTCATCGACGAAGCGTACGCGCCGCTGATGGACCAGGTGCTGTACGGTCAAATGTCGCCCGAGGACGCCGCGAAGCAATTCCGCGAGCAGGCCAACGCGATCCTGTCGGCGAACCAGTAGGCAAGTAGCGAGTGGAAGGAGCAGTGGGCGTAGCAGGATTCGGTTACCGGCTACGCCCTCACTCCCCTTCGCATGAGGTACGACCATGAGTAATCTAGCACGCGGAAGCTCGGTGGCGACTTCCAGCCCGGCAGCCGTACCAAATGCCAGGCTAGGTCGGCCAAAAAACGACAACCTGGCCGCGTATATGTTTCTCGCGCCCTGGCTGATCGGCTTCTTTGGCCTGACGCTGATCCCGATGGTTGCGTCGCTCTATCTCTCGTTCACTAACTACGACATTTTCAGCTCGCCGCGCTGGATCGGCCTCGACAACTACCAGCGCATGTTTTTCAACGATCCGCGCTACTGGAAATCCGTCTTCGCCACCTTCTACTATGTGTTCACCGCGATCCCGCTGCGGCTGGCTTTTGCGCTGGGCATCGCCATGCTGCTCAACACGGGCTTTCGCCTGATGGGCCTGTACCGCGCGATCTTCTACGTGCCCTCGATCATCGGCGGCAGCGTGGCGGTGGCGCTGATGTGGCGGCAGATCTTCGGCGCGACCGGGCTGCTCAACCAGGGCCTGAGCGCGCTGGGTCTGGAAGGGCTCAACTGGCTCGGCAATCCGCGCACCGGCATCTGGACGCTGATCGTGCTGGCGGTCTGGCAGTTCGGCTCGCCGATGCTGATCTTTCTGGCCGGTCTCAAGCAGATTCCGCAGGAGCTATACGAGGCCGCGTCGATCGACGGCGCTAGCGGATTGCGCAAATTCCTGCGCATCACGCTGCCGCTGCTGAGCCCGGTGATTCTGTTCAACCTGGTGATGCAGATCATCTCCGGCTTTATGGTCTTTACTCAGGCATTCGTCGTCACCAACGGCGGCCCGCTTGACACCACGCGCTTCTACGCGCTGTATCTCTACGACCAGGCGTTCAAAAACTTCCGCATGGGCTACGCGTCGGCGATGGCCTGGGTGCTGCTGCTGATTATCGCCTTCTTCACAGCGCTCGCCTTCAAGTCGTCGGACATGTGGGTCCACTATGAAACCGGTGGAGAATGATTATGGCAACCCTTACGCCCAGTCGATCTTCACTCGCGCCCGAGCGCTATGGCATAGAGCGGCCGACCAAGCGCAGCCTGATCTATCACCTGTGCGTCGGCCTGTTCAGCATCGTCATGATCTATCCGCTGATCTGGCTGATCGGCAGCTCGTTCAAGCCACGCGACGAGATCTTCCGACGCGCGGCCGCGATCATCCCGGAAAATCCCACGCTGGCCAACTACATCGACGGCTGGTCCGGCTTTGGCGGCGTGACGTTTACGACCTTCTTCATCAACTCGTTTATTATCTCAGGCGTCGGCACGATCGCGGCGGTCGCATCGTCGGCGCTGATAGCCTATGCGTTTGCCCGGCTGCGCTTCACCGGCAAAAGTTTCTGGTTTACCTGCATGCTGCTGACGCTGATGCTGCCGACCCAGGTGCAGATCATCCCGCAGTATATTGTCTTCAGCAAGCTTGAGTGGATCAACAGCTTTTATCCGCTGCTGGTGCCGCGTTTCTTCGGCCAGGCGTTCTTTATCTTCATGATGGTCCAGTTCATCCGTGGCATTCCGCGCGAGCTGGACGAGGCCGCCGCGATCGATGGTGCCAGCAAGTTTGGCATCTTCTGGCGCGTGATTGTGCCGCTGCTCACGCCCGCGCTGATCACGTCTGCGATCTTCTCGTTCTACTGGACCTGGGATGATTTCTTTGGGCCGCTGCTCTACTTGAGCAAGCCGCAGCTATACACGGTCTCGCTGGCGCTCAAAAACTTTGCCGATGCTTCCGGCGGCACCAACTGGGGCGCGATCTTCGCGATGTCGGTCCTGTCACTAGTTCCGGTCTTTGCGCTCTTTATTTTCTTCCAGCGCTACATTGTCGAGGGTATCAGCACGAGCGGGTTGAAGGGCTAGTCAGTTCTCACCAGTCACAAGCTCCAGCGCCGGAGATTTCCTGCTCCATAGCGGGCGCTGGCTGGCTTTGTGTTGCCTGATTCAGCGCGAATATAACGAATGCTGTTCGTTGATATAGATGTGGAGTTCGATCGCATAAGAACAACGAAACAAAGAACAACGCGCTTATGCATACTCCTTTGTTCTTTGTTCTTTATAAGCATCGACTCGGGAAGGACCAAGGAGTAACCCCTCATGCCAGAGCGAAAACGGTATGCGATCGTTGGGCTGGGATCGCGATCGCGGATGTTTACCACCGCCATCCTCAAGGAATATAGCGAGCGGGCGCAGCTGGTTGCTTTTTGCGATGTCAACCAGACGCGCATGGATTACTACAACAGCTACTACGCCGAGACGCTGAGCGCGCCGCCGGTGCCGACCTATAAGCCGCAGGACTTCGACAAGATGCTCGACGAGCAGCGCGTCGACGTGGTGATCGTTACGTCGATCGATCGCACGCACCACCGCTACATCATCCGCGCGATGGAACTGGGCCGCGATGTGATCACCGAAAAGCCGATGACGATCGATGCGACGCGCTGCCAGGCGATTCTCGACACGGTCAACGCGACCGGACGCAATCTGACGGTGACGTTCAACTATCGCTACGCGCCGCGCAACGCCAAGATCAAAGAGCTGCTTCAGGCCGGCGCCGTGGGCAACGTGCTGTCGGTTCACTTCGAGTGGCTGCTCGACACCGTCCACGGCGCCGACTACTTCCGGCGCTGGCACCGCGACAAGCGCAACTCCGGCGGCCTGATGGTACACAAGGCCACGCATCACTTCGATCTGGTCAACTGGTGGCTGGACTCGCAGCCCGAGACGGTGTTCGCGATGGGCGATCTGCTCTTCTACGGCCGCGAAAACGCCGAGGAGCGCGGCGCGACCCAGTTCTACGAGCGGGCCTATGGTCGCCCGGCTGCCGAGGACGATCCGTTCGCGCTGCATCTGGATCGCGACGAGGCGCTGCGCAAGATGTATCTCCAGGCCGAGAACGAGGATGGCTATCTGCGCGATCGCAGCGTCTTTGGCGAGGGCATCTCGATCGAGGACGATATGTCGGTGCTGGTGCGCTATAAGAATCGCGCCATGATGACCTATCACCTGACGGCGTACTCGCCCTGGGAAGGCTACCGCGTGGCGTTCAACGGCACCAAGGGCCGGCTCGAATACGAGGTCCACGAAAACTCCTACGTCAGCGGCTCCAACGACGATACCAATCTGCCCGAGATCCGCGATGCGCAAGAGACCGTGGTCGACGAGCCGACGAGCGTGCTGATCCGGCCACAGTGGGGCAAGCCGCTGCGCGTGGAGCTGGAGACCGGCAGCGAGGGCGGCCACGGCGGCGGCGACCGGCGCATGCTGGATATGATCTTCCTCGGCGGCGCATCCGATCCGCTGGGACGGGCCGCCAACCACGTGGCGGGCGCGATGTCGATCTTGACCGGCGTGGCCGCCAACACCTCGTTCGCGACCGGCCTACCCGTGCGGGTGTCGGATCTGGTGAAGTTCTGAGCTGACCACTGATGGTGAGCATGATGTATAGGGCACGCCGCTGGCGTGCCCTTGTTTGGCTTAAACAAGAAAGGACACGCGTGTGCAGCAGAGCACATCTCATCATCTCCACTGGCCGGTTATCACCAGTACGGCGCGGCCGTGGACGCGCTGGTGGTGGCTGGGCAGCGCCGTAGACGAGGCCGAGATCACGCGCCAGCTCCAGGAGTTTCACGCGGCCGGCTTTGGCGGCGTCGAGATCAGCCCGATCTATGGCGTCGGCGGCGAAGCAGCGCGCAACATCGATTTTCTCAGCCCGCAGTGGGTGGACATGCTGCGCCACACGATCCGCGAGGCGCGGCGGCTGGGTCTGGACGTGGATCTGATCTGCGGCACTGGCTGGCCCTTCGGCGGGCCGTGGGTCGCCGACGAAGACGCGGCTGCGCGCTGCCTGTTCGAGATCTACACCGCCGCCGAGGGTGAGCGTGTCACCGAGCCGATCGTGAGCCGCGCCGCGCCGCACGCGACACTACAGGCGCTGATGGCCTTCGCCGCCGATGGGCAGGCGCTGGATCTCAGCAGTCACGTCGATGCGCAGCGGCGGCTGGCGTGGATCGCGCCGCCAGGACAGTGGCAAATCTACGCGCTGTTTCAGGCCGGAACCGGACAGCAGGTCAAGCGGGCCGCGCCGGGCGGCGAGGGCAATGTCGTGGATCACTTTTCGGCGGGGGCGATCGCACGCTACCTGGCACCCTTCGAGCAAGCTCTGGCCGCGCTGCCGGTCGACGAGCGCGTGCGCTGCTACTTCAACGATTCTTACGAGGTTTATGGCGCGAACTGGACCGCCGATCTGCTGGCGGAGTTCAAGCGCCGGCGCGGCTACGATCTGCTTCGCCAGCTGCCCGCGCTGTGTGGTCAGGCCGACTCCGAGCTGATCAGCCGCGTGCGCTCGGATTATCGCCAGACGATCGCCGAGCTGCTGCTCCATGCGTTCGTGCAGCCGTGGACCGAGTGGGCGCACCGTCAGGGCGTGAGTACGCGCAACCAGGCGCATGGAGCGCCGGGCAACCTGCTGGATCTTTACGCCGCCGCCGATATTCCCGAGACCGAAACCTTCGGCACCGATTGGCTGCGGCTGGCCGGTCTCGATCCGCTGCCCGGCACGCCAGCCGGACATGGCGGAGGGGCCGAGGTGCTGGGCTGCAAGCTGGCCTCATCGGCGGCAAACGTGATGGGCAGGCCGCTCTGCTCAAGCGAGTCGTTTACCTGGCTGGGCGAGCACGGCAAGGTGCCGCTGGCGCATATGAAAGCCGAAGTAGACACGATGCTCATGATGGGCATCAACCATATTTTCTTTCACGGCACGCCGTTCTCGCCCGCCGATGCCGAGTGGCCGGGCTGGATGTTCTATGCCACAACCCATGTCGGGCCGACGAATCCCTGGTGGCGCGATCTGCCGGCGCTCAACCGCTACATCAGCCGCTGCCAGTCCTTCCTCCAGGCCGGCCGCCCCGACAACGATCTGCTGCTGTACTGGCCGATCTTCGATCTGTGGGCCAGCGATCACGGCACCAGCGATCTGCTCCACTTTCTGACGCCGCACAATAGCCGGCGCTGGCTGGACGAGGATTTAGTGGACTTTACCACGGCGGCGCGAAAGCTCTGGGATCGCGGCTATAGCTTTGATTTCGTCTCCGACCGGCAGCTGGACGACGCGATTCAGATCGCCGAGCGTCTGCTGGTCGCGCCTGGCGGAGCGTACGCCGCCCTGGTGATCGCCGGGTGTACGCTGATGCCGCCTGAGACGCTGAGGCGCATCCTCGACCTGGCGCGCGCGGGAGCGACGATCGTCGTGGTGGGCGCGCTGCCGCAGGATGTGCCCGGCCTGAGCGATCTTGAGCAGCGCCACCGGCAGCTGCACGCCGCGCTGGCTGAGCTGGAGCCGCTGCGCTCGATTCAAGACGGCATCTCCGAGGCGCGACTCGGCCAGGGGCGGCTGCTGGTCGGGCAGAATGTAGAAACGCTGCTCGATCTGCTGGGCGTGCGGCGTGAGTCGGTCGTGGATGAAGGAATCGAATTGATTCGCCGCCGTGACAACACCGGCTACCGGTACTTCCTGTCGAATCCCGGCGAGCGGAGGCTGGATCAGTGGGTCAGCCTGCCGATCCAGGCGGCCTCGGCGCTCATCTGCGATCCTATGAGCGACCGTCAGGGGCTGGCGCAGACCAGAGCCAGCGGCGATCAAACGCAGGTCTATCTTCAGCTAGAGCCCGGCGAGTCGCTGCTGCTGCACGCGCTCGATCGAGCGACGGAAGAGCCGCGCTGGTCGTATGTCGCGGCGGCTGGAGAGCCGAGCCCGATCGCGGGCGAGTGGCACGTCGATTTCATCGCGGGCGGCCCGGCGCTGCCTCAGTCGACAACTATCCGCGAGCTGAGCAGCTGGACCGAGTGGCCGGATCAGAGCAAGCTGCTGTGGTCGTTTGCGGGGACCGCGCGCTACAGGATCAGCTTCGAGCAGCCCGCCGGCAGCGCCGAGCTGTGGGCTCTCGACCTGGGCACGATCGGCTACAGCGCGCGCGTAACGCTCAACGGCCAGCATCTCGGCACGTGCTATGCGTCGCCGTTCCGTGTCCTCCTGCCGCCCGAGCTACTGGCAGGGGAGAATCAGCTGGCGATCGAGGTGACCAACCTGATGGCGAATCGGCTGGCGGCGCTGGACCGGCAAAAACAGCCGTGGCGAAAATTCTTTTTCGTCAATATCCACTACCAGGATTTTGATGCTTCCGCCTGGGAGCCGCTGCCGTCTGGACTGCTCGGCGCGGTTGCGCTGCTGCCGCTGCGGGTGTTTGATCCTGTCTAGAAACATATGATTTTCGGGGCGTGATCAACCTTCACGCCCTACTAACGGTGCAGCTCGCCACGAGTTTCTCTGCGTCACGTTACTTTTGCCGGTATTTCTTTCTTTAATAAAGTGTACCGCCCTGCTCCCAGCATCTTGCACGCGGCCATTTCAGCGATCCCCTGGCATCTGTAGCGACAAGGAGGTCTCCATGTCCGCCTGCTTACCGTTGTTGCGCCATCCACTCGGCTTGTTGCTCGCGCTCCTGCTGCTGGTAAGTAGCGCGGACTCGAACATCGCCGTCGCCAGGAGCATCGCGCCGAGCGCTGCGCAAGAAGCCGTCGCCTGTACTTCCGCGATCAGCTTTGGCGAGACTAGGCAGTGCTCAGTCGAGAGCGAAGGCGAGAGCGACAACTTTACCTTTACCGCCGCCGCGAATGACGAGATTAAGGTCAGAATGGTCCGTCTCAGCGGCGATCTCAATCCCGCCGTGCATATCTACAGCTCATCCAACACCAACATCTGCTCGGCCTTTACCTCGGATAAGGTCGTCGAGATCGGGCACTGCACGATTCCGGCAGCGGGCAGCTACAAACTGGTCGCCGACGACACCTACCACACGAATACCGGCAGCTACTATCTGTATGTCCAGCGGCTCAACAATCCCGGCAACGCCCAGCCGATGAACTTTGGTCAGACGCTGCCCGGCGTGATCGAGTTGGACTCCGAGATCGATAGCTTCTCGTTCCGGGCGGCGGCAGATACTGTTGCCAAGATCCGCATGACGCGCGGGGCAAACACGCTGCGCCCGCGCATCCGCGTCTATGACCCGGCCGGCAACAATATCTGCTCAGACTTTAGCTCCAGCGAGACAACCGAGATCAGCCGCTGCGACCTGCCGCTGCTGGGCACCTACACGATCCTGGCCGATGACACCGGCAGTCGCCTAGGCAGCTACACGATGTATCTTGAGTGCGTCGAGGGCGAGTGCTCGCTTGCCACCGAGCGGATCTACCTGCCGCTGATCGCCTACGTGCCGGAGCGCACCGAGACACCATAACGCCACATGTGGTGACGGGAAGCCGTAAGGGGCGTATGCGATACGCCCCGATTTGATCTGCGAGGTGTCCAGAACACACCGATTTGAAGCTGAGCTAGCGGGATCACGCGGGCGCGGCGGTGCCAAACCGAATATCCAGCCGCGTCGGGCCGTGGACGTGAAAGGCTTTGCGCGGCTCCCACGGCGAATCGCTGGTCAGCTCAAAGCTCGGCAGCCGCGCCAACAGCTCGGCGAGCGCAATACGTGCCTCAAGTCGTGCCAGCGGAGCGCCGATACAAAAATGTATGCCGTGGCCAAACGCGATATGCGGATTAGGATCGCGCGTGATGTCGAAGCGATCGGGGTCGTGGAACTGCGCGGGGTCGTGGTTGGCCGAGCCGATCATCGCCAGCACCAGCGAGCGCGGCGGGATCACCTGGCCGTGCAGCTCGACCTCGTGGCGCGTCGCGCGGAACATGGCCTGCACCGGCGAGCGGTAGCGCAGCACCTCCTCGATCGCGCCGGGCAGCAATGTGGGCTCTGCTCTGAGCCGGGCCTGCTGCTCAGGATGCGCACCCAGACACAGGAAGGCGTTGTCGATCAGGTTGGTCGTTGTCTCGTGGCCGGCCAGCAGCAGGAGCTGAAAGAAGCCCAGCAGCTCATCCTCCGTCAGTCGCTCGCCGTCCACCTCGGCCGCGATCAGCTTGCTCAGCACGTCGTCTGTGGGAGCGGACCGCCGCTGCTCAACCAGGCCGGTCAGGTACACGCTCATCTCGCCATGCACACCACGGAACGCGCCGACCGCCTCCATTGCCGCCGCGCCGCCCGCGACCGTCTCGCTCAGCGCGACGATCACATCGCTCCAGAGCTTGAACTGAGGCCAGTCGGCGGCAGGAGCGCCCAGCAACTCGGCGATCACCATCAGCGGCAGCGGCACCGAGAAGTCGTTCACCAGATCCAGTGTGTCGTGGCCCATCCGCTGATCGAGCAGCGCCCGCGCCAGCTCCCGAATGCGCGGCTCAAGACTCGCGACCGCGCGCGGCGTGAAGGCGCGGGTGATCAGGGCGCGCAGCTTGGTGTGACGCGGCGGGTCGGAGAAGATCAGCCAGCCGAGCGTGCCGTGGCCCGCCAGCGATAGATCGGAGCTGAACGTCTCGTGATCCTGAAGGGCGCGGCGCACGCTCGGGTAGTCGAAGAGCATCCAAAGATTGGCCTGCGGCACGTGGAGCACGGGCGAGCTGCGGCGCATCTGATCGTACATGGGATACGGATTGCGGCGCGCGTCGTCAGAGGAGAAAAAGCTCAGCATAGCTCACGACCTCCATCATTTGGGCTTGCTGGAAGCGATTTAATGATAGCGTCGTCATGGTACCACACGTATTTGTTGTGCTTTGCCAACCGCAGCGTACAGGCCTTGCTTGCGAATCGCATCCTTTTGTAACTTACATATACACAGCTTGCGGTATTCGCTATACTGAGCCGGTCATGTTCCCCTTTGCTAGCGTCAGGAGCATCTATGTCTACTCCATTTCCCGTCAACGAAGATGTGCCGATCCTGGTTGAGTTTGAGGTTGTCCCCGGCACGGAAGAGGTCAGCCTTACCGTCGAAGACTTGGCGGCGAAATCTGCGGAGGCGCTCGACAACGCGATGGGCGCGATCTACCAGATGGCGCGGCGAACCTACAGCGTCGTGCGCTCGCTTCCGGTCTCGGAGCGTCCAGCCGAGATCGAGGTCGATTTCAACCTTAAGCTGACCTCGGAGGCCGGCGTGGTGCTGGCGAAGGCCGGGCTGGAGTCGTCGATCAATGTCAAGCTCAAGTGGCAGCGCGACGAGGCCAAACATGAGCCAGACGCGTAACGTCCGCACGCAGCGGCTGCGCAACTTCACAGTGCAGATTCGCCACGCGCAGCAGCCGGATCGCATCGTCGGCACAGGCGTGATCACCTCGACGAAGGGCGAGATCATCACCTGCGCGCATGTGGTCCGCGATGCGCTGGGTCTGAAGGGCAAGCAGCATCCACGCGACGCAAACGGCAGCGAGGTGGGCGTGTATTTCCCGCAGCTGCGCAACGCCGTGACCAAAGCGTACCGCGCTATTGTGCAGCACTGTTTCGCGCTGCCCCACGAGGACGATGTGGTGATGCTGCAAGTGGTCGGCGATCTACCGCTGCTGGGCCTTGAAAACGTGGCGATTCTGGGTGCCGCCGATCAGTCCGAGGGCAATGAGTTTCGATCCTATGGCTTCAAGCAGCTCGGCGAACAGCGCGATGATTATGTCGAGGGCAAAATATTAGGTCCGGTCGATCCTCCAGGAAACCAGCAATTGCTAGCTGATCCAATCCGCCTCAAAACCCGCGATGTCAGGCCAGGCATGAGCGGCGGGGCAGTGCTGGACACCGAGCGTAATCTGGTGGTCGGGCTGGTGGCAAAGCGCTGGAATCCAGGCGACAAATCGGCCGACGACGACATCGCCTGGGGCGTGGATGCCCATGTCTTGAGCTTCGACCCGTTCAAGCTGCCGCTGCACAGCGACGATCTGCCGCTGGGTGCCGCCCCACAGCCGCGCGCCGATATTCCAGCGGCGGCGATCCAGCCACAGTTCACGATCGATCTCAGCCGCGCGCCGCGTGTGCTGCCTGAGTGGGTTGGTCGTGCTACGTTGCTCCAGCGCCTCAACGACGAGTGGGCCGGCGGCAAGCGGCGGCTGATCGGACTGATCGGCTTCGGCGGCGAGGGCAAGACCAGTCTGGCGCGGCGCTGGCTGGACGATGTGTTACAGAGCGCCAAGCGACCTGCCGGCGTTTTCTGGTGGGCCTTCTACGACAACCACAATCTCGACGAGTTCTTCGAGGCGGCGCTGCGCTATCTGCTGGGCAACAGCATCAACCTCGCGGCGATTCCATCGGCCAACCTGCGCGCACATCTTGTCGCGTCGTTCCTGCGAGCCGGGCGCTACCTGTTCGTGCTGGACGGCATCGAGGTTGTGCAGCAGCAGGAGGGCGACCAGTACGGCGAGTTCAGCAGCGCCGATCTGCGCGAGTTTTTGCATCTGTTCGCCGCGCCGGATCACGAATCGGTCTGCGTTATGACCAGCCGCACGCCGCTGGTGGACCTACGAGAGTTCACGACCTACACCGAGTACGAGGTGGAGCGCTTGAGCGTCGAGGATGGCCGAGATCTTCTGCTTCGCCTTGGTGTGCATGGCAAAGACCAGGCACTCGACAAGGTTGTGCGCGACTGGGACGGCCACGCGCTGACGCTCACGCTGCTGGCGACGTATCTGGTGGAACGCTGGCAGGGTGACGTAGCGCATGTCGGAGATGTACCGCCACCAACCGCCGAGGTGGAGCGCTACGAGCGGGTGCAGCGCGTGCTGCGCCGCTACGACGAGCATTTGACCGAGGCTGAACGTGCCTTTCTGACCCTCTTCAGCGCCTTCCGCACGCCTGTCGCATCGTCGGCATTTGAGAAGGTGTTTCGGGCGCAGACGGAAGTAGTCGAACCAGCACCGAAGCCACGCTTTCTCCGCCGATTCTTGAGACGGAAACCAGAGTCGACAACTCCCGTGCGGGTCGAGCCAAACGCCTTCAATGCACCGATCGCAGCGCTCAGTGATGACGAGTTCGAGAAACTTCTCAAGAGGTTGATGGCGTACCAGATTCTGCGCTACAACAAAAACAAGAAACAATACACCACACATCCGCTGATCCGCGCGCACTACTTCTCGCTGCTGACGCACAACCCGAACGCTCCGGCCGCCCACGAGCGTATCAAAGAACACTACCTCGCGCTGGCTGGCGATACGCCTACTAACCCTACACTCGATGACCTCGCCCCACTGATCGAGGTAGTCCATCACGCCTGCCTTGCTGGGGCATATGACGAGGCTGCAGAGATTTTCTGGGATCGTATCTATCAAGGGAATCGTTTCATCCTGATCCATGAGCTTGGCGCACATGAAACTGCACTGGCACTGCTCCTTGAATTTTTTCCCAATCGCGACCCGGCGTATGATCCTAAGGTGAGTGACCCTAACCATAAGCGATGGCTTCTAGCAAACTTTGGCTTCTGCTTGATGAATCTGGGACGACTCCGCGAAGTTCCAACGTTCTTTGAACGAAAGAACGCAATTGCAGCGGACATGGAAGACTGGGCCAACCTCAATAGTGGCTACATGAACCTCATAGAATTGTACAGCCACCTTGGCACGCTCGACCACGCCGCTTTCCCCGCACGCGAATCGCTCTCTCTGGCCCGTCGCACCAAAACCAAGCAGGATGAGCTTGATGCATTGGAGTGGCAGGCATGGATAAGGCATCTGAGCGGCGAATCAGAAGTGGCAGCTAAGATCTATGCCCAAGCCGAGGTATTACAGCACGAGATCGATGCACAGGTAAGGTATCTCTACGGTTTAAATGGAATCCATCACGCCGACTATCTCGAGCGTATAGGCGATCGAGGGTACGCACGGCACCTCACTGAGGATAACTTGATCATCTGCCAACGTAACGTGTGGACCTTCCTCATCAGCCAGGGCCACCGCGTACTGGGAAACCTTGATGCCGCTGAGGGACAGCATACGAGTGCTCTTCAACACTACAACGAAGCCCTCAAAATCGCCCGCAGCATTTCAAAACGTGATGTGCTGATTGAGGCGCTGCTGGGGCGGGGACGCTGGGCGGCGCGGCAGGGCAACGCTCCCGAAGCTTTCAGCGATCTCAACGAGGCGTTGGATTACGCTGTAGCTAGCGGCTACCGCATCTACGAGGCGGACATTCGCGTGGCGCTGGCGTGGGCGCATCGGGCGGCGGGTGACCACGCAGCGGCACGGGTTGAAGCGGAGCAGGCGCGCACGATGAGCCGTGAGATGGGCTATCATTGGGGACAGGTCGATGCGGCGGAGGTGCTTGAAGCCATCGAGTAGAATTCAGATCGACAGCATCCATCCTGTGGCGCTTCGTGTCACACAAATCTGCGATAATCATGCAATCACCACATAAGCCGGAGTTTAAGCAGGAGGATGGTATGAGCAAGCTGATCTTCAACATGAGCATGTCGCTGGATGGATTCGTGGCCGGGCCGAACGGCGAGGTCGATGACCTATTTCGCTGGTATTTCGGCGGCGACACCGAGTTTCCGTTTCCCGGCTCGGATTACGTGTTCAAGGTCGCACCCGCCAGCGCCGAGGTGCTGCAAGCGGCTAAACGCACGGTCGGCGCGATAGTAACGGGGCGGCGCAACTTCGATAATGCGAACGCCTGGAATGGCTCGCCGCCGCTGGGCGTGCCGCATTTCGTCGTGACGCACAACGTGCCGCAGGAGTGGGTCTACGAAGGGTCGATGTTTACCTTCGTCACGGACGGCGTTGAAAGCGCTGTGGCACAGGCCAGGCAGCTTGCGGGCGACAAAGATGTCGTCGTCAGCAGCGCGAACATTATGCAGCAGTGTCTCACAGCCGGCCTGCTCGACGAGATCACCATCGATCTGGTGCCGATCCTGCTGGGCGCCGGCCTCCGCCTCTTCGATCATCTCGGCAACCAGCCGATCGAGCTAGAGCAGATGAGTGTTATCGAGGGTATGGGCGTTACCCATCTGCGCTACCGCGTCGTCAAGTAGCGCGCTGACCATATAATACGCAGAACAGACAAACGAAGAACAGAAAGGTAGCATCAGCGCGCTATGTTCTTTGTTCCTTTGTTCCCTTGTTCCTTTGTTCTTTCACAAGGACATCGCAATGCGTATGCTCTTTACATTCGTCGGCGGAAGCGGCCACTACGAGCCGCTGCTGCCGATCGCGCAGGCGGCCAGAGCGGCGGGTCACACCGTCGCTTTTGCGTGCGGCCCGTCGATGGTCGCGACGGTCGAAAACTCGGCGTTTACGGTCTTCGCGCTTGGCAACAGCAGCGGGCAGCCGCCCGAGCGCAGGCCGCTGCTGGCGGTCGACATGGAGCGTGAGGAGCGCGATATGCGCGAGGGCTTTGCGCGTGACGGAGCCCGATCGCGCGCTCCCCGAATCCTCGATCTTTGCGCCGAGTGGCAGCCCGACGTCATCGTCCATGACGAGACTGACTTTGGCAGCGCGATCGCGGCCGAGCGGCTCCAATTGCCCTACGCCACAGTGCTGGTCATCGCGGCGGGCTCACTCGTGCGCAAGGATGTTGTCGGCGAGGCGCTGGACGAGGTGCGCGCCCAGCACAGCCTGCCGCCCGATCCCGAGCTGACGATGCTCAGCCGCTACCTGGTGCTGTCGCCCTTCCCGCCCAGCTATCGCGATCCGGCCTTTCCGCTGCCGGCCACCGCTCACGCCTTCCGCTCGCGCCACGATGCCGCTGCTGCCAGTGCCGCGCCGCCCTGGATCGAGAATCTGCCCGACCAGCCGACCGTCTACTTCACCCTCGGCACGATCTTCAACCTGGAGTCCGGCGATCTCTTCACGCGCGTACTCACCGGCCTGCGCGACCTGCCGATCAACCTGATCGTCACGGTGGGCCAGCACATCGATCCGGCTGAGTTTGGCCCGCAGCCCGCCAACGTACACATCGAGCGCTACATTCCTCAGGCGGTGATCCTGCCCCACTGTAGCGCGGTCGTCTCGCACGGCGGCTCGGGCAGCGTGATGGGCGCGCTGGCGCACGGCCTGCCCTCGGTGCTGATCCCGATGGGAGCGGATCAGCCGCTGAACGGGGCGCGCTGCGTGGATCTGGGCGTGGCTCAAGTGCTCGACCCGATCGCGGCCACGTCCGAGAGCGTCCGCAATGCCGTCAACGCGGTGCTGTCCGATCCGCGCTATCGCCAGGCTGCCTTGCGGCTGCGGGACGAGATCGCGGCGCTGCCGGGACCGGAGCATGCCGTGGCGCTGCTTGAGCGTCTCGCGATCGAGAAGCTGCCGCTCCACTCACGCTGAGATCGCAAAACCTCCGAACCGTAGCCACGATTCGGAGGTTTGCCTGTGCCTCATCGCCTCGATCTTCGAGACGACTCAGATCCTGAGTCTTACGATACGCTGCACGTCGTACCGTTCAGCCGGAAGCTGGCCGGGCGAGCATTGGTGCCGCTGTAGTTGGCGCTAAAACCAAAGCTGACAGTGCCGCCGTTCGCGCCTATCACGTTGTTATAGCTCGCATTCCGCACCGACACGGCCTGACCTGACTGAGTATAGGTTCCGTTCCACAGATTGGTGATCTGCTGGTTGCCGCCGAAGCTCCAGGCCAGCGTCCAGCCGTTGATCGCCGTCGCGCTGTTGTTTTTGATCGTCACGTTCGCGTTAAAGCCGGTGCCCCAATTATCACTGATGGTGTAGGTCACGACACAGCTACCGCCCGGAACCGGCGTCGGCGTGCGAGTCGGCGTGCTGGTCGGGCCGGTCGGCGGAGTTGTGGGCGTTGGGCCGGTGCCACCGCCGGGCAGATTATCGTTGCGGCGCTGGTAGAGCAGATCTTTGGTGAACTGGCCCATGTAATTTTCGCCGCCCAGCAAGTTCCAGCTGGTGTCGAACATCACCGGCTGCCAGTAGATGTCAAAGGTCCAGGCCGTCCAGCTCACGCCCTTGCTATCCAGATAGCTGCTGAAGGGAACGCCATAGCCGGATCGCGTGCCGCTGGTGGGCACCGCGCCGCCCTGCTGCCAGCCCCACTCGGTGATGAAGTAGGGCACCGTCGCCGAGCTATTGCCGAACCAGGCATCCCAGGTGCTCTGGCCGCCATGCTGTGGGTAGATGTGCGCCACATACGCAATATTGCGTCCGGTGAAGGGATTCGTCGCGGCCTCGGCGACATTCTGCGACCAGCGCGGACCGCCGACCAGAATCAGGTTGTTCGGCGCTGCAGCGCGGATCAGATTGACCCACGGCTGCGCCCATGTTTTCCAGGTGCTCCAGCTGTCGGGATAGATCGGCTCGTTGTATAGCTCGAAGATCACGTTCGGCACGTCTTTGTACTTCGGCGCGACATAGCTCCAAAAGTTGCGGGTAGCCGTGTCGACCGCCGTGGAGTTGTAGTCTTTGATGTAGTGCCAGTCGATGATGCAGTAGATCTGCCGGGCGATACAGCGCTGCACCGCCGGGTTGAGATGATTGTTGAAATACGCGTCGGGATTGGCGTTCCAGCCCGGCTGTCCGTCGATCGCGTCTGGGTAGACCGGCAAGCGCACAACGCGAGCGTACCAGCCGTCGGCGCTATTGGTCGCCATGTCGATCTGGGCGAGAGCGTTGCGGGTGCGGGTGTTCGCCACCGACACATCGATCAGCGACACGCCGCGCAGAACCACGTTGTTGCCGCTCGGATCTTTGATATACCGGCCGGAAACGCTGAGCCAGGGCGTGCTGATCGCATGAGCCGGCGGTGTGGGCAGCAGCGCGATCGAGCCTAGCAGCGCTACCACCACCAGTGCGACCAGCGCCGAGCGTAGCTTGAAGTGTTGATCCATGATGAACTCTCCTTCGTGTCCTTTGTCTCCACAGCGAGATGTTTCTTTACCTGGATTTAACAATATGGGGAGTCTAACAAGGAAGATCAGAACCTACAAGATTAAATTTGTGGCAATTTTGGGGCGAAATACGATCCAATTTCACCGAATCTAGAAAATTGCATGTGCAAACCCCTTGCAATCCCATTTCAAAGGGTGTATAATGCAACGCAACGAGGCCAATCACAACACTCTGATGCGGGGTCAGAGCAAGTGATTGGCCCGTGCTTTTGTCGTCGATGGCTTGTATGCTTGAGTTCTCAGGCGATCGTTGCGGTAGCCCGGCGCACCCCGATGTACTGTAGCTCGGCAAAGACCGCGACCGCCAGCGCCTGGACGATCACAAAGGCATAGCCGAGCGCGTTCGGCGCAACCCATCCGCTCAGCAGCAACACGATGCTATCGACGGCCCAGAGCGCGTTGATCAGGATCACGGCCCACACAGCGGCGCGCTGGCTGCTGCGGGTCGCGACGTAGACGACAAACAGCGCGTAGGGCAACAGGATCAAGCCCGCAGTACGCAGCAGCGCCGCCGGCAGATCCAGCATATCGGTCAGGAGGCCGGCGCCGAGCAGCATCAGCAGCCCGGTCGCGCCGCTGACCAGGGCATCGGCGAGCAGAACACGGCGCAAAAACGGCGACATCTGAAAGAGTGACATACGATTCCTCCTGTTTTACTCAGCCGACTCGATGGCCGGTGTTTGATCTAAGAAACCCGTGACGCTTTGAAGCCGTCCATCGGCCGCGACTACTCCAAAATCGGTTCCGGCCACCACAGCCGAGCCCGCATCGGATACCAGCTCCCACGAGAAGCGCAGCCGGTCATGGTGCGCGTCGGTCGCGCCGAGCTGGCGGAACTGGTGACCGGCGAACTGCTGCTGAACGTTGTGTACCATGCTATCGATGCCGGAGTGGCCCTCGCCCTGCATCAAGGGATCGAGATAGCTCGCGTCTTCGGCCCACGTCTGCGCGATCAGCTCCTGCCGCCGCGCCGTATCGCGCTCGTTCCAGACAGCAAAATATCGATCGATCAATTCGTTAGACTGGCTCATAATGGCTCCCATCTGTGATTGACCAGCTACCTGGTCGCTGCGGCTCGTGCTTTTTACGATAGCGGCTGTACGGCTGGGGATCAATTACTTGAGAGGTAATATTAAGGCCCTCACGTGCTGCCCTGCGGGCAAACAAAGGAACAAAGAAACAAGGGAACAATTAATGAGGCTGCGTGTTGTTCTGTGGTTTTTGGGTGCTTGATTGTCGTTTTGTTCGTTTGTTCGTTTGATCTTTTGTTCGTAGCGCCGATTCTTTTACCAGCGAGGTAATAGCCGCACGCCCTGCGCGATGCTATGATGTGCGCATGACCAGCACAATGCAATCACAGCCAGTCGGGCAGCTTCTGCGCACATGGCGTCAACGCCGGCGCATGAGCCAGCTCGATCTTGCCGGCGAGGCCGATATTTCCGCCAAGCATCTCAGCTTTCTTGAGACTGGACGCGCCCTGCCCAGCCGCGCGATGCTGCTGCACCTGGCCGAGCAGCTGGACGTTCCGCTGCGTGAGCGCAACCTGCTGTTGACGGCGGCGGGCTACGCGCCGGTCTTCCCCGAGCGGCAGCTCGACGATCCGGCGCTGGGAGCGGCGCGGCGGGCGATCGATGTGGTGCTGCGAGGGCAGGAGCCGTATCCGGCGCTGGCGATCGATCGCCACTGGACACTTATCGCGTCTAACGGCGCGGTCGCGCCGCTACTTGTGGGAATTGCGCCCGCACTAGTCCAGCCGCCGGTCAACGTCTTGCGACTGAGCTTGCACCCGGAGGGCCTGGCGCCGCGTATCGCGAATTTGCCCGAGTGGCGCGCACATCTACTGGCCCGGCTGCGGCGTCAGATCGATCTCAGCGCCGACCGGGTGCTTATCGATCTGCTGCATGAGCTGGCGAGCTATCCCGTGGGCAGCGTCCGATCAAGCACGCCGTTTATCGATCGGCCCGAAGCACAGATCGCCGTGCCGTTTCAGCTAACGACCGACGCGGGCGTGCTTTCCTTCTTGAGCACAACGATGCTCTTTGGAACGCCTGTTGATGTCACACTATCGGAGCTGGCGATCGAGTCGTTCTTTCCGGCGAACGCGGAGACAGCCAGGCTGCTGCGCCAGGCAAGCGCCTAACAGCCTCACTCGATCTTTGGGCACGACAAATAAGCCGCCGAAGCAGCCTTCTCGATCAGAAGGATCGATCTTGAGTCAGCTCTGACTCGGATCAGGAAGCAGTGGAGTTGTGCAGGAGAGCGGCGTTTTGCTGAGATGTGCTGTTTTCGGTTCCCGGTTCTGGGTTTTAAGTTCTGGGTTCTAGGTTCTTGGCGCTTCGCCATCCTCCGGCAGTGTCAGCTCGATGCCCTGCGCGCTGATGATGAAGTTATGGATCGTCGAGTCGTAGTCGCTGTCGCGAACCTTCATAACCTCCAGCACCTGCCGCACCTTCGGCCCGGCCTCGACGGAGCGCACCACGATCAGATTATCGGAGATCGCGGAGATGCCGTTGGCCGGAATGCTGACTGATGTGCTGATCATCTCGGGCAGATCCAGCGAAAAGAGCACCGTCACCTCAAGGGCACGCAGCTCGTTGACCAGGGCGGTGAAAGCGGGACGCAGCCGGTTAGGATAAATCGCGGCGGCGCTCAGGCCATCCAGGCCATCGATAAACAGGCGGCGCACACCACAGCGACGAACTTCCGCCAGCAGCTCGGCCAGGAGTCGATCGAGGTAATCTTCCAGCGGCGGCTGCCAGCGGATCACCACCTGCTCAGCATCTACAGCCCGACGCAGCGGCACGCCGATCTGATCGGCCTTGCGCAGCAACCGTATGGGACGCTCGTAGAAGCCGAAGTACAATCCTGGCTCTTCGGCATTGGCGCCTTCCGCCAAAAAGGCCAGTCCCAGGCTGGTCTTGCCACAGCCTGCCGGGCCGAGCAGCAGCGTCGTTGAGCCAGTGACGAGACCGCCGTGAAGCAGCGCGTCCAGTTTAGGCACGCCCGTTCGCAGCCGCGCCACGTGCTCGGCCTCGGCGACGGTCGGCAGCGTGTACAGCGCCTCCATGCGCGGATACACCTCGATGCCGCGCTGCGTAATCTCAAAGGTGTGCCGGCCCCGCAGATGATCGCTGCCGCGAAACTTCTGCACCTCCAGGAAGCGAACCGCGCGATGCTCCATCAGCTCGTCGCTCAGCCGGATCACGCCGTCGACCAGCGTACCCCAGGCTGCCACATGCTCGCCATACACATGCCCGGTCAGAATCACCGTGGTGCAGCCGCGCGCGGCCACAAACGCCTGAAATTCGCGGATAAACTGCTCAAAAGCCAGCTCAGATGCGGCGACCGTCTCGGCCGGCGTGAGGCGATCGATGACCAGCAGCGTCGCGTGGTGATCGCGAACGACATCGCGCAGCAGCGTGCGCAGACCATCCATGCCTGATTCGAGCAGCGTCTTGGTGCCGCTGAGATACAACAAGCTCTCTCCCAGCGCCTCTGGATCGAAGAACTTCAGCGCCCGCACCTGCGCGATCAGCTGGTCGTGGGTTTCGGTCAGCAGCGTTACGTATACCACACGCCCACCCTGCGCCACGGTGTGAAAGGCAAGCTGGTTGGCAAAGATCGTCTTGCCGTTGCCGGGCTCGCCGGTGATGAGATAGCTCCCACCACGAAACAAGCCACCTCGAAGAATCGCATCAGCGCCGGTGATCCCGGTGGGAACACGCGTGGTAAACGGTGCGAGAGATCCAGTATCCTGCATGGCCTCACATTCCTGCACATCAGGGAGAACATCACGGAAGCTCAGGGATCATACCACAAGACCGGGCTCTGTGCGCGGCCTCAGGCATGAATCATACCAGCACAGCTGTACTATCCGCCGCGCCTGGTCACTTATTTTATGTTATGTTAAAGAAAGCGGAGTGCGCGCCTGCTATCGATCTGTATCGATGCGCGGCACATCAGGGCATTTCCAGAGAATAGAATGCAGAAAGATATGTTCGGTAAGCTGGTTCGGTCGTTGCGCAAAGAGCATCGCGATGCGGGTGGGACTCAGTGGACTCAGCAGACTCTCGCCGATAAAGCCGGTGTCGATAAGCGCACGCTTGAGCGCATCGAGCAGGGAGTATTGCGCAAGATCGATCCCGACATTGTGCTGCGGCTGGCGGATGCGCTGGAGCTGACCAGCGTGGAGCGCGAACAGTTTTTCTTCGCGGCGATGTTGCTCGACAACAGCAATCTGGCGTCACCGCAAAGCGATCCCGAAGAAAAGCTCAAGATGCTGCTCGCAATGCTGGCCTCGCTCCGGCTACCGGCGATGCTGGTCGACGTGTACGCGGATGTGATCGCCGTCAACAGCGGCGCGCTGCATCTGTTCGATCTGTACGATGATCTGGTGAACTATCCCGCCGATGCGCCGGCAGCTCACAATATTATGCGCGTGATCTTCTCGCGCGACTCCAGCTATCGCACTATTCTGCGCGAGGAGTGGTCAAGAAACGCTATGCATAACATTCGCTTCTTTCGTGGGATTACGCTCAGATACCGGTTTCATCCCTACTTCAAGCAGACACTGGCGGCGCTCTGGAAGCATCCGGCCTTTCGGCTATACTGGGAGCGAGCGCGATTCGAGGACGGCGACAGCACCACCGATAGTCTGATGTATGATTACCACCATCCGAACCTGGGGCCGATCCGCTACATGGCCAGCTCGTCCCAGCTGCTGACACGCTCGGGAACACTGTACTGGGCGATCTATGTGCCGCTGGATGAACGCACCATGACGGTTTTTCAGAACATGGTTGAACGATATGGAACGGATGTCATACAATTGGCGGCGTGGCCCAAGGCATGAGCGCCACCACTGCTCGACGACCGAGCCCGTCCATTCCACTGCTCACTGCGCGATCGTAGCCGCGCTCGACCGATGAGCGATTCATACAGCTACGCAAAGGAGGCCAGCTATGTTCCGCTCCCGCTCTGTTCTTCGCCTGCTCATGGCGTTTGTCAGCCTGAGCCTGCTGCTTGCCGCGTGTGGCTCGCCCCCCGCGAATCCAGCAGCGCAGCCGTCTGCGAGCGCTGCCGCCGAGTCTGCCGCACCGTCCGCGAGTGTCGCCGGAGGCGCGACCACCGCCCAGGAAACGCTTGTCTTCGCCGCGGATCTTTCGGACCAGATTTCCATGGACCCGGCGGTGGTCTATGAGTTCGGCGGCATCCAGGTTGTCGGCAACATCTACGAGACGCTGGTCAGCTTCACGCCCGGCGATCCGGCGCTGAAGCCGCTGCTGGCCAAGCAGTGGGACATCCTGGACAGCGGCGATCAGTGGACAATCACCTTTAAGCTGGACGAGAACGCCAAGTTCGCCACTGGCCGCGCCGTCACCGCCGACGACGTGATCTACTCCTGGAGCCGCGCGATCGATCTCAACAAATCGCCGGCCTTTTTGCTGATCGATATTGCCCAGCTCAAGAAAGAAAATCTGCGCGCCGTCGATCCGCAGACGGTCGAGGTCAAGCTGCCCAAGACCTCCAGCCCGCAGGTGTTTTTGTCGATCCTGAGCTTCACGATCGGCGCGGTGGTCGATAAAGAAACCGTGATGGCCAACGCCGGCGAAGACATGGGCTCGACCTGGCTCAACGATCACTCGGCGGGCAGCGGGCCGTATGTGCTGGAAAGCTGGGAGCGCAGCACCCAGAACGTGCTCGCCGCCAATCCCAACTACTGGGGCCAGGCTCCGGCGATCAAGCGTGTGATCATGCGCAACGTGGCCGAGGCCGCCAACTTGCAGGCCGCGATCGAGACCGGCGACGCCGATATTGTGCAAGACCTGGGAGCCGAGCAGGTCGCGGCGCTGGCGAATAATCCCGATGTTCAGATCGTCAAAGCGCCCTCGTCGACGCTGGTCTACCTGGGCATGAACGCCAAAAAGGCGCCGCTCGACAACAACGACGTGCGCGAGGCGATCCGCTACGCGATCAATTACGATGAGATCGTCACTAATCTGCTGGGCGGCAACGGCCAGGTCGTGCAGGAGGTCATCCCGTCGGGCCTGTTCGGCCACACGGGCGCCAAGCCGTTCACCCAGGACATCGCCAAGGCCAAAGATCTGATCGCTAAGGCCGGCGTGGCCGAGGGCACCGAGATCGAGCTGCTGGTCACGGCGGCAGCGAACGCGCCCGGCGGCGTCGAGTGGGGCACGCTGGCGGCCAAGATCCAGAACGATCTTCAGCAGATCGGGCTGAAGATCACGATCAAAGCGATCCAGCAGTCCGAGCTGCTGACGATCTATCGCGCCCAGAACGCGCAGATGGTGCTGATTCTGTGGGGGCCGGACTTCCCCGATCCCGACGGTAACGTGACGCCGTTCACCAACTACGCCGCCAACTCGATCGCCTGGCGCAACGCCTGGGAAGCGCCCGCCGACCTGACGCAGCTCGGGCAGCAGGCGGCGCTGGAGCAGGACAACGCCAAGCGCGCCGAGCTGTACAAGCAGCTGACTGAGCGCGTGCAGCA
The DNA here is from genome assembly GCA_036401895.1 of Herpetosiphonaceae bacterium. Classification (GTDB taxonomy): domain Bacteria; phylum Chloroflexota; class Chloroflexia; order Chloroflexales; family Kallotenuaceae; genus LB3-1. Next base: position 7,241 of record DASWTW010000239.1, on the reverse strand, counting down.
TGAGGGTCCGTACGCGATTCTGTACCAGCCCACACGACCGTTCGGCGTGCGCAAAAACGTGCAAAACTTTGCATACGATGCGGCCGATACGCCAGCCGTCTCGTTCTGGCTGCTCAAAAAGAACTAGAAGGAACGCCGAGCCGCGAGCGCCGAGGGATCTCTGAGTCGCGGCGCTCGGCTCACTTGAACATATGCTGCGTTACATTATTCGCCGTCTGGCCGGCCTGCTGGTGGTTTTTGTGGGCGTGTCGGTGATCACCTTCACGCTGGCGCAGCTCGTGCCGGTCGATCCGGCGGCGGCCGCGCTGGGCCAGAACGCGCGCGACGATCAGATCGAGGCGTTTCGACAGCAGTACGGTCTGGATCGCTCGCCGCTTGAGCAGTATTTGACGTATGTCAACCGGCTGCTGCATGGCGATCTCGGCATCTCGATTCGCACCCGCCGCCCGGTCGCCGACGATCTGCGCGATTTTCTGCCGGCCACGATCGAGCTGTCGCTGGCCGCGATGGGCGTGGCGCTGGTGCTCGGCATCAGCCTGGGAATTCTCGCCGCCGTCCAGCGCAATACGCTGCTGGATGCTGCGGCGCGGATCTTTGCGCTGGTCGGCGGCTCGCTGCCGATCTTTTTTCTGGGCCTGATCATGCTGGCGATCTTTTACAGCCGTCTGCGCTGGCTGCCGGGGCCGGGCCGTCTCGACGCGCTGTTCCAGCCGCCGCCGCGTGTCACCGGCATGTACACGATCGATAGTCTGCTGGCCGGCGACTGGACGCTCTTCCGCAACAGCCTGAGCCATCTGATCCTGCCGGCCGCCACGCTAGGGTACTTTTCGACGGCCGTGCTGCTGCGCATGACGCGCTCCTCGATGCTGGAAGTGCTCAACCAGGATTATATTCGTACCGCGCGATCCAAAGGTCTGCGCGAGCGGATCGTGCTGCTGCGACACGCGCTCAAAAACAGTATGATCCCGGTGCTGACGACGATCGGCATCACGTTTGGCAGCCTGCTCTCGGGCGCGGTGCTCACCGAGACGATCTTTGGCTGGCCGGGATTGGGCCGCTACGCCACGTCAAGCGCGACCAGCCTGGACTTTCCGGCGGTGATGGGCGTGACGCTGATCGCCGCGATCGTGTATCCGGTGGTGAACACGCTGGTCGACATCGGCTACCATCTGCTCGATCCGCGCATTCGGCTCGACTCATGAGCGGCTGTTTATTCTTGTCCACAGGTGACGCATGATCGCATCCGATTCGAGCACGGGCATCGCCGCCCGCGACGAGCTGCCGCCGCGCGCTCGTCGCGACTTTACTCAGGCCATGCGCCAGCCCGCCGTGATCGCCGGGCTCGTGATCTTGATCTGCTTCGGCGTGGCAGCGCTCCTGGCACCCTGGCTCAGCCCCGCCGATCCGCTGGCGCAAAACGTCAGCGTCGGCCTCCATCCACCTTCGGCTGAGTATCTGTTCGGCACCGACAAGCTCGGGCGCGACATTCTGAGCCGCATGTTGTACGGCGCGCGGATCTCGCTGCTGGTGGGCGTGGCGGTGGTGGCGATCGCGGGCGGGGTCGGCACGCTGCTGGGTCTGGTGGCCGGCTACCTCGGCGGCTGGATCGACGAGGCGATTATGCGTCTGACCGACATCTTTTTTGCGTTTCCCGCGCTGATCCTGGCGATGGCGATCGCGGGCGCGCTGGGGCCAAGTCTGCGCAACGCGCTGATCGCGATCAGCGTGGTCTCGTGGCCGGTCTATGCGCGGCTGATTCGCGGGCAGGTGCTGGCTCTCAAGCAGCGCGAGTTCATCCAGGCCGCCCGCGCGCTGGGCACGCCCGAGTGGCGGATCGTGCTGCTGCACCTGCTGCCGAATACGCTCGCGCCGCTGCTGGTGCAGACCAGCTTCGACATGGGCGCTGCGATCACCGCCGTGGCCGGGCTGTCGTTCATCGGCTTTGGCGCGCAGCCGCCAACGCCCGAGTGGGGCGTGATGATCAGCGAGGGCCGCAACTATATCACGACGCAGTGGTGGCTCTCGACGATTCCCGCGCTGGCGATTCTGCTGATCGTCGGCGGCTTCAATCTGCTCGGCGACGGTCTGCGCGACGCACTCGATCCGCGCTCCGGGCGGTGATATGGCGGCACCACAAATCAGGGCGTAGTATCCGGCGCGGCAACGCCCCACGCGGCCCACTTCAGACGCACAGCCAGCGCCAGCAGCAGCAGTCCAAAAACAAACGCGTACCCGCTCAGCAGCACGATCACGAGCGCGGGGCTGGCTTGCACGCCCAGCAGCAGCAGCCCGAAGAGCACCGAGATAATGCCGCCGAGGCCCAGCACCCACTCGCCGACGATCTCGCGCCGCAGATGGATCGCGCTACGGATCTCGGCAACGCCAGTGGTGATCGCCCAGATGGCGAGCAGAATCAGGACAAATTGCGCGCTCACATCCGGCAAGACCACCGTCAGAATACCCGCGATGATGCCCATCACACCCTCAAAGACCAGCCACCAGCGCCGCCGGGCTTCGTCCTTCGTGCGATACGCCGCGATCAACGTCAGCAGCCCGTCGATCAGGGTGTAGACGCCGAATATGAACAGCAGCACCAGCAGGGTACGGCTCGGCCAGACCAGGATCAGCAGCGCCAGAATGATCGCGCTGATTCCCCGTAGCCCAACGAGCCACCAGTTGTGCCGCAGCAGTCCCACCATAGCATAATCTCCCATCAGCCTACTGCCGCACCAGCTATAGCAAGCAGCATTCCAGAGCGGTGTACAGGATCGGCTATACTAGATCCATGAAGTCACTCGATTACTCGCCCATCCCGATCCTGGTCGTGGGCCATACCCATCCTGATACCGACGCCGTCTGCTCGGCGCTTGCGTATGCCGACGCCTACCGGCAGATCACCGGCGAGCCGACTATCGCCTGCCATCTTGACGAGATCGCGCCGGAGACGCAGTGGGTGCTGGAGCAGTTTCAGCTCGCACCGCCCCGCTCGATCGCCGATGTGTACCTGCATGTGCGCGATGTGATGGAGCGCGATGTTCCGCGCCTACGACCCGAGCAGACGGTGCGCGAGGCCGGCCTGCTGTTGCAGGAGCGCGGCGTCGGCGCGCTGCCGGTCGTGGATGACCATGACGTGTTGATCGGCCTGTTCACACGCGAGGCGCTCGCTGACCGCTATCTGGAGCAGCTTCAGCTCTCGGAGGAAGTCGATCTTTCGGTGGCACTGCTGGTGCAGACGCTCGACGCAACACTGGTGACCGGCGACTCCGTTCGGATGCTGCGTGAGCGAGCGTGGATCGCAACCCTGCGCGCCGATATGCTGCGTCGTACCGTTGGCGAGGGCGACATTGTGATCATCGGCGATCAGCCGGATGTGCAGCGCGCCGCGATCGAGGCTGGCGCCGGCTGCCTGATCCTGACCGACGATGCCCCGCTCGACGACGATGTGGTCGCCGGTGCCGCCGAGCGTGGCATTGTGCTGCTGCGCACGCGCTACTCGCCGTTTGCCGCAGCGCTGCTGCTGGTGCAAAGCGTGCCGGTAGGCCGGGTGATGCAGCCGGAGCCGCTGTGCTGTCTGGACGATGATCTGCTGTCGGAGGCGCAAACGCTGCTGCGCAGCCAGGGCCGCGCCAGCCTGCCGGTCGTGAATGTGCGCGGACAGCTGCAAGGCCTGCTCCTGCGCCGACATCTCGCGGCCCAGAGTCGCCGCCGCGTGATCCTCACCGACCATAATCATCCTGATCAAACCGCGCCGGGCGTTCCCGAAAGCGAGATCGTCGCGATCATCGACCATCATAACCTGGGCGGCTTGCAAACCCTGCGCCCGCTGACGATCCTGTGCGAGCCCGTCGGCTGTACCTGCACGCTCATCACGGAGCTGTACCAGCGCCACCAGCTGCCGCTTGCACCACCGATCGCCGCCGGTATGCTCGCCGCCATCCTCTCCGACACCGTACATTTTCGCTCGCCGACCACCACCGAGCGCGATCGACAAGCCGTGGCCTGGCTTGAGCAGCAGTCGGGACAGGATGCGGCGACCATGGCGCGTAGCTTGTTTCGCGCGCGGCTGCCACGGCCCACACCGCCGGCAGCCTGGTGGGTCGAATCCAATCTCAAGACCTACACCTTTGGCACACATGCGATCGGCATTGGACAGGTCGAGCTGACCGACATCGAGGCGGTGATGCCGCCGATCGAGCAGCTTCATGCCGAGCTGAGCCGCGTTGTGTTGCAGCAGCGCCTCACCACGGCGTTCTTGCTCCTGACCGATATTCTGGGCGAGTATAGTCTGCTGCTGGCCGCAGATACCCAGGGCGAACAGCTGTCCACGGAGGCTTTCGGGCAGCCCTTCGCCGGAGGCTTCAGCCGCCTGGAAAACGTTATGTCGCGTAAGAAGCAGGTCGTGCCGCGTATCGCCGCCGTGCTTGCCGACGGATCATAGCGCCAGCTGTTTCTACACGAGGATCGATCTTCGCGCCGCTATGCGTTCGCTGCTGGCGGTGCATGTGCATTCCTGGTATTCGGTATTCGCTATGTGCGTGGTACACTCTGCCTATGCGTATTGACGAGCTACATGGCGACTCATCCGTGATGGCTATGCCACCTGCCGCTTCACCGACGGCGAAACCGGCGCGATCTATCGGATTGCGATCAGGACTGAGCGCTTCTTCTCGCAGGCTCAGAGTGAATCTGGCAGCGTGCATGTGCGGATCGTACAGCTTGCCGCAGCGCTGCCGATTGAGCCGGCCTCTCGTCGCTACATCCTCGCGCAGCACTTTGGCGATCAAATGCAGGCCGCGCGCGAAGGCTGGCTGCTCGCGGTGGAACTAAAGGCCGATGACTGGCCCCTGTTCTTGCAGATTCGCGGCTATCGTATTCTGCTGGCCTGCCCGATCCAGAGCCTGGATGCCGCTGAGATCGATCAGCTTGACGTAGCATAGATACGGTGACGCGATCTGTGCTGACCTGGTTTGTGGCTGCGATCGCACAGCTAGCAGCCGCGCTGGCTGTGGCATGTCACGCTACCTGCACCGGCCGCTCTTTTTGTTCGCGATACAAAATATACAGCCCGCTCAACAGGGTCAAACCAGCACCTACCCAGGTCGTCAACGTCGGAATCTCCTGCCACAGGATAAAGCCCCACATCGCACTAATCGGCAGCGCTAGATATTCAAATGGGGCGACAACCGAGGCGAGCGCCACACTATAGGCGCGAGCGAGAAAATACATTCCTCCGGCCCAAACGAGCCCAAGCCCGGACATGATGAGCCAATCCCGCAGCGATGGCATGACCCAGGCCCGAAAAAGAAATGCAACACTTGGGTCAGCATCGGGAACATCGCCGGCCAGGATAACCAGCGGGGCAAAGATACACGTGGCAAGCAGATAGACTAGCGAGCTATAGTAGGCCATCGTTGCGCTGCTGTCTGTTGTTTGTAGTTTGCGCGTGAGGATCGCGGCCAGCGCGTAGAAGAACACGGATATTAAAATAAAAATAGATCCCAGGTTGAAGCTTGTCCCAGGTCTGACGATCAGCAGCACACCTATAAAACCGACGAGCAAAGCCAGCCAGCGACGTGGCCCAACTGTCTCGCCCAACATCACCACCGATAAGCAGGTTATCATCAGTGGACCCGAAAACTTAATCCCGGCGATCTCAGCCAACGGCAACGCCGCCAATCCCATAAAGTACGTGGTATAGGAGAGAAAATAGCATCCACCGCGAATGTATTCAAGCGTGGGCCGTTGCGTGGTGGGCAGTTCCGTGCCTCCTTCATAGCGAAACAAGAGCAGGGTGAGCGGTATGGCAATCATGCTGCGAAACGTGACAATTTCTAATACCGGATAGTCACCGCCGATCCATTTAACCGCAATATCTTGGAGCGAAAAGATCAACATCCCCAGCACGAGAAAGCCGACGCCCTGCATGTTAGAGCTGATTTTGTTCATGTATATGATGGCTTTCTTTATTATTCAGCCCGTGTGCTGCTTCCGCTGCTGGACCAGCGCCAGCGCGTGCTCGGTAGACTCGATCAGCGCCAGATCACCCTTGACGCGCCGCAAACGGAGCGCCTCCCGCAAATAGTGCTCGGCGCGATCATACTGCTGCTGATCAAACGCGTTCTTCCCGGCGTGCTGGTAGAGGAAATCGAGAAGGGAAGCCAGCAGCGGCTGATCGTGGGAGGTCGCGAGCAGGTTCTCAAACAGCTCATTGCTGCGCGCGTACTGCGCCTGCCACTGATACACATGCGCCAGCCGAATGCGGTTGTTGAAGAGCAGACGCTCATCGCCGAGCTGCGCAGCCAGGTCGAGCGCCTGATGCAGGAAGGCGTGAGCGGCGTCGAAATCCCGCAGAATGCGCGCATAGACGCCGCACAGACCGCACACGCGCGCCCGCTGTCGTCGATCCAGACCCGCTAGACGCTCGCTCAGCCAGCCGATCGCCCGGCGCATCTCGGCCGGCCGGCTGGCAACCTCATGGCCCTGCTCGTCATAGGTAACGGAGACATCGAACGGAACCTGATCGCTCACAGCAGCGCTCCCGGCTTGATCGCGCAGCTAACTACCGAGCTGGCGGTAGAAGAAGATCGTGGTGTGCAGGCTGCCGTCGGCGCTTTGCGCATACAGCGGAATAGCTCCGGCCTCGATGTAGCCCAGCCGCCGATACAGGCGCTCGGCGTCGTCGCCTTGACGCGTGTCGAGCACCAGCAAATTGCGGCCCTCCTGCACGGCCAGCGCCTCGATCGCCGCCATGAGCGCCTGTCCGACTCCCTTTCGTCGTGCACGCGTATGCACCAGCAGCTTTTGCACCTCGGCGCGATGACGCGCGTTCGGCTGCAACGGCAGCGCAAGCTGGACCGTCCCGACGATTCCTTCGTCATCGCGCGCGACCAGCAGCGCCCGCGCTTCGCGCTCAAGGTCGGCGCTCACACTCTGCCAGTAGTGCAGGGCTTCGGATGGAGCCAGCGGCGGCATAAACCCGACCGACGCGCCGCTGGCTACGGCATCGTCAAGCAGCCGGATCAGCTCAGACTGCACAGCCTGGAGCCGCGCGCTAGTCAACCGCTCAATCGTAATCATGGACACCCCCTAACGCATCCCTGCGTCATGCCGGGCGACACCAGCGGCGGCGCGGCATAGTGACGCGCATCTCCCTAGTGTAAACGATTCGCAGTATTCACGAAAGCGGCGGAAGCCCACGCCCGGAACACATCAGGCGCGCGTCCACTCCAGGGCATAGCGCA
>DASWTW010000238.1:0-2221 GCA_036401895.1 Herpetosiphonaceae bacterium | reverse complement strand
GCAGATCGGTGTAGAAGCGCTCCATCACAAAGCGCGTCACCAGATCGGCGGCCTCCCAGAGCGTACAGACCACTGTCGGCGCTCCCGCATAGAGACACGCCCGTTGCAATCCAAGCAGCTCATCGCCGGAGACCACCTGGCTTAGACCGCTGGTACAGGCGCTCAGAGCCACCAGATCAACGCCCAGATCCAACTCGCCGATGATCGTGCGGGCGCTCAGCGCATCGCCCTCGCCCAGCCGCAGCTCGGAGTCCAGCGGATCGCCGGGCTTGAACACGGCATGACAGGCAACATGTAGCCAGCGCATCTCGCGGCCTTGCTCCAGCAGCAAGCGACTCTTGGGCGACGAGCCGGTCCAGGCCTCGCCATCGAGCAGCTGCGCCACTGAGCGCGCCTCAGCCTCCGCGTGCAGCAGCGCCGCGTCGCCTTGATCGTTGTAGCCCAGCGCGACGACACGCTTGGCGCGGCTGGGATGACGGCCGAGACAGTTGCGCAGCAGAATCGTCGCGCTGGGCGCTCGGGCCAGCATAAGATTGTCGATCAGATAGGCGCCGTCGGCGGAGCGCAGCGCCTGGAAGGGCACATAGTGCAGCGGGCCATGCGGGATCACATAGAGCAGCTCGCGGCCGGCCAGCAGATGGCTGATCGGCGCGATCAGCCGCTCGTAGAGCTGCGGCAGCATCCGGCCATGCAATAGCCGGCGGCCAGGGCCGGGATCGTTGGGCAGCGGCCGCAGCGTATTCGGATCGAGCGCGGCCTGATACACCTCGACCTGCTCCCTGGCAATGGCAAAGATCAGCACATGCGGCGGCAGCAAGAGCTGCTCGCGCAGACGTGTGTTCGACGGCGGCAGCTTGTTGAGCAGATGCTCGCCGCGCGGCACAACGCCAGTGGTGAAATACTCGACCAGCAGCGCGTCTGCGGGCAGCCGGGATTGGATCTCGGGCATCGTCGCGACGGCTTGCGCGACCGCGTCGTACAGCTCCGGCGACTTGCGGGTCAGCGTGTCGAGGAAGGCGCGTGATCGGGCGCGCTCCACGTACTCGAAAGCTTCGACGGGACGCTCACAGGCCAGGCAGAGCAGCACCATCGCCTCATACACCTGCTGCGTGGTGCCGAGCAGCCCGATCTTGATCATCTCGTCTTCGGTCGCGCCACGCAGATTCTCGATCAGATCGATCGCGTCGCGGTAGGACTGGAGCGCATCGTCCAGCTGGCCCTGATGCTGAAACACATTGCCGCGCCGATACAGCGTGAGCGCCAGGAGATGCTGATTATTGAGCTGCTGCGCCAGGCTCGCCGCGTGGTCGTAACATTCCAGCGCCGCCTGCCAGCGCGCCTGGGTTTGATACAGCAGCCCGAGGTACAGCCAGTTGTCGAGCGCGGCTTTGGGGTGGCCATGCTCTGCTGCCTGCGCGATCGCCAGACCTTGCCGGTAAGCGGCCTCGCTGGCGGCCTCGTCGCCCAGCAGATGCGAAAGGCTGCCCCGGCACCAGTATAAATTGGCCAGCGGCGCGTCTATGCTCAACGATCGGTAGCGCTCGATCGCCAGATCAAAATGACGCTCGGCAACATCCCAGCGGCCAAGCTGCATCGCGGCCAGGCCAACATGCCAGAGCGCGCGCGCCTCGCGGTAGCTATCGTCCATATCCTGAAAGATCTGGAGGCTGCGCATAAACAGATCGAGCGCCTGATCGTAGTAGCCGGTTTCGTGGTAGATCAGGCCCATGTTGAGGAGGCCGCCGCCCTCATACACACGATCGCCGATCGCATGGGCAAGCTCGTAGAATTGCTGGCAGTACGACAGCGCGCGCGCATAGTGCGTCTGCACCCAGTGTACGATCCCGAGCGCATGCAAAACACGCACGCGCACATCGGCGTCCAGATCTGGGCGTGCCAGCAGATCCGAGAGCAGCGCCTCGCCGCGGGCATAGTCCAGGGTACGCACTGCAACAAAGCCTTCGTACAGCCCAAGCAGATGGTGATGACGTATCTGCTGCGGGTGTGCCGCGCGGGCAGCCGCGACCAGCGTGGCGATCGTGTGCCACTCACGATTTTCGGTCAGCAGATCGCGCAGCTCGCTCAGATGAACAAAGCAGCGCTGCTCGTCGGCTGGATTGCCCTGAGCTGGATCAGCTTGCCGCATGCGCTGCAAAAAATACCTGAAGGCACGCGTGTGCAGCGCGATCTCATCCTGGGGACGTTCGGTACGCAGACGGTT
>DASWTW010000237.1:0-4404 GCA_036401895.1 Herpetosiphonaceae bacterium | reverse complement strand
CACAACCGGCGATTGACCCGCAGCCAGCGACCGTCCAGGCCAACCACCGCCATTCCGACCGCAGCCTGCTCAAACATCGCGCGAAAGCGCTGATCGCTGGCCCACAGCGCCGCCGCCATATCCTGTCGCTGGGCCGTCTCCTGCTGCGCTGAGGTCACCAGCGTCTCAAGCGCGTCGATGCTGGCGAGGAGCTGAGCAGTTTGCTCCAAGGTTGGAGGAATCTGGTTCGCTAGCTGATGGCGAACCACTTCAATGTTTTGTGTGGACATCATGGTACTCAAATCGTGCTAGCGCGGCACGACATACACAGGCGGATTCAATTGTCACATACGAGCAGATCCCCGTCCACGTCTCCAGATTCGACCGGAGCGATACCGCAGTGTTGGGGGACACTCATTCAGGTGATCGCCGTAGCTGGCAGCTTAGCAAACGCAGTGGCTGGGTGGTGTGGGCAGAAATCCACACGGCAGTCCCCATATTATACCATCCACTACAATCTGTAACAGTTTTGAGCACAGCGCGCCATTGATTGCTGCTTCAATAGCGCGCTGTGAAGGAGACATCAGGCGGTGGGCGCTACCGGTGTGCCGAAGATCAGCGCTTTGTAGCGCTGGTAGAGATAGGAAACGCCCAGCAGGATCAGGCCCAGCCCAATGAATGAGAAGATGCGATACAACGGCTCCAGGAAGGCCAGATCATAGACGAAAATCTTGAGGATCGTGATGCCCGCCAGCAGGATTGCGCCAAGCCGCAGGGCCGGGACACGTCGCCAGAAGCCCAGGCCGATCAGCACCGAGGCATACGCCAGCCATACGCTTGAGATCGCTAGCTGCTGAAGATTTTCCAGGCGGTTTCCCGCTTCCCAGGCGGCCTCGTTGCTCGGGAAAAGACCCATCGTCGACATTGCATGTTCAAAGACATCGTTGGTCTCGACGGTGATCAACTCAAAGATCAGCAGCGCGATCAGGGTATACCAGAGCTGCGGCAGACGCCACTCCGGCTGCTTGCCGAACAGGCGCACATACAGCCAGAGCCCGGCGATCACCAGCATGAACGCCGCGACGCGCACGTTGAGCAGCAGCTGGAACTGTGTGATCGGCGCGAAAAAGAGACCAACCAGCGCGACCAGCACGACCGCCATCAAGCCCGCGCCAACGCCGACGTATGCCAGCGATTGAGCGGTAGTTTTGGTTCCGCCCCAGATCAGCGGCAGCGAGAACGCCATCCAGAGCACACCGATCGCCAGCCACCGCATGTAGCGCAGATGGGCAACCTGATCGAAGGGCGCGCTGTTAAGCAGCAGCCGGAACACATCGTTGGTCTCGACGGTCAGCAGCCCCAGCAGCAGCACCGACCAGGCAAGATGCAGGCTCGCCGACAGATCGCGGTTGCTTTGCTGCGTCTGATCGCGGAAGAGGCGCGTGCTTACGGCCAGTGTTAGCACCAGGATCGACCAGGCCAGCGCGCGCTGGTTGAGCAGCGGCGTGAACATATCGATCGGGTTATAGCCGTAGGTAGATGGCATAATCAGCAGCTGCCCCACCGCCAGCGGAAAGATGCTCAGCGCCGCATAGCGAACATAGCCGAGCTTCCAGCGCTCAGCGCACCACAGCAGCGCCAGCGCTTCCAGCGACCAGGCGATCAGCGTAAGGGAGCTATCGAACTGGAGCGCGGTTGCCAGCACCAGCGCGCCGATCGCGGTCAACATATACTGCGCGTGAACAACCGTAGCATCCGGCCGCCGGCGCATAAGCACCAGCGCCGTGCCGGCGTAGATCGCGCCGAGCAGCAGCGTTACGCCCGCCATCCAGCCGGGATAGAGCGGGTTCACCAGGCTGTAGAGCGCTGCATAAAACACCAGCGTATTCACCGCCGCGCCCAGATGTCGGAGCTCAATGTAATCGGTTCCCTTTCTGAGCACATGTGCCACGTGCAGCAGGAAAAAGAGCGCCCAGAAGAGCGACAGAAAAAGCACGGCTACGCCAAATTCGGCCGACGTATAGCTGCTGATGTACCAGGTTCCATAGACGACGTAGGTCGCGCCGCGCGTCAAAAGCTCAAGCACAACCCACGAGTCCCGCTTGAAAACCACCGCCAGCAGGCCAAGATCGAGCAGCAAGATGTAGGCGAACAGGCCCACAGCGCTGGCCTGATCGCTGGCCAGCAGAAACGGTGTCAAGAAACCGCCGGCCCAGCCCAGCAGCGAGATCGACAAGGCGTTGTAGCGCAGCGCCTGGATAAACGCCAGGATCGTGACCAGCGACATTGCGCCGAGGGCGACCGGCTGCGGCACAAGCTGGTAGAAATTGTAGGCCGCGTACACAGCGAGATACAGAATCGCCAATCCCGCGCCGACCAGGCCATGCGCAAAGATCGGCAATCCTTTATGCCTGGCCCGCTCACCACCAGCCAGCAGCCCGGCACCGGCGAGCAGCCCGATCAGCACGCGCATGGTCTCGTTGATCCAGTTATTGTCGAACGCGTACTTGAGAAAGAAGCCCACGCCGAGGATCAGGGCGAACGCGCCGATCCGGTTGAGGAATTGACCGCCGACCAGCAACTCCCACTCTTCGCGGCTGCGTGATGCCTGCTGTGGCGGGACGGGTGCAGCCGGCGGCTGCGGAGCGACAAAGGTTTCCGCTCGGACGGCCACCGGCGGGCGCTGAGCTACGGGCAGTGGCGGCGGCGTTGGGATACTAGTTTGCTCCAGCACAGGTGTCACCACAGGCGGCGGCGCTGGAGCTAGTGTGGGTAAGGTTCGCCGGGCAGCCGAGGCCAGACGATCGAGCTGCTGCTCCAGGCTGTCGACCTTGCCCTCAAGCTGATGCGTGCGGAAGATATACACGGCGACGACAATGATCAAAACAGGTATAAGCGCTTCCATAAATAACCTCCGAATGCGGCTTCGCCAGAGCTGCAAAAGCCGTTCACTACGGACAGCCTAGCGGTTCGAGCACTGTACCGTCCAGGTACGCGCCTGCCAAAAACTGTATCGGAGCTATAAATGGGTTGATTGTGGGATGAAAATATAGATTATCGGTAGAACAAAGATCGTTACTGTTGCCGTCTCTTCACCAACCGTCAGGACTTCTTTCCGCTCCAGCCAGACACGCGCTGCTATCCTGCGACGAAGCATAGAAGAGTGAGCAGAATTAACCGTGGAGCGAGAGAAGGAGATTCGTTATGTCTAATCATGTTTTAATTATTGACGCCGACTCGGGAGCTGCCGCGTCGACCCGCGCTGTGGTGCAGCGTCGTATTCCCAACGCATCCATCGTCTGCGAGGCCACACCGGAGCGCGGCTGGAGCAGCGCCCAACATACGCCGCCCGATTTGCTGCTGATCGATCCTGCGCCGTACCCATCAACCGGCAGCCTCTTGATTCAGCTCTGCCAGGAGTGGTGGCCCGGAATCCGCGTGCTGGTGCTTGCCTCTGGGCCGGTATCGTCGGCGCGGCGGCAGCAGTTTCATGCCGATGCCTATCTTGAAAAACCGGCCTCGCCGGCCCGCGTGCTCGCAGCGATCGTCGACCTGCTGCAAAAGAGCGAGCGCCTTCAAGCGCAGTATGAGTCTGGCACTTCCCCGAGATAGCTCATAACAGATGAGCGAACCGCCACGCTATGTGAAGCAATAGCAACCTGCGGCAGCGCAGCGCCGGCCTATGATAAACACAGCAGCGCAGCCGAGGAATGGCAGATCAAGCGAGAGCGGCTGTGCTGGCGGAGGCAGGCAATGTATGCACTGGTTATTAATATGATCGCCGGCCGTCTCGATCGGCTTGAGACGCTTATCGAAAAGGTTCGCGGTACGCAGATCGGGGCTGTGCTGCTGCTGGGCAATGTTATTGCCCCGCCACAGCCCGGCGCATCATCCGCAGAGATCCCGGCTGAGGAAACGTATCATGCGGCGATCGAGCGGCTGGGATCGCTTGGCGCGCCGATCTACCTGATTCCGGGCGCTCACGATCCAGCGCTGGCGACGATTAACCGTATGGTAAAGACCTATCGAGGACCGGCGCGCATACATCTGGTTCACCGCACCGCCGCCGTACTGGGCACAACCGATGTCGTCGCCGGCTTTGGTGGCGAGCTGACCCAGGATCAGGCAGCAGCGGACGAGACGATCCATTTTCCGGCCTGGGAAGCTCGCGTCGCTTTTGAGCATCTCCATGCCTACAACGATGTATTCCGCACCGCGCCGCGCCGCATTCTCCTGTTCGCCGTGCCGCCACAGAGCACGCACACCGATCGCCAGGCCAGTGGAGGCCACGGCGTAGCCTTGCTCACCTCGTTGATCCGCGCCTACCAGCCCGCGCTGGTCTGCTGTGGCGGACCGGCAGACACGCGCGGCGTAGAAACGATCGACGGAAGCCAGGTCGTCAATCCGGGCTGGCTGTCCGACGGC
>DASWTW010000236.1:0-7267 GCA_036401895.1 Herpetosiphonaceae bacterium | reverse complement strand
TTTAGCCGTTACCTGTTGGACACGCCGAACCGACTGCTCAGCAGCGCCGGTGTCCTCGCGCTCCCATTGGGCATACAGGGCATCCTGCACGCCAAGCTGGTGCGCCGCCGCAAGCACGGCGCACAAGAGTGCCGTTGTGCCTTTGGTATAGGCCGCATAGCACATTTTGAGAGCCGAGGCTTCGCCAATCGTATCGCCGACCACATTCGTTTCCAGTGGTCCGGCTGCGAACCATGAGGCCGCGATGGCAGCCTGTGGCCCTGAGAGATAGAGCCACGTTTTCCCAGGCTGCCACGCCGGCCCACCGATGATGCCGCCGTCGGTAAAGGTCATACCTGCGCTGGTCAGGGCCGTACCCATCTCCCGAGCACGTTGCGGGGCGATCGCATTGACGTCGAGAAAGTGGCCTTGAAACTCGTGGCTCAGCACCTGATTCGCCACGTCTTGCACCGCATGCGGTGGACACACACTTACAATGACATCGCAGGTTTTGCAGAGCTGTGCGAGCGTGGAGGTATCATGCAGGCTGAATGCTGCTGCGCGGTCATGTGTTTGCGAACTCCGGCCGTGCGAGGCCCAATAGACCTCGTGTCCGCTGTTCTGTGCCGCTGCGGCAAGCGAGATGCCCATGGCCCCCGGATGAATGATGCCGATTCGCTGCGGTGACATGCCAATGCCTCCTGTGCTGATCACTACACGTCTGGTATTTACACATTTTCCTCTTTGATTGTATCCACGATGTTGTCGTTGCGGATCATCACGCCGGAGATCATCATGGTGACAGAAACGATCGCCAGGATGCCCAGTACGCAGGCCGCGATCGCTCCCCAGGGCAGGGTGAAGGCAAACGTGCTCACCCCGCCAAACTGGTAGTAAATGAAAACGCTGAGCGCAATCCCCAGCGGCAGCCCGTACAACAGGGCAGTCAGCCCGTAGAACAGGCTCTCGTAGCGCAGCATGCGCAGGAAGCCACCCGGCGTCAGCCCGACCGACTTGAGCATGGCGATCTCGCGCCGGCGCAGCTTGATGTTGGTATCCAGCGTGTTGACGATATTGGTCACCCCGATCAGCGTGATCAGCGTCAGGAACCCGTAGAAGAACAGGTTGGTCATCATCGTCTGCAAATATTGGCTCTTATTGAACTCCGCCACCGAATAGTACGAGAAATTGCCTCCAACCGTCGTCTTGTAGAGCCGTTCGATAGCCTCCACTGCCGCGTCCGGGGTATCGCTCTGGACGTACATCGCCCCTGGATTGATCGGGCCCAGTTCCAGCAGCCGGTCGCTCAAACCGTCGAAAACGGCGTCCGAGACGAACAGTTGCGGAACCAGCGTCACCCCCAGAAAGCCCACGGGTGTCTCCTCCGTGACCGCGCCCACCGTCCACGTCAGGCTGGCCGGCGCTTCGTCCCCGGCTTTGGAGGAGGGCCAGCCTGACATCGGGGAGACCGTCATCGTATCGCCCGGCTTCAGGTTGAACAGGTCGAAATCGTACAGCTTGCCGCCCTGGCGCAGGCTGGTGTGGTTAACCAGGATGCCCAGCGGCTTGGCTGGATCGGAATACTGCTGCGGGTCCAGACCGAGCTGCGCAGCGTAGCGGCTAAACTCGGCCGGCCCCACGGCGCTCACCTCAAGCACAAACTGGTATTGACCGCCTTCTATGGCGCGAGGTAGATTTTCAAATTTAAAGCTGTTGAGCTCCTGCAAGGCCTGGTACGCCGGGTCGGTGATCACCGCGCGCGGGGGGACGTACTGCTCGTAGGTGGAGCGTCTATAGGTAACCCGCTGCACTTCTGGCAGCTGGCTGACCAGGTCGGCAAATTGCCGAGCATGGCTTTGGCGGTAGTCCAGGTCGATGATCAGGTCGAAGTTCATCGCTTTGCTCGCCATGCTGCGGGTGGTATTGGTGTACAGCATCAGGGCGTTGAAGGCCACGAACAGGATGATGCTGATCATGAGCGAGAGTAAGGTGGTGAGGTATTTCTTGCGATCGCGCTTGAGGGATTTAAGCGCCAGCTCGCCCTCGAACCCGAACACACGCCGAATCAGCGGGCTGGTGCGCAGGTTGAGCGACTGGTCCTCCTGGATCTCGCCGCTCTGGCGAATGGCGTCGATGGGCGAAACCCGGGAGGCGCGCCGGGCAGGCACCCAGGCCGAGAGCAGGATGGTCGTCGCGGAAAACAGCACCGTCAGTCCGATAACCGGCGGCGAGACCACCAGCGGCATTCCCTGCTCCGCGTCAACGATCAGCTGGGAGACGATCCCCTGGGTGAGCTTCAGCAGGATTCCTACCCCGGCGATGGCGCCCAGGATGCCTAGCGGAATGCCGATCGCCGCGATGACCCCAGCTTCGGTTAGCACGATGCGACGGATTTGCGCGGCTGTGGCGCCCACGCTGGCAAACATGCCGAACTGCTTTTTGCGCTCGCCGATCGAGATGGCGAAAGCGTTGTAGATCACCAATGCCGAGCCGCCCACGATCAGGGCGATCAGGGTGGCGATGATCACCAGGAAGAAGCGCACGTAGTTGGAACGGCCGCTGCCGCCCATCCAGGGTAGCAGCCGCTCATTATAAGAAATGCTCTCCTTCGCCGGCTGGCCATCCGGACCGGTGATCACCTCCAAGCCGGCGCTCTTCGCCATCTCCGGCGCGCTGGTGTTAATGTTACGCGGATCGCGAGCCAGGATCGTGATGTCCACGTTGTCTGCGGCTGCCAATTGCGCCTGGTCGAGATACGTGAGGGCCGGGAACGCTGCGGGCATGCTGGTCTCATCGACCAGCGGCGCCATCACGCCGACCACCGTGTAGATTCTGGAAGCGGACGGTGTAAAGGTTTCCCCATCTTCCAGAACGACATATTCTTCTCCTCCCCATGCCTTGACCTTTTCATCGTAGCTGGGAATATTCCGCGTGCCAAATGCCAGCTGCACGGTGGAGCCAGGTTTCAAGCCCAGGCCAGAGTCCTCAACCATCACCCCCGAAATGAGCAGCTCATCCTCTTTTTGGGGGAAGCGTCCGGAAATCAGCCGGATGGATTGGTTTTGGAATGCAAGCGCGTCATAGGCGGTGACATACAGGTAGGGCCGAACTGTGTTGCGGCTGCCGTAGGTGGCCTTCCCGAGCGGCTGGCTGAGCATCGCTGTCTGGACGGCGCTGTGTTCGGTAATATCTTTCGCCTGTACATAGGGCACGGCATGGAACCGGGCGTGCCAATTCCCTGCCATAAAGATCTCGTGTTCGATCATCACCTTTTGGAAGCTGACGCCCAGCAGGAACACCCCGCAGATCAGGGCGGCGGACAGGATCACCCCCAGGATGGTCACCGCAGTACGCTTCCTGTTCAGCCGCAGGTACTTCAAAGTATACGTCGTGAGGATGTTCATGCTCGCACCGCCTCGTCACGCACGATGCGCCCGTCGCCGAAGGAGATGATGCGGTCGGCCTGTAGTGCGATGTCGCGATCGTGGGTTACTACGATCAGCGTCTGGTGGTACCGCTGGTTGGAAAGCTTGAGCAGCGCGATGATCTCCTTGGAATTGGCGCTATCCAGGTTGCCGGTCGGCTCGTCGGCCAGGACCAGCGCGGGGGTATTGATCAGCGCCCGGCCGATGGAGACGCGCTGCTGCTGCCCGCCGGAGAGCTGGCTCGGCAGATGCTTGGTCCGATCGGCCAGCCCCAGCGTGGCGACGATCTCCTTCAGGCGCGCCTCGTCCAGACTGCGCTCATCCAGGAGCAGCGGCAGGCTGATGTTTTCCTCGACGTTGAGGATGGGGATCAGGTTGTAGAACTGGTAGATCAGGCCAATCTGCCGGCGCCGGAAGATAGCTAGCTTCGTCTGGTCGAGGGCACAGATGTCCGTGCCATCCACCAGCACCTGGCCGGAGCTGGGCGTATCCACGCCGCCCAGGATGTGCAGCAGCGTCGATTTGCCCGAGCCGGAAGGGCCGACGATGGCGACGAACTCGCCTTTTTCCACGCTGAAGCTGACGCCATCTATGGCCTTGATCTGCGTGTCGTCTTTTCCGTATACCTTCGAAAGGTTGTGTACCTTGAGGATTTCCACGTTGTGCCTCCAAGATGTTTCTAGTACCAACATCTTTCAAATAGGAACGCTGAGAGTGTTACTACCAAGACACCACGACACGAAGGGCTTCAGGATTTCTTAAAGCCTTGGTGCCTTCGTGCTTTGGTGGTTACTTGAAAGGTATTGTTTCGAGTACCAACACTTACTGCTGCATCCTTGGATCGTGTGTAGGGTCGGCGTACATGGGCGGGCAGCCGTGATCGATGGCTTCGGGGCGCAGCTCGTAGTGCCAGGATTCGTTGCTGTAGATCTGGCACAGCCCGTACTCGGCGCCGTGCTCGGACAGCCACGCCGTGGCATCGAATGGTCCAATGTCGACCGCGTCCCCCGACACGTGAGCAGATGTCTCTGCGGTGGTCACCCATCGGGCGGCTTCCGCTTCGGACCCGTACTCGGAAACTGCCTCACGAAGCAGCTGATTCTGGTATTCCGGGGAACGCCAGCCACTATCGACGAAGAACACGACTCCGTCGTCTGCGGCATCGGTTGCAGCCTGGCGCAGGGCATCGAGGAGCGCAGGATCAAGGTTGGCTACACCTGGAACCTCGTCATCAAAGACCGTCGTGCCGTCGGGGACGACACCATCGGCCGCGCTAAGTGCACCACGCTGCTCATCGCGAGGGATGTCGATCGGTGACGCGGCCTCATCCAGCGCTTGCCGAGGCGGCAGGTGTGGCCGAGTGTGCTCACTGCGAGGGGCGTCGGCGGGTGATTCGGGGTCATCATTCGCTGCTTGCCGAGGCGGTAGTTGTGATCGAGCGGGATCACTGCGGGGGACGTCGATCGGTGATGCGGCCGTCGAGGACGAGGACGTCAGCGACGGGTAGCCGAGGGCTGCGGCGATCGCCGCGACGACGACGAGCAGACCGGCGAAAAGGATTTTGGGAATCCGGCGGGTCGTTGTGCTTGCTGGTTTGTAGATCATGCCTCCAGTCTAGGAGGCGTGGTGTTGCCAGCACGTATGTGGTTTTCGATATGCCGACGATATGTGCCAGCTGTTATAATCGGCGCATGCGTGTGTTAATCGTCGAGGACGAGCCCTATCTGGCAGAAGCCATCCGTGATGGCCTCCGCCTGGCAGCGATTGCGGCAGACATCGCCGGTGACGGCGACACCGCGCTGGAGCTGCTGAGCGTCAACGCCTATGACATCGCCGTCCTCGACCGCGATATTCCCGGCCCTTCCGGTGACGAGATCGCCAAACGCATCGTCGCCTCCCGCAGCGGCATACCGATCCTCATGCTCACCGCTGCCGACCGTCTCGACGACAAGGCTACCGGGTTCGAGCTCGGCGCCGACGACTACCTCACGAAGCCGTTCGATCTCCGAGAACTCGTCCTCCGTCTCAGAGCGCTCGACCGCAGGCGCGCCCACAACAGGCCACCTGTGCGCGAGATCGCAGGCTTGCGTCTGGACCCGTTCCGCCGCGAGGTCTACCGCGACGGCCGCTACGTCGCGCTTACCCGGAAGCAGTTCGCCGTGCTCGAAGTTCTCGTCGCTGCCGAAGGCGGCGTCGTCAGCGCCGAAGAACTTTTAGAGCGAGCGTGGGATGAGAACGCCGACCCGTTCACCAACGCCGTGCGCATCACGGTCTCGGCACTGCGCAAACGGCTCGGCGAACCCTGGATCATAAGCACCGTACCCGGCGCCGGCTATCGCATCGACACAGCACCAGGCACCGGGCGTGAGGGAGGAGATCGTGAATAGAGCCGCTGGTTTGAGTGTTCGCCTCAAACTTACTCTCAGCTACGCCGGCTTCCTCATGCTTGCAGGTGCCTTGCTGCTCACTGCCGCATGGCTTGCCGGCCAGCGCGTAAGATCGTTTGAGTTCCTCCTGCGATACGTACCCGACAGTGCGATCAACACCATCGGTGGCTTAGTGCCCGGGAACAGTAACTTCTTCCTGCGCGCTTTCGCTCCGCCAGCGGCCATCGTGCTGGCGTTCCTGTTGGTGTTCGGTCTCGCGGGAGGGTGGCTGCTCGCCGGCCGTATGCTCGCCCCGCTGACTCGCATCACCGATGCTACACGCATGGCCGCGAACGGATCGCTCTCCCACCGAATCCAGCTCCCAGGCCGCAGCGATGAGTTCCGTGAGCTCGCCGACGCCTTCGACGCCATGCTCGCGCGGCTCGAAGCACACGTCGCCGAACAGCAGCGATTCGCCGCCAATGCCTCCCACGAGCTGCGCACCCCGCTGGCGATCACGCAGACACTGCTCGACGTGGCCCGCAACGATCTGAGCCGCGACACCGGCGAACTTGTCGACCGCCTCCACGCCGTCAACACCCGCGCGATCGACCTCATTGAAGCCTTGCTCCTGCTCAGCCGCGCCGACCAACGGTCCTTCGCCCGCGTACACGTCGACCTGTCCCTCATAGCGGAAGAAGCCACTGAAACGCTCCTCTCCCTCGCAGAAAAGCATGGCATCACCATTGAAACCTGCGGCGACGTGACCCCAACCATCGGCTCACACGCGCTCCTGCTACAGATGACGACAAACCTCGTGCATAACGCGATCGTCCATAATCTGCCTGAACAGGGCACCGTGTGGGTCACGACCAGCGTTCAGCCCAAGCATGTGGTGCTCACGGTCGAGAACACCGGTGAGAAGCTCACCCCACAGTTGGTTACCACGCTGGTCGAGCCGTTTCATCGCGGCACTGAACGCATACGCGCTGATCACGCAGGTGTCGGCCTCGGCCTGGCAATCGTCAAAAGCATCGCCCAAGCACACGACGGAACCCTCACCCTTACTCCCCGGGCCGCTGGCGGGCTCCGCGTTACGGTGCAACTCCCCGCTGCGCCACCGCACACTGGCAGATGACGAGCAGGGAATTGCCGCACGCCCGAGAAGAATAGTCAAGGCCTGTGGATCAGCAAAATAGGCAACACATAATACCGGGTGAGCATCGCACCGTCGAGATCCAGATCTCGCAGCTGCGCATCAGCCACTTCCTGTGAGTGCAGGCCGCAATTACTAAGGAGGATGATCAGCGCTAGATCCTGGAAGGAGCGTGTGAAAGAGTCATACGGCTCAGCTTCTGCTCCTCACAGGCCGCTGGGCATGTTGGGACGTGCCGATCTCTGCGCACCGTGTCAGTCGTCGAACACCGACCAGCAGATGGCGTTGCGCAGCCGCTGATCATCGAGGACCAGTTCCCGAATCGCCTCCGGCAGCTGTTC
>DASWTW010000235.1:0-3650 GCA_036401895.1 Herpetosiphonaceae bacterium | reverse complement strand
TCGCGAGCGCGACACCCCGCGGCGCGCGCCGCTCGCCGATGCGTTGGGCCGCACGGTCCTGGGCGATGCTACAGCCAGGCGGTTGGCAGCCTGGAACCCGTACGATCAGAACCAGCGCGCCGATTTCTTCGACCCCGAGTGGATGTTCGGTCTGACCGACGGCTTCGACGTGGTGATCGCCAATCCGCCGTATGTACGCCAGGAGCAGATCAAAGAGCGCAAGCCGGAGCTTGCCCAACAGTACGACAGCTATACCGGCACCGCCGACCTGTATGTGTATTTCTACGAGCGCGCCGTTCAGCTGCTGCGCGAGGGCGGCGTGCTGGCCTTCATCTCGTCCAACAAATATTTCCGCGCCAGCTACGGCCAGAAGCTGCGGCGCTTCCTGGCGGACAACATGACGATCGCGCAGCTGATCGACTTTGGCGACGCGCCGGTCTTCACGGCGATCGCGTATCCCAGCATCATCGTCGCGCGCAAAGGCAAGCCCGACGAGGACCAGGAGCTGCTGGCGCTGAACTGGAACCCTTCTGCGCGCGTGGGAGAGTTTGCGCAGATCGTAACCGCTGCGCGCCAGTCGGCGGTGGAGCGCGCGCCCGCCGCGCCGATCATTCGCCAGAAGGCGCTTACCGCCGACGGCTGGCGACTTGAGGGCCAGGCCACGCAGCGTCTGCTCGAAAAGCTGCGCCGCGCCGGCATGCCGCTGGGCGAGTATGTGAAGGGGCGCGTTTATCGAGGTATTACAAGTGGATTTAATGAAGCATTCGTCGTTGATCGTGACACACGTGACCGACTGATAGCCGAACACCCGTCAAGCGAGGAATTACTTAAACCATTTCTACGTGGAGAAAATATCAAACGCTGGCAAGCAACATTTGGTGAAGAATATCTGATCAAGATTGAGTCTTCAGCAAATATACTTCATCTCTGGTCCAATCTACCAGAAATGGATGCTGAAATGGTCTTCGCCCGTTCATATCCAGCGATTTATTCAAGGTTCCAGGAGATGCGTACATCACTGATTAAGCGAGACGATCAGGGTAAGTATTTCTGGGAATTGCGATCATGTACTTATTGGCAGGAATTTGAGCAGGATAAGATTATTTCAACAAAAATATCTATTCGTCCCACGTTCGCCTTTAATAGAAGCGGTTATATTCTTGGGAATACATCGTACTTCGTAGCGCCAAAGAGCAACCTCTTCTTTGTACTGGGCACATTAAATTCAAATATCTCCCATTTTTACGCTAAAAGCGTCTTTGTGGGAAAGCAAAATGGGTGGTATGAGGTGCAACCTACTGCGTTAGAAGCATTGCCTATTCCTCCCACCAGTAGCCCTAGCGCTATCGATCGCCTGGTCGAGCAGATTCTGGCGGCGAAAGCAGCTGATGCACGGGCGAATGTGAGCGCACAGGAGCGCGAGATCGACGAGCGGGTCTATGCGCTGTATGGGCTACGGCCCGACGAGATCAGAACCATCGAGGAGAGCGTCCAGGATGGGCGTGCAGGAGGTACAGCGTGAGCATAGCCAATAATTACGTGGACGAGATGCTGATCATGGCGCTCGAAGCGCTCGTCGAGCAAGATCAGGATTTATCGCTCTATGAGCTGGTGCAGACGATTGGGCGGCGGCGCGAGCAGCCGCTCGGCGAGGATGAGCAGGATCGGCTGGAGCTGCTGCTGCGCCGCGATGGGGCGGCCTATGTGCGGCCGCCCGAGCGCGCAGGCGGCGAGTGGTCGGCGACGATCCAGGGGCGTATTCTGGTTCAGCAGCGCTCGACCGACGACGAAGTGCAGAGCGCTGACGATGCGCTGGTTCCGGGCGGTGCTGAGGCTGCCGCACCCGACGGCGATATCAGCAGCCCGTTTAACCCAACCTTGATTCGTGTGGATCAGGAGCAGATGCCGCTCTACCATGCACTCAGGCTGATCGAAAAGAAGCGCATCGTGCTCGATCCCGAGTTCCAGCGCAACTTCATCTGGGACAAAACGCGCCAGAGTCGGCTGATCGAGTCAGTGCTGCTGCGTATTCCCCTACCAGCCTTTTATCTCGACGCCACGCGTGAGAGCACCTATTTGGTCATCGACGGGCGGCAGCGGCTAACAACACTGAACAAATTCTGCAACGAGCAGGAGCTACGCCTGACGGGACTGGAATACCTCAAGGATCTGGAAGGCAAGACCTTTGATGAGCTGCCCCTGAACTTACAGACCACGCTTACCGAGCGCACACGGCTGACGGTCTATACAATCCAGCCAGAAACGCCCGATCAGGTCAAATTCTTGATCTTCAGCCGCGTCAACACCGGCGGCCTGACGCTCACCGGGCAGGAGATTCGCCACGCCCTGTATCAGGGGCCGGCTACCCAGACGCTGAATGAGCTGGCCCGGTCGCCTGAGTTCCTGGAAGCCACGGCAAACTCAGTGCGTCACATACGTATGGAGGACCGCGAGTGCGTGCTGCGTTTCCTGGCGTTTCACTTCAATCCCTACGACGAGTTCGGTACTCGCTTCAGTCCTGAGGAGCCCTCGACGCTGGACGGCCTGCTTAACCGGACGATGGGCCAGCTCAACGATCTGTCCGCGTTCGCGCTCGATCAGACCAAAGATATCTTCTACGAAAGCATGGTCAAAGCCAGGCGCATTTTCGGTCACTACGCCTTCCGCAAGCTCTACGATCGCCGCGATAAGCGCCTGCCGATCAGCAAGCCGCTCTTTGAAGTTTGGGGTGTGCTGCTGCGAGATTACGCGCTGGAGGATCTGGAAAAGCGGCGCGAGGCGATCCTGGATGGCTTTATCGATGTTATGACCGGTGACATCGATTTCGTGAACGCGATCTCGTATGGCACAGGGAGCCCGGCTAGTGTCAAATATCGTTTCCAGCGCATCCAGCGACTGCTGCAAGAGGTGATGCTATGATCCGCAGCCTGACGCTGCATAATTTCAAATGCTTCGCTGACGAGCAGATTCGCTTTGCGCCGCTGACGCTGCTGGTGGGAGCGAACGCTTCCGGCAAATCGAGCGTGATTCAAGCGCTGTTGCTGCTGCGGCAATCACACCGACGGGGAGCATTTCACGACGGGACGCGGGAATCATTCCAGCGCGACACGCTCCGTAATGGCACATTGCTGCTCAACGGTAAGCTCGCTAGCGTTGGCACGGTGCTCGACGCGTTCTACCAAGAGTACGAGGACCCTGAACTGCGCTTCTATTTGGAACTGGATGATCAAGCGTCGGCGTTATTCAGCTTCCAGCGCGGTGCCGGCGAAATGCGTGTGTTCGATGGTCAAATCAGCTACGATTCAAGCATCAATCTTTTTCAGGACCGCTTCAACTACCTCAACGCCGAACGCCTGGGTCCCAAGCTGCTGTTTCCCATGCAGGAAGACGATCGTGACCCCTACGATACCGGTATCCATGGCGAATATGCCGTGCATATTGTCGCGCGTGATCGCCAGGAGATGCTGGCAAATCAGGATCTTGCCTATTACAACGAAGAAACGGGCGAAGTCACGACCGAACTCTACCAGCAGACGCGTTACTGGATGCGCCGGATCATTCCCAACTTCGAGATGGAACTCACGCCGATCGTAGCCAGCGATCAGGTCCAGGCCTTGTTCGGCAATCTTCCCGGACAGGAACTGGTGCGT
>DASWTW010000234.1:0-4408 GCA_036401895.1 Herpetosiphonaceae bacterium | reverse complement strand
GCCAGCAGCCCGTTCTTTGTCAACACGCAGCTGCGCGATTGGGCCGGGCCAGCGCCGCGCCGGGCCGGTGTAAGCTCCTTCGGCATCGGCGGCACCAACGCCCATCTGATTCTGGAAGAGCCGCCCGCGATCGAGGCCGGCGATCCTGGCCGCTCCTGGCAGATCCTCACGCTCTCCGCCAAGACGCAGACCGCGCTCGACGCCGCGACCCAGCGTCTAGCCGCGCACCTGAGCCAGCATCCCGACCTCAATCTCGCGGATGTGGCCTACACGCTTCAGGTTGGCCGGCAGCCCTTCAGCTATCGCCGGGCGCTGGTCTGCTCGGATCGCGACGACGCGCTGCGCACGCTGACCGCCGACTCGTCGGACCGAGTGCTGAGTGGCCAGGTCAGCTACAGCGATCGGCCGGTGGCGTTTTTGTTTCCCGGCCAGGGCGCGCAGTACGTCGACATGGGCCGCGCGCTCTACGACGACGAGCCAGTCTTTCGCGAGGCCGTCGATCGCTGCTGTGAGCTGCTGACGCCGCATCTCCACCCAGAGGGTACCCGGGATCTGCGCACATTCTTGTATCCTACCGACGAGGCACGGGCGGAGGCGACCGAGCAGCTGACGCAGACACAGCTCACGCAGCCGGCGCTGTTTGTGATCGAGTACGCCCTGGCCCAGCTCTGGCAATCGTGGGGCGTCAAACCAGCGGCGATGATCGGCCACTCGATCGGCGAGTACGTTGCGGCAACCCTGGCGGGCGTGTTCAGCCTGGAGGACGCGCTCAAGCTGGTTGCGACGCGTGGACGGCTGATGCAGAGCGTGCCGCACGGATCGATGCTGAGCGTAGCGCTGCCCGCGTCCGGGATCGCGCCGTTGCTGCTGCCTGCGATCAGTGTTGCCGCGATCAACGGGCCGTCGCTGTGTGTGGTGGCCGGGCCAGACGCGGCGATCGAGCAATTCGAGCAGTCGCTGGCCGAGCGTAATATCGAGACGCGGCGCTTGCATACATCGCACGCCTTCCACTCGGCGATGATGGAGCCGATCGTCGAGGAGTTTACCGCGCAGGTCGCGCAGGTCACGCTGCGCCCGCCGACGAGCCGCTTTATCTCCAATGTAAGCGGCACCTGGATCACCGAGGCTGAGGCGACCGATCCGCGCTACTGGGGCCACCAGCTGCGCCAGCCGGTCAACTTTGCGGCCGGCCTGGAAACGCTCTTCGCCGAGCCCGACCAGGCGCTGCTGGAAGTCGGGCCGGGCCGCACGCTGAGCACCTTCGCGCGGCAGCATCCCGCCAAACGCCAGCAGTCGATCTTTCAGTCGCTGCGCCATCCCCAGGAGCGCATCAGCGATGCGGTGTTTTTGTCGCTGACGGTCGCGCGGCTGTGGCTGGTCGGCGTCGAGATCGACTGGGCTGCGATGAACAGTGAGCAGCGCCGTTTGCGGGTGCCGCTGCCGACGTATCCCTTCGAGCGCCAGCGCTACTGGATCGATGCGCCGGGCGTGCAGCGGAGCACCGCGCCGGCCCCGATCCAAAACGCGCTCGAATCGGAGCCCGTGATCGAGAAGCCGGTCTTTGCGCTGCATGGCCGTCCTGCGGGAGCGCCCGAGTACGTCGAGCCGCGCAACGCGATCGAGGGGCATGTGGCCGGCATCTGGCAGGAGCTGCTGGGCGTCGATCAGATCGGCATCCACGACAACTTTTTCGAGATGGGTGGTCATTCGCTGATGGCAACCCAGATGGTTGCGCGGCTGCAAGATGTGTTTCCGGTCGATCTGCCGCTCAGCGCGCTCTTCGAGGTCTCGACATTGGCCGAGCTGGGCGAGCTGATCGAGACGCTGCTGATCGAGAAGATCGAGGCGCTGCCCGAGGACGAGGCGCAGCAGTTGGTCGAGAGCATGTTCGGCTAGCGGTATTTCGTCCGATGATTTTATTTTCGCGGTACCATACACTCCTTCGTGAAGCTACGGGAGGCCGATTCGGTCTCGTGAGAGGTTTAGATGTCCCAATCAGATTCGCTCAAATCGCGCCGAGACGATCTCTCGCCTGCGAAGCGAGCGCTGCTCGAAAAATGGGCTCAGGGCAAGGCCGCCGGAGCCACGCGGAGCGGAATCCCCCGCCGCTCCACGTCAGGACCCGCGCCGCTGTCGTTTGCACAGCAGCGACTGTGGTTTCTGGATCAACTGATGCAGGGGAGCGCGGCCTACAATCTGTTTGAGGGTGTTCGCCTCACGGGGCCGCTCGACGCCGCAGCGCTGCGCGACAGTATCAACGCGATCGTTAGACGCCACGATGTTTTGCGCACGACGATCCAGCTTCAGGACGGACTGCCGATCCAGGTGATCGCGCCGGAGCTAGAGCTGGATCTGCCGCTGACCGATCTGCGCGGCCTGCCAGAGGAGCAGCGCCAGGTCGAGATTCGTCGCCTGATCGCCGAGGAATCGCAGAAGCCGTTCGATCTGGCCGTTGACCAGCCGATTCGCGTCTCGCTGGTGCGTCTTGCCGACGAAGAGCACGCGCTGCTGCTGACGATGCATCATATCGTCTCGGATGCGTGGTCGTTTGCGCTGCTGGTGCAGGAGCTGATGGCGCTTTATCCCGCTGCGGTCACAGGCCAGAACGCCACGCTGCCCGAGCTGCCGATCCAGTACGCCGACTTCGCGGTCTGGCAGCGCGAGACGCTTCAGGGCGAGGCGCTCGACAAGCAATTGAGCTACTGGCGCGAGCAGTTCGGCGCGCTGCCGCCGGTGCTGGAGCTGCCCTCGGATCGACCGCGACCGGCGGTGCAAACCTACAACGGCGCGCGCTACTCCTTCTCGCTGCCGCCGGCGCTGCTTGAATCGCTGACTGCGCTGAGCCGACAGGAGAACGCCACGCTGTTTATGACGCTGCTGGCGGCGTTCAAAACCCTGCTCTACCGCTACACCGGCCACGAAGACATCGCCGTGGGCACGCCGATCGCCACCCGTGAGCGCGTCGAGGTCGAGCGGCTGATCGGCGTGTTTGCCAACACGCTGGCGCTGCGCACCAGCTTTGCAGGCGAGATGCGCTTCCGCGATCTGCTGGCCGAGGTGCGCAAAGTGGCGCTGGGCGCGTACGCACATCAAGATCTGCCCTTCGAGCAGCTGGTCGACGCGCTTCAGCTTGAGCGTGACATCAGCCACACGCCGCTGTTCCAGGTCTTGTTCGCTCTGCAAAACGTGCCGCATCCGACCACCAACCTGTCCACGTTGTCGCTCGGGCCGCTGGCGATCGAGTACAACAGCACCAAGTTCGATCTGTCGCTGACGGTCGAAGAGGGCGCGGCCAGCAATCGGGCCTACTTCGAGTACAACACTGATCTGTTCGACGAGCGCACGATCGAGCGCATGGCCGAGCACTACCAGACGCTGCTGGCGGCGATCGTGGCCGATCCCGACCGGCGGCTGGTCGATCTGCCGCTGCTGACGACCGAGGATCGCGCGCAGGTGCTTGGTGAGTGGAACGCCACACGGCAGGAGTACGCCGGCCCGCGCAGCCTGCATCAATTGTTCGAGATCCAGGCCGAGCGCACGCCCTACATGATCGCGCTGGTGGTTGGTGAAGAAGCGCTGAGCTACGCCGAGCTGAACACGCGGGCCAATCAGCTGGCGCATCATCTCCGCGATCTCGGCGTCGGCGCTGAAGATCTCGTCGGCGTGTGCGTGGAGCGCTCGCCGGAGATGCTGATCGCGCTGCTGGGCATTCTCAAGGCCGGCGCCGCCTACGTGCCGCTCGATCCGGCCTATCCCGCCGATCGCATCGCCTACATGCTCGACGACGCCCAGATGCGCGTGCTGCTGACGCAGGAGCGGCTGGTCGCAAACCTGCACCCAGAGGGTACCCGGTACCGAGCAACCACAATCTGTCTCGACGCCGACTGGCCGCAGATCGCCCGGCAGGACAGCCAGAATCCCGCCAGCCGCGCCACGGACGACACGATCGCCTATGTGATCTACACCTCGGGCTCGACCGGACGGCCCAAGGGCGTGATGATCCCGCACAGCGCGGTGGTGAATTTCCTGCGCAGCATGGAGCAGCAGCCCGGCCTCAGCGCGGGCGATACGCTGGTCGCCGTGACCACGCTCTCGTTCGATATCGCCGGGCTGGAGCTGTTCCTGCCGTTGATCACCGGTGCGCGCGTGGTGCTGGCCCGGCGCGAAGAAACCGTCGACGGCAATGCGCTGGCCGCGCTGCTGCGCGACTCGGACGCGACGGTCATGCAGGCCACGCCCGCAACCTGGCGCGTGCTGCTCGACAGCGGCTGGTCGCCGCCGAGTGGCTTCAAGATGCTGTGCGGCGGCGAGGCGCTGCCGCTCGATCTGGCTCAGCGACTGAGCGCGGGCGACGGCGAGCTGTGGAACATGTACGGCCCCACCGAAACTACGATCTGGTCGTCGGTGG
>DASWTW010000233.1:0-11681 GCA_036401895.1 Herpetosiphonaceae bacterium | reverse complement strand
CGTCGAGGGCGTGACGGTGGACGGCGAGCAGATCCCGAGCGGCGCGGTTGTGATCGCCAGCGGCGCGTGGTCGGAGCAGTGGGGCGCTCAGCTCGGCATCGCCCTGCCAATCGCGCCGCAGCGCGGCCAGATTATTCATCTGTCGCTCCCAGGGATTGAGACCGCGCAGTGGCCCGTGATCAGCGCCTTTCACGGCCACTACATTCTGCCCTGGCCGGACGGTCGCGTCGTCGTCGGCGCGACGCGTGAGCACACCGGCTTTGCCCCACACACCACGGCTGCCGGCACCCGCGAGGTTCTGTCGGAGGCGCTGCGCGTGGCTCCCGGCTTAGCAGATGCCGCCATCGTCGATATTCGCGTCGGGCTGCGGCCGAGCACGCCGGATTCACTGCCGGTTTTGGGCACGGTGCCCACGGTTGAAAACGTGTATCTGGCAACGGGCCACGGCGCGAACGGGCTTCAGCTCGGGCCTTTTAGCGGCAAGGTGATCGCCGGGCTGGCGCTGGGCGAGACTGTAGCACCAATCCCGGCGACCCTGGCTGTGAGCCGCTTTGTGTGATGGCGGTCAGATCGCTCTTCAGTCCGCGATCCAGCCATAGTAGCGGTAGCCCCAGTCGGTGAAGTCGGCGCGGCGCTCGGTGCCCAGCCGCGTGAGAGCGAACTCGCTGCGGGGCGGGACGATGCTCGATTCAGGCTGCCGGATGCGCACGCGCTGAGTCTCCAGCGCCAGGGCCAGATCCTGCGTCTCGGCAGCCGACAGCGGCTCGCCGCCGCGCAGCCTGGCCTGAAGCTCGGGCGCGAGGTCAAGCTCGGTCTCACGATGGCTGTGCAGGCGCTCATAGGCGGCCAGATCGACCGCGATACGTCGTCCGCCCTCGGCGTCGGTTTCCAGCTCCGACGCCAGATTAATCGCCAGCTTGCGGTACGTCGGCGCTACGATTGCGCTCCACACCGCCGCGCTCGCGCCGCTGCCATAGGCAAAGAAGCCAATTCGGCGGTGGCTGAGATCCGTTTCCGTGGTTGCGGCCCAATCCAGCAGGCTGACCAGCGCGCCGTACAAAGCTCCCGAATAAATGTTGCCGACGTTGCGCCCAAAGTGCAGCGACGGCTCGATTTTCTGGGCAAAGGTCTGGCGGAAAAGATCGCTTTTGGCTAGCTTGCGCTCCCAGGCGGCGCGATCATGTGGCTCGCCGGCATCCGGCAGCGCGGCCAGCAGCTCGGGATCTGCCGCCTCACGCCAGGTCGAGCCCAGAATGCGCGCTGCGGCATACTCGGCCATGCGTGGGAAGGGCACGTGAAAGAGCATATAATCGAGCAGATGATCGGGCCGCGCGCCGGGCTGCTCGTGCGAGCGCTCCTGGTAGCGCTCAAGCCAGCCCTTCCAGGCTGCCTCGATGCAGGACAGATACACGCCGATCGAATATTTGCCGTCGACGACTGCCGTCGTGCTCCAGTTGGGGCGGAAGAAATCGCGCTCATCCTGCGAGACCGTGCTCATCAGTCCCGGCTCCAGGATCAGCAGGCGCGGCTGCTCACAGATGAGCATGGCCACTGCTCCGGCGCCCTGGGTGTACTCGCCCGCCGAGCGCAGCGCGTAGCGGCTAATATCTGTGCTGATCACGAGCGCGTAGGGCTTGCGGTTTTCGCCCGCGCGAATACGACTCACCGCCGCCTCAAGCGCGTAGGTCGCGCCGATACAGGCGAACTGGATCTGCGGCGTGCTCACCTCGGGCAGCGCGACACCATAGAAGCGCTCAAGCATGCCCAGCACATACGCCGCGATCGACTTCGACTGGTCCACGGTGGTTTCGGTGCCGACGGCCAGATAATCGATCTCGCGCGGATCGATCCCGGCGGCCGCGATCGCTTTAATCGCCGCCATCGCCGCCATCGTCGCGCTGTCCTCGTGGGCATCCGGGACCGCCATCCGCCGCACGCCGACGCCCGTCGTCACTTTGCCGATCAGCGCATCGACGGACGCTTCGCCAAGCTCGCCAGCGCGGACGTTGGCCCATTCGCCGGTGAGATCAACAAACAATCGTGGTACATGCACAGCGATCGCGTCGATGCCTACCTGAGTAGTCATAACTGGTCCTTTCTTTCGTGTAGATGTCGATTGACGATCCACACGAGCCACGCTGCTCATGCGTATCAGAACGACGGAGAAATGCTTGACTCGCAGTGTAAGGAATCACGCTCCTCAAGGCTGGCAGATCGCTGTCAAATCCTCTCAAAAACCTGCCCAAAGGCTACCACCGACTAGGCTATGCTCTCGCTCAGGCCAGGATCGCATCTGGCATACCGCTTGCTGGGCGATGGTTTGAGATCACAGATATGCCACCATCAGCGGATGTCATCAGAAAGGATCGCAGATGATGAAGAACGGGATGCAGCACGATCAGCGTCCTGCCGGGACTGACACGATCGTCGGGAGCCGGCTGTTGTCGCTGGCGCAAACGCAGGTGTCGATCGACGATAACTTCTGGGCGCCGCGCCAGCGCGTCAATCGCGAGCAGACGATCCCGTACATCCTTGAGCAGTGCCGCAAGACCGGCCGCGTGGATGCGCTGCGCGGTGTCTGGGACCCGGAGCTGGTTCAGCGTGGCGTCGCGGGCAGCAATATTCCGGTGCTGTTCTGGGACTCCGACATCGCCAAGTGGATCGAGGCGGCGAGCTACAGCCTTGCCACGCATCCCGATCCGCAGCTTGATGCACTGGTCGACGAGGTGATCGCGCATGTGGCGCAGGCGCAGCAGCCTGACGGCTATCTAAACAGCTGGTTCACCACGGTCCATCCCGAGCAGCGCTGGACCAATCTACGCGACTGGCACGAGCTGTACAACGCCGGGCATCTGATCGAGGCGGGCGTGGCGCACTTCCAGGCGACCGGCAAGCGCACGCTGCTGGATGTCGTTCGCCGCTACGCCGACTACATCGACTCGGTGTTCGGCACCGCGCCCAGCAAGCAGCGCGGCTACTGCGGCCATCCCGAGATCGAGCTGGCGCTGGTGCGGCTCTATCACGCAACCGACGAGCGGCGCTACCTGGATCTGGCGCGCTACTTTGTGGACGAGCGTGGCCGCGAGCCGCACTACTTCGATCAGGAGGCGCGCGCACGTGGCGACGATCCGGCGCTTTTCTGGGCGCGCACCCACGAGTACAACCAGTCGCACTGCCCGGTCCGGCTTCAGGATGAGGTCGTCGGCCACGCGGTGCGCGCGACGTACCTGTACAGCGCGATGGCGGATCTGGCGGCCGAGGATGGCGACACGTCGCTGCTGGAAGCCTGCCGGCGCTTGTTCCGCCACCTGACGACCAAACGCATGTATGTGATGGGCGGCATCGGCAGCTCGATGAACAATGAGGGCTTCACCAGCGACTACGATCTGCCCAACGAGAGCGCCTACGCCGAAACCTGCGCCGGGATCGCGCTGGTCTTCTGGGCGCAGCGTATGCTCAACATCGACCTCGACCGGCGCTACGCCGACATTATGGAGCTGGCGCTGTACAATGCCGTGCTCAGCGGCGTGGCGGCGGATGGAACACACTTCTTCTACGATAATCCGCTTTCCAGCGACGGCGACAAGCAGCGATCGGAGTGGTTCACCTGCCCGTGCTGCCCGCCGAATCTGGCGCGGATAATCGCCTCGCTGAGCGGCTACATCTACGCCCAGCGCGACGATGAGGTTGTAGCGCATCTGTACGTGCAGGGCACGGCGCGGCTGCGCCTGGCCGGGCAGGAGGTTACGCTGCGCCAGGAAACGAACTATCCCTGGAATGAGCAGGTCTCGATCCGCGTGGGCCTTGGCGAGCCGGCGAATTTCAGGCTGCGGCTGCGGCTGCCGGGCTGGTGTCGCGCGCCACGCCTGATGGTCAACGGCGAAGCGATCGATCTGGCGAACGCGGTCGAAAACGGCTACGCCGTGATCCGGCGGCAGTGGCGCGACGGCGATGTGGTCGGCCTTGAGCTGCCGATGCCGATCGAGCGCGTTTATGCCCATCCCGAGGTGCGCGCCGATGTCGGCAGCGCGGCTCTGCGCCGTGGGCCGCTGGTGTACTGCCTGGAGCAGACGGATCTGTCGACGCCGCTGCATCAGCTGTTGCTGCCGGCCGACGCCGAGCTGACGGCGCGCTTCGACGATGGCCTGCTGGGCGGCGTGGTGGTGCTGGAAGGCGAGGCAGTGGCGCTCTCCGCCTCCGGCTGGGACGATACGCTCTACCGCACAGCTCCGCCGGCGTCGAAGCCATCCCCGATCCGCGCGATCCCCTACTACGCTTGGAGTAATCGCGGGGCGGGAGCGATGGCCGTGTGGATTCGTGAGCAGCCCGCGCCGCCGACAACGCAAGGCTGACGCTTGGAACGGCAGCAGAAAACAGCAGGGAAACGATATTCCCTGCTGTTTTGCTTGTGCTCCTGAGCTGCGCGGAATCCTGGATCTTGACGGCAGCTTGGCTCTCCCGGTATGATGTGGCTATCAATCACCAGCGCTTAAAGTTCTCCGCTTCACGATCAGTCCAAGATCAGCTAGCATCTTAGCATCGACGCGCTCCGTTGTTCGTTGCATGAGCAGCGCCCTTGTCAGATGTGTAATTGCTTCATCGCCGCCGACTGACTGCCCGGTGAGCGCACACCGATGTGCGCTCGGCTACCCGCGCAGGACGATTGCATCCTGCTGCCCCGTCACATCTTGTTCAGGAGACCTCCTATGGCAACCCATGCCTCATCGACAGCCGCGCCCACTGCGGTTTTTGATCCAGCCGCGTTCAATCTGTTCACGCCCGACCAGCTCAACAATCCGTTTCCGATGTATGCGCAGGCCCGGCGCGATCAGCCGGTTTTCTACAGCCCGATGTTCGACATGTGGTTCGTCACGCGCTACGACGACATCAACACGCTGTTGAAGCAGCCGCACCTGTTCTCGTCGGCCGAGTCGCTGGAGTCGACCGACCGCCTGCCCGAGCCGGTGGTCGAGGTGCTCAAACAGGGCTACCTCAAATTCCAGTCACTGGTCCAGACCGATCCGCCGGATCATAGCCGTGTGCGCGCGGTGTTTGGCAAAGTGCTGACGCCGCAGCGAGTCGCCGGGCTGGAGCCGTCTATTCGCGCGCTGACGAATGAGCTGATCGACGCGTTTGTCGACGATGGCGAGGCCGATCTGATCCCGCAGTTTGCTTTTCCGCTGCCGGCACTGGTGATCTGCGAGCTGCTGGGCGTTCCACGCTCCGACCTCCCACGTGTGCAGCGCGGCAATAACGGCCGGCAGGCGCTGCTAGCTGCCAACGCTCCGGTCGAGGTGCTGGTCGCGGCCGCTCAGGACTATCTGGAGTACCAGCGCTACTTCATCGAGGAGCTGGAGCGGCGCGTCCATGAGCCCAAGGATGATCTGCTGACGCTGCTGGTTCCGGCTGAGATCGGCGGCAGCGCGCCGCTAACCATGCAGGAGGCGGTCTGCAACGCGGTCGATCTGTTTGCGGCCGGACACGAGACCACGACGGCGATGATCGGCAACGGCATCTCGCTGCTGCTGGATCATCCAGAGCAGATGCGGGAGCTGCGCGATCATCCTGAGCTGCTGCCGAACGCTGTCGAGGAGATTCTGCGCATAGAATCGCCGGTGCGCGGCCTGTTCCGCGTGACTACCGACGAGACGAAGCTTGGCGATACGCTGCTGCCCAAGGGCGCGCGGATGCTGGTGATGTATGCCTCGGGCAATCGTGACGAGCGGCAGTTTGCCGATCCGGACACCTTCGATATTCGGCGTAAGGATGCCAACAAGCATGTGGCGTTCGGCAAAGGCATGCATTTCTGCATCGGCTCGGTCCTGGCGAAGCTCGAAGGGCGAATTGCTTTTGAGCTGCTGCTCAAGCGCCTGCCGGGCCTGCGCCGTCACCCAAGCAAGCCGTCGTCGCGGCGGCCCTTCTTGATCCTGCACTGCTTCGATCATTTCCCGATCGCCTGGGATCGTGAGCCGGCCGCCTGAGCCTGCTAGCCTGAGTACATCAACAGCCTGAATCACACGATGCGCTGGATTACCCGGCGCATCGTCGTGTGCAGCGCGATTTCGAAACCGGCCAACGGGCATCACGCCTCAGGTCTGAGCCGGCTGCGGTTTGGGCGAGCGGATGCGCGCGGGTGTCAGCAGGCCAAACAGCGCGACCGCCAGCCCGAGCACGCCCATCAGCACCAGCACCGCCGGCGTGCCGATCCGCGCGCCGAGTGCTGTGGAGACGGCAGCGCCCAGCGGTCGTGGCACACGGATCAGAATCCAGAACGCCGACGAGACGCGTCCCAGCAGATGATCCGGCGTGATCTCTTGTCGCAGCGACATCGAGTTGATCAGCTTGACCGTGTTGGCAAAGGCCATCCCGGCGGCCAGCACGGCGATCAGCGGCACAGTCGGCGCCAGGCCGATCAGCGCGATCGCCGTACACTCGATGCACATGCCGCCGATGAAGCACGCGCCGAAGCCCAAGCGACGCCGCAGCAGTGGTGCCAGCACGCCGCCGAGCACGCCGCCGAGCGCCGCCACCGCAAACACAATGCCCACCGCGCTATCGCTCTGGCCGAGATCATGTTTGAGATAGTAGATGAACAGGTCGTAGCCGCCGGATGCGATCAGCGTAAACAGAAAGAACATCACCGTCACCGAGCGCAGCACCGGCTCGTTCAGCACAAAGCGTATGCCGGCGATCAGCTCCTCAAACGAGAAGTCGGTCGATCGCGTCGTCTCCGCAGCGCCGGATGAGCTTAGCCGGATCAGGGCGATCGAGATCGCGGAGGCAATAAACGAGATCGCATCCACGCCAACCGCAGCAGCCGGCCCATAGCGATTCGAGAAAAAGCCGGCTAAAACAGGTCCGATCGCCGTTCCCAGCGCAAAGGTGATTTGCAGGCGGCTGTTGGCATCCGTGAGCTGATCGCGATCGACAAGATTAGGAATAACCGTGCTGTAGGCAACCTGGAACAGCATGCCCAGCGCGGTGCCAACAACCGTGACAATGTAGAGCAGCCACAGCTGCGGCCCCAGCAGCCACCAGCCGAGCGGAATTGCGCCAAACACCAGCATGCGGCCAATATCGCACCAGATCAGGAGCCGGCGGCGGTCCACGCGGTCGGCGATCACACCCGCGAACAGACCCATGATCAGCATACTCACGCCCGATACGCTGGTGATCAGGCCCATCTGGAACACCGAGTCGGTCAACTCGAAGACCAGCAGCGGGATCGCAATCAGGGCGAATGCATCGCCGAGCACGGAAAGCGCCTGTCCAAACCATAAGATGTTGAACTGCCGGTTGCGCCAGAGCCGGGCGCCGGGTGAGATCGTGCCTGGTTGTGTGGTTTTAGCCATGTGCCTGCTCCTCGGTGTCTGGTGCAGATAATGCTGCGTCCGTGTTTATGTATCAGCTGTGTGTGCCCCATGCAGCGTCTGGGCTTCCGCAAAGCTTAGCCGCAGCTGCTCAGCCAGCGCAGCGACGTGGGGCTGACGCACGATGGTGTAATGATCGCCGGGAATGACGCGTAGGCTGATGCCCGCGGCGGCGAGTGCGTCCCAGCCGAGCGTTGCGCCGGCGGCGTCGAGCGGCCGGTCGCCGGCGCGGAAGAGCGTCACGCGCCCGGCATAGGGACGCGGTCGGTAGTCCTGCATCGCGCGCAAGCTGGCCGTAAACACGTCGAGATAGGCGCGCAGCTCACGCTCGCCGAGGTCGGGCGGCAGCGCGCCGCTGGCACGCGCCTGATCGAGTACATACGCCAGCTGCTGCTCGGGCGGCAGGGCCGATAGCACGTCGACGGAGCCGGCGAGATCGGCGCCCACGGTCCGGCCGAGGTCGATGGCGAACCAGCGCAGCAGCGTCGTGGGATCGACCGCCGGTGCCGCTTCGTCGCGCGGTGCCCAGGTGTCGATCAAGGCCAGCAGCGCGACCTCCTCGCCCTGCGCGGTGAGCTGGTGGGCCATCTCGTAGGCGACCAGCCCACCAAACGACCAGCCGCCGAGCCGGTACGGGCCATGCGGCTGGGCCGCGCGCAAGGCGCTGAGATACGCCGCCGCGATCGTCTCGACCTGCGTGTGTGGCGGCTGCTCGCCGTCGAGGCCAGCGGCCTGGAACGCGTAGAATGGCTGATCCGGCCCGAGCAGCCGGGCCAACTCCAGGTAGCTGAGCACGCTGCCACCCGCCGCATGCATGCAGAAGAACGGCGGCTGGTTGCCGCTCGGCTGCAAGGCAATCAGCGGCGTGTCCAGCGGCTGAGGATCATATTGACGTACCGTGCGTGCCAGGTGCTCGACGGTGGGCTCCTGGAAGAGCGTTGCCAGCGGGAGCTTCTGGCCGAGCTGGGTCTGGATCTGGGCCATCAGGCGCACGACCAGCAGCGAGTGCCCGCCCAGCGCGAAGAAGTTGTCGCGGATGCCCACCGGCTGCACGCCCAGCAGCTCCTCCCAGATGCGCGCGAGCCGCAGCTCCAAGGTGTCACGCGGCGCAACAAACGTATCGCTGGGTCCGCTGGCGCTGCCGTCCGGCGCAGGGAGCGCCCGCCGATCGATTTTTCCGCTGGGAGTTAGCGGCCAGCGCTCAAGTAGCACAAACGCGCTCGGCACCATGTAGTCGGGCAATCGTTGCGCAAGGAACTCGCGCAACGCAGAACCTAGAACCCAGAACGGAGAACCAGGGTCGGCTGAAGCTTCTAGGTTCTTGGTTCTAGGTTCTAGGTTCTCCCCGACGACGTACGCCACCAGCTGCGCCACGCCCTGTGCGTTTGGTCGCACGACGACGACGGCCTCGCGCACGGCGGTGTGCTGGGCCAGAATGTTCTCGATCTCGCCCGGCTCCACGCGGTAGCCACGGATCTTGACCTGTGTGTCGGCCCGGCCAAGAAATTCAAGCCCGCCGTCAGGCCGGTAGCGGGCGAGATCGCCGGTTTTGTACACTCGCGTAGGGCCAGCGGCGCTGTCGGCCAGATCCAGCGTGATAAATCGCTCTGCTGTAAGCTCGGGCCGGTGCAGGTAGCCGCGCGCCAGGCAATCGCCGGCGAAATACAGCTCGCCGATCACACCGATCGGCACCGGCTGCGCGGCACGATCGAGCAGATAGACGCGTGTGTTGGCAAGCGGCTTGCCAATCGGTGGGAGCGCGGGCCAGCTCGACGGATCGCCGCTGAGCGTGTGGGATGTGACCGCGTGGGTCTCGCTTGGCCCGTAGTGGTTATGCAGCCGGCACTGCGGGCTGGCCCGGAACCATGCGGCGATTGCCGGCGTGATCTGAAGCTGCTCGCCGGCGGTGATCACGTCGCGCAGATGCGCGGGCGCGCGGCCCTCGGCCATAAGCACCTCGGCCAGCTGTTGCAGCGCCACAAACGGCAGGAACAAGCGCTCGATGCGCTGGGTATCCAGGAACGCCGCTAGCGCCTCGGGATCGCGTCGCAGCGACTCGGACGGCAGCACCAGCGTGCCGCCGCTGGCCCAGGTGGTAAAGATCTCCTGGAACGACACATCGAAGCTGGGCGAGGCAAACTGAAGCGTGCGCGCGGCGCCGGGAATCACCGTCTGCTGCCAGGTGATCAGATTGACCAGTGGCCGGTGCGGCATCGCCACGCCTTTGGGAAGGCCAGTCGAGCCTGAGGTGTAGATCACGTACGCCAGCTGCTCCAGATCGAAGGCGACCTCGGAAGCGTGCGCGGGCTGCCGGTCGATCAGCGGCCAATCGTCGGCAAGATCGATCACGGTTCCAGAAAAGCGCTCTGCCAGCACGGCGCGCGGATCGGCTGCCTGCGACGGCGCAGTCAATACCACCGGAGCCTGCGCGCTGCTCAGCATCAGCTCCAGCCGCTCGGCCGGGTAGTGCGGGTCCAGGGGCACATACGCGCCGCCGGCCTTGAGAATGCCCAGAATGCCGATCACCAGATGGAGCGAGCGCTCCATACACAGCCCGACCGGCACATCCCGTCCCACGCCCAGCGCGCGCAGATGGTGCGCCAGCTGATTGGCGCGGCGGTCCAGCTCACGGTAGGTCAGCTGCTCAGCGCCGAAGACCACGGCGACGGCCTCGGGTGTGCGCGCGGCCTGCTGCTCGATCAGCTGATGGACGGCCAGCGCAGGATACGGCGCCGCCGTGGCGTTCCAGTCGACAAGCTGCTGCCGGCGCTCGGCGTCGGTCAGGAGCGGCAGGCTGCTGATCGGCTGGGCAGGGTTGGCGACAATGCCGTCGAGCAGTCTGTGGAAATGTTCCAGCAGCTGCGCCATGGTGGTTTGATCAAACAGATCCGTGTTGTACTCAAGATCGCAGGCCAGACCGTTGGGGTGCTCCACAACCGACAAGAGCAGATCGAACTTGGCAGTGCCGCTGTGAGCATCGACCAGTTGCAGCGTCAAGTCGGGCAGCTCCACGGTTCTGGCTGGCGTGTTCTGGAGCACAAACATGACCTGGAAGAGCGGCGTGCGGCTCAGGTCGCGCTCCGGCTGAATTGCCTCGACCAGCATCTCAAAAGGCAGATCTTGATGGGCGTAGGCTTCCAGCGCCGTCTGCCGCGCGCGCGCCAGCAGCTCGGTGAACGTCGGATCGCCCGACAGATCGGTGCGCAGGACAAGCGTGTTGGCAAAGAAGCCGATCAGTCCTTCCAGCTCCGGGCGCGTGCGGTTGGCGATCGGCGATCCGACCAGGATGTCATCCTGGCCGCTGTAGCGGAACAGCAGCGTTTGCCAGGCCGCCAGCAGCGTCATAAACAGCGTGGCACCTTCGCGCTGGCTCAGTGCCTGGAGGGCCTGCGTCAGCTCAGACGATAGATGGAGCGGCAGCGCGGCGCCACGGAAGCTTTGGGCCGGCGGTCGCGGCCGATCGGTGGGCAGATCGAGGGCCGACGGTGCGCCGCTGAGCTGATGCTTCCAGTAGCTGAGCTGCTGTTGGAGCACCTCGCCCTGAAGCCACGCGCGCTGCCACACGGCAAAGTCGGCATACTGGATCGGCAGCTCCGGCAGCATCACAGGCCGTCGATCGACGACAGCCAGGTAGATTGCCGCCAGCTCGCGGATGAGCACGCCCATCGACCAGCCATCGGTGATGATGTGGTGCAGCGTGAACAGGAGCAGGTACTCGTTCTGATCGAGCAGAACCAGGGTTGCGCGCAGGAGCGGGCCGCGCTGGAGATCAAAGGGCTGTCGCGCGTCCTCGATCACCAGCTCCATCGCTGCCGCCTCGCGCGCGTGCGCCGGCAACAGGCGCAGATCAACGGTCGTGAGATCGAGCGGCGTGGCGGGCGTAATCACCTGGACTGGCTGGCCCTGCACGGCGGCAAACGTGGTGCGCAGCGACTCATGCCGCGCGATGAGCCGGTCAAGGCTGTGTCGCAGCGCCGCGCGGTCCAGCGTGCCTTGCAGCCGTACGCTGGCGGGAAGGTTGTAGAGTGGGCTGCCCGGCTCCAGCTGATCGAGGAACCAGAGGCGCTGCTGGGCAAACGAGAGCGGCAGCGGGCCGGCGCGATCCACGGGCTGGATCGCGGTCTGCGTTTCGGAGCGCTGGGCGGAGAGCTGGTCGGCCAATCCGGCGACGGTGGGCGCCTCAAAGAGCGCGCGCAGCGGCAGCTCGACGCTGAGCACCTGGCGCAGACGGCTCACCACCTGCGTGGCCAGCAGCGAGTGCCCTCCGATCTCGAAGAAGTTGTCGTGGATGCTGACGCGCTCCACGCCCAG
>DASWTW010000232.1:0-7701 GCA_036401895.1 Herpetosiphonaceae bacterium | reverse complement strand
TCGCCAGCGACCACTCGTCGACCACGGTGTGATGGAACAGCAGCAGCAGCACATGCGCGTCGGCGGCAAACTGCAGCAGCGTCACGCGCAGCAGCGGGCCGGAAGCGAGGTCGAAGGCGCGCTGGGCCTCGGCGTGGAACGTAGCAGTAATCAAAGCCTCGGCTTCAGCGGGCGGGAGCGGCGGCACGACCTGGAGGGTAAACGGCACGTGGGCGGTCGGCGCAATCACCTGCACGGGCTGGCCGTCGACCACGGCAAAGGTGGTGCGCAGGCTGGCGTGGCGCGCGGCCAGCGCGAGAAGTGCGGTGTGGAGCGCCTGGGCATCGAGCGGTCCCGTGAGCCGCAGCAGCCACGGCACGATATACACGCTGCTCCCCGGCGTCAGCTGATCCAGGAACCACAGCCGCTCCTGCGCAAACGACATCGGCGCCGGCTGATCGGTGGGCACTGGTACAATCGGCGGGCTGTCGGAGGATTGAGCAGCCGCTGTTGTACGCAAAAACGCCAGAATATCGCCTTTATGCTTAACCAGATCGGCGCGCAGCTCGGGAGTTAGCACCCCTTCCGGGGCATTGACGCGTAGTTGATCGTTGTCGAGCCACACCCGCACATCCAGCTCACGCAGACGGGCTAGAAACTCAAGCGTTGTCAAACCGCACCTTCCTCTACAACCACGGGCCACATATCATCTGCCGGCGCGGTTTCGCTCAGCCCACCAGTCATCAACTGATACAGCACAATGCTGCCGACCAGAATAAAGACGATGCCTTGAATATTGAGAATCGTGACGATCCCGACTCGATCGCCGAGCACGCCGGCCAGTAGCGTGCCGATCGCTCCGACAAGCGCGGTAGTCGTGCCCAACGTCGCAAAAACGCGACCGAGGTACATGTTGGGAACGATGGTCTGGATCAGCGTTGCAACACAGGTGATATTGATAATTCCCGGCACGCCCGCCAGCAGCATCAGCGCTAGCGCGACGGTGATGTTGGGAAAGATCGCCGAATAGTTAAACATCACCAGATCGATCACGCCCAGGCTGATCGTGCTGAAGCCTAAAATCTTCGACAGCGAGCCATATCTGCCGATGCGACTCGCGATCACGCTGCCGACCAGACCACCGATCGCCTGAGCCGCCATCAGCCAGCCAATTTCGATCTCGCTGGCGCTAAGTACTTTGGCGACGAAGGGAAAGAAGAGCGTGCTGAAGATGCTGACGCCGAGCGACACGATCGCCGTCATCAAAAAGATAAACGCGACAAACTTCTGGCGCTGCACGAGCTGTAGCCCGGCCAGCCACTCGCGCCACACCCCCAGCGATCGTTCCAGCAGCGAAGCAGCGCGCTCGCCGTCTGGCCGGGTCGATGGCTGCGCGGGCAGCGAGATAAACGCAATCAGCGCTCCCGCGAACAAAAACGAGAACACATCGAAGATCACCACGCCTGACAGGCCAAACAGCCCGATAACGGCGCCGCCGAGCGGTGGGCCGATCAAACCGGCAATGTTATTGTTCATCGCGTTGAGCGAATTCGCAGACGTCAGATCCCCGGTGCCTACCAGATTCGGCAGCAGCGCATCCTCCGCCGGACCAGAAAACACCCCGATCAGCGATTGAGCGAACTGTACCGCATACACAATCCAAATTTGATCTGCCGCCTTGACGAGCAGCAAGGGCAGCAGCGCGAGCGCAAACAACAGATTTGTGACGATCAGGATCTGCCGCCGATTCCAGCGATCTACAAAAACGCCGACGACCGAGCCAAACAGCAGCTTTGGCAGCAGGCCCATCAAGAACATCATGCTTGTGGCAAATGTCGAGTCGGTTAGCTTATAAACATAGAGCGGCAGGGCCATGAAAATCATCCAATTGCCGGTGATCGAGATCAGTCCTCCGATCCAAAGCAAAGCGAAGTTTCGTTGGCGTAAGGTCGCAAGCATACAATTCTCCTCGTACCTGTACCTGATGCAGATGAGGCTCACTAGCACTCATCGCTAAATCGTGATTTCCTCGCGATTGCCGATGGTATCGTCGGATAACGTATCCGATCCTTCGAGCACCCACCCGACCATCTCTATGTGCTGCGCTAAACCTGCAATCGTCGGCGTATCGAAGACCGTACGCAAGGGCAGCTCGATCTGGAAGACGGCGCGGATGCGGGCGACAAGCTGGGTGAGCAGCAGCGAGTGGCCGCCGAGGGTAAAGAAGTTGTCGTGGATGCCGATCTGGTCGAGGCGCAGCACCTCCTGCCACACCTCCGCCAGCGTCGTTTCGACCGCCGTGCGCGGCGCCACAAACGCCTGCGCCAGCTCCGGGCGCTGTCCATCCGGTGCCGGGAGTGCGCGCCGGTCCAGCTTACCCGTCGCCGTCAGCGGCAGCCGCTCCAGCACCACCACCGCCTGCGGCACCATGTACTCCGGCAGCCGCTGCATGAGCGCGTGCCGCAGGTCGTCTACCCGCAGCGTTGCGCTCGCCGGCACCACG
Organism: Herpetosiphonaceae bacterium; assembly: GCA_036401895.1. GTDB lineage: Bacteria > Chloroflexota > Chloroflexia > Chloroflexales > Kallotenuaceae > LB3-1. The sequence goes on along the minus strand of DASWTW010000232.1, from coordinate 5,219 downwards.
TAGGCCACCAGCCGCAGCGCGCCATCGTGCCCGTCCGCGCGCGCCACCACCGCCACGTCGATCACCGCGCCCGTGTCCAGCAGCGCCCGCTCCACCTCCGCCAGCTCTACCCGGTAGCCCCGGATCTTCACCTGGTCGTCGCGCCGGCCCACAAACACGATGTTCGCCGCGCCATCCGCGAGATAGCGCACCACGTCCCCACTTTTGTACAGCCGCGCTCCCGCTCGCTCGCTAAACGGGTCGGGCACGAAGCGCTCGGCCGTCAGCGTGGGCCGCTGGTGGTAGCCCCAGGCCACGCCGTCGCCCCCGATGTAGAGCTCGCCCTCCACCCCGATCGGCACCGGCTGCATGTGCGCATCCAGCACATAGAACTGCGTGTTGGCGATCGGCAAGCCGATCGGCACCGGCCCCGACCACGATCGCGTCAGCTGGTAGATCGAGCAGCCGACCACGGTCTCGGTCGGGCCATACTCGTTGAGCACGATGGTGTCCGGCGCCGCCTGCTGCCAGCGCGCCACCTGCTCCCCGCGGAGCGCCTCCGCGCCCACCACCAATGTCTGCACCCGCCCCGCCATGTGCGCCTCCGTCAGCGTGTGGCTCAGCACATCCAGCTGCGTCGGCGTGATCTTGATCAAGCTAAAGGGCTCGGCGGTCAGCAGCGCGTCGGCCAGCGCGTCCAGGGGCTCGGCGTCGGGCAGCAGCTGCACGGTGCGGCCGACCAGCAGCGGCGCGAACAGGCTCGGAAAGATCGCGTCGGCGGCGATCGACGATTGCACCGGCGCCCCGGAGGCAGCCGCTGCGGTGTAGGCGGTGAGCGCCCAGTGGAGGTAGTTGACCAGGCCGCGCTGGGGGATCAGCACGCCCTTGGGCTGCCCGGTGGAGCCGGAGGTATAGATCAGGTAGGCCAGGTCGTCGGGCGTGAGGCCGCAGGCGGGCGGCGTGGTCGGCTGGGCGGCGCGCAGCGCGTCGGCCTGATCCAGCCACACCACCGGGGCTGCCGCCTCGGGCAGCCGCTCCCGCAGCGTGCTGTGGCTGAGCACCAGCGCCACGCCGGAGTCGTGGAGCACGAAGTGGAGGCGCTCGGGCGGAAAGGCAGCGTCGAGCGGCACCCACGCGGCGCCCGCCTGCCACACCGCCAGCAGCGCCACGACCAGATCCCCGGAGCGCGGCAGCAGCAGCGCCACCCGGCTGCCCCGTCCGATGCCATACGTCTGCTGGAGCACGTGTGCCAGCTGCGCGGCGGCATCCGCCAGTTCCTGATACGTCAGCTGCCCGTCCTCCGCCACCACCGCCACCGCGTCTGGCGTGCGCGCCACCTGCTGCGCGAACAGCGCCGGATAGGGCACAGCCGGGTACGCCTGTGCCGTCGCGTTGCGCGCCACCAACAGCTCGTGCGTCATGGCCGCGCTCAAGAGCGGTAGGCGCGCTACCGGCGTGTCGACATCCTCAACGATCGCTTCAAGCAGCACTGTGAAGTGCGCCGCCCAGCGCCCGATCGTCGCCGCCTCAAACAGGTCCGTGTTGTACTCCCACTCGCCCACCAATCCGTCCGCCCCTTCGGTCAGGATCAGCGACAGATCGACCTTGGCGATCGTGCGTGCCATCGGCAGCGGCTCTGCCTGCACGGCGCCGAGCTCCAGCGCGCTGCTCGGCGTGTTGTGGAGGTCGAAGAGCACCTGGAAGAGCGGGTGGTAGCTGCGGTTGCGCTCCGGCTGCAACGCTTCCACCAGCTTCTCGAACGGCACCGCCTGATGCGCATAGGCGTGCAGCGCCACTGTGCGCGCGTGCTGGAGCAGCGCCCGAAAGGTCGACGTGGTGTCGAGCCGCAGGCGCAGCGGCAACGTGTTGATGAACAAGCCGACCAGCGCTTCGGTCGCGGTGTGCGTGCGGTTGGCGCTCGGCGCGCCGATGACGAGGTCGGGCTGCTGGCTCAGGCGGCTGAGCAGCACGCCAAAGGCCGCCAGCAGCGTCATAAACAGCGTCGCGCCTTCACGCTGGCTGAGCGCGTGCAGCGGCTGCGTCAGCTCCGGCGGGAGCAGCCAGCGATAGGTGGCGCCGTCGAAGCGCTGCACGGGCGGGCGTGGGTGGTCGGTGGGCAGCGCCAGCAGCGCCGGTGCGCCCGCCAGCTGCGTCGTCCAGGCCGCCAGCTCACTCGCCAGGCGTTCGCCCTGGAGCCATTGGCGCTGCCAGACGGCATAATCGGCATACTGCACCGGCAGCGGCGGCCAGGCGGGAGCAGTCCCCGCCAGCGCGGCGGTGTAGGCCAGGCGCAGCTCGCGGGCGATAATCGCCAGCGACCACTCGTCGACCACGGTGTGATGGAACAGCAGCAGCAGCACATGCGCGTCGGCGGCAAACTGCAGCAGCGTCACGCGCAGCAGCGGGCCGGAAGCGAGGTCGAAGGCGCGCTGGGCCTCGGCGTGGAGCGTGGCGGTGATGAGCGCGTCGGCATCGACAAGCGGCGACACGACCTGGAGGGTAAACGGCACGTGAGCGGTCGGCGCAATCACCTGCACCGGCTGGCCGTCGACCACGGCAAAGGTGGTGCGCAGGCTGGCGTGGCGCGCGGCCAAGGCGATGAGCGCGTCATGCAGCGCCTGGGCGTCAAGCGGTCCCGTGAGGCGCAGCAGCCACGGCACGATATACACGCTGCTCCCCGGCGTCAGCTGATCCAGGAACCACAGCCGCTCCTGCGCAAACGACACCGGCACCGGCTGATCGTGGTTGAGCGGCTCCAGAGGCGGCAGCTGGGATGACTCCTGCGCCGATGCCGCTTGCAGCTCCGCGATCGTCTCAGCCAGAGCGGCCACCGTTTGTGTTTCGAGCAGCGTTCGCAGCGACACATCGACCTGGAAAGCATCGCGCACACGCACAACGATCTGCGTTGCCACCAGCGAGTGACCGCCGATCGCGAAGAAGCTGTCTTCAACGCCGACCCGCTCCAATTGGAGCACTTCAGCCCAGATCGAGGCAAGCTGTGCTTCTAACGGCGTGCGCGGCGCAACATAGTCGTCCAGCAGATCCGTGCGGGACACCTCCGGCACCGGCAGCGCTTTACGATCCAGCTTGCCGTTCGCCGTAACCGGCAGGCGTTCCAGAAACACAAACGCCGCCGGAACCATATACTCCGGCAGACGCGCTTTGACAAAGCTTTGCAGCTCCGCAGTGCCACCCGGCGTATCCTGCGCCTGCTCCTCGCTGTTGCCGACCACATACGCCACCAGCCGCTTAGCCTTTGCGCCTGCCAGCGTATCTTCCCGCGCGATCACCACCGCCTCGTGGACGGCAGGATGTTGCCGCAGCACGGCCTCGATCTCGCCCAGCTCGATGCGGAAGCCACGAATCTTGACCTGATGATCGATCCGGCCCAGGAACTCCATCGTGCCATCCGGCCAGAAGCGCGCCTGATCGCCGGTCTTGTACAGGTAGCTGCCCGGCTCAGTCGTAAACGGATTGGGAATAAATTTTGCAGCCGTCAGGATCGGCTCGTTGATATAGCCCGAGGCCAGGCAATCTCCCGCGATATATAAATCGCCTGGGATGCCGACCGGACACGGGTTGAGATAGCCATCCAGGATGTAATACTGAGAGTTTTGAATCGGCTTGCCATACGGAATACTCGTCCAGTGCGGCTCGACTGCGGCGATCGGGTGATAGTTCGACCACACCGTTGCTTCGGTGGCGCCGCCCAGGCTGATCACCTCGGCGCGCGGAAAGGTCGCGCGAACCTGATCCGGCAGGGTGACCGGAATCCAATCGCCGCTGAGAAACACCAGCCGCAGCCGGCTAGCCTGTGCCTGGGCGCCAAGGGTGGCAAACAGCGGCGCGAGCTGCTGAAGCGCGGCCGGAGCTGAGTCCCAGAATGTCACCGGCTCGTTGCACAACAGATCCAGCAAGCGCTGCGGATCGCCCAGATCATGATTCGCCACCACGCGGATCGAGCCGCCCGCCGCCAGTAGGCCGAAGATGTCGTAGACCGACAGATCGAAGCACAGCGACGTGATGAACAAGACCCGATCCGCGGCCGAGATCGCGAAGCTGCGATTGACCCAATCGATTAGATTAACGACCGGGCGATGCCGAACCATCACACCTTTGGGCGTGCCAGTCGAGCCGGATGTAAAAATAATATAGGCCAGATCGTCGGGGCTGGACTGCGGCGGCAGGTTCTCGCGTGGCAGCTGCCGCATCTCGTCCCAGGTCCACCTGTGGCGCCCGGCGTGTGGCTGCTGATCCTGCGCGACAGCATCCAGCGGCGGCGCGTCCAGATAGATCACATGCCGCAGCGTCGGCGGGCACAAACTGTCCAGCCTGGGCTGGTAGCGCTGCTGGGTGATGATCCAATCGACGCCGAGCGACGTCAAGATCCAGCTCACGCGTGTATCGGGGAAGCTCGGCTCCTGCGGCACATAGGCGCCGCCGGCCTTGGCAATCCCGATCAGCGCCGTGATCATCTCCAACGAGCGATCCATATACACGGCGATCAGGCTGCCGGGGCCGACGCCGAGACGCTTGAGCTGGTGGGCCAGCTGATTGGCCTGCTCATTCAGCTCACGATAGGTCATCTGCGCGCCATCGTCGTACACCACCGCCACCGCGTCAGGCGTGCGCGCGGCCTGCGCCTCGAACAGCTGGTGGTAGCAAATATCGGTGGGGTACGGTCGCGCCGTAGCGTTGAACAGATCCAGGATCTCGTGCTGCTCGTGCGGCGTGAGCATCGGCAGCTGCGCCAGGCTTTGCTCGGGCTGATTAACGATCCCGCTCAACAAGGTTTCGAAGTGGCCCAGCAGTCGCTTGATCGTATCGGCGTCGAAAAGATCGGTGTTGTACTTCAGCGCAATCGCCAGCGAGTCGCGGCCTTCAAACACGGTCAGCATCAGGTCGAACGCAGCGCCGCGCTGATCATACGCCAGCGCCTCGACCTCAAGCTCATCCCACTGCATGCGCGGCGCGCTCTCGTCCAGGCCCAGCAGCAGAAACGGCGACACGTCCTGGTCGCCAACCTGGCGCAGCTTATCCCAGATGAACACAAGCTGAAAGAGCGGAAAGCGGCTGGGATCACGGGTTGGCTGCAAGCGCTCCACCAGCAGATTGAAAGGATAGGCCTGATGCTCCAGCGCGCCAAGCACGGTTGCCTGGACACGACGCAGCAGCGTGGTGAACGCAGGATTGCCCGCACAGTCGGCGCGCAGCACCACATAGTTGACGAAGCAGCCGAC
>DASWTW010000231.1:0-2858 GCA_036401895.1 Herpetosiphonaceae bacterium | reverse complement strand
GGATACTCCGGATCGAGCGGGACATACGCGCCGCCGGCCTTGAGAATCCCCAGCATGCCGACGACCAGATCCAGCGAGCGCTCGACACACAGCCCGACGCGCGTCTCGGCTCCCACGCCGAGCGAGCGGAGATAGTGCGCCAGCCGGTTCGCGCGCGCGTTCAGCTCGGCATAGCTCACCTGCTGCTCGTTGAATTGCAGGGCGATCGCATCGGGCGTGCGCGCCGCCTGCGCCTCGAAGATCTGGCTGACCGGCTGCGGCGGAAACGCGCATGCGGTGGTGTTCCAGGCGGCAAACAGAGCGCGCTCGGCCTCACTCAGCAGCGGCAGTGCTGCGATCGGTTGGTCGGGATTGGCGACGATACCTTGGAGCAGCGTGCCGAAGTGTCCGACGAGCCGAGCAATCGTCGCGCGATCGAAGAGATTGGTGTTGTACTCTAGTCTGCCACGTAGCCCGGCCGGCGTTTCGATCATGCTCAACGAAAGGTCGAACTGAGTTGCCCCGCGCTCAAGCTCCAAAGGGGACAGGCTGATCTCAGGCAGTTGTAGTGGCTCCATCGGCGCGTTCAACAGCACGAAGCTGACTTGAAAGAGTGGGTTGCGACTCCGGTCGCGGCGCGTCTGGACGGCATCGACAACCATCTCGAAGGGCAGATCTTGATGCCGGTACGCATCGAGACACACGCGGCGGACGCGAGCGAGCAGCTCGCGAAACGTGGGATTGCCGTCTAGATCAACGCGTAGCGCCAGTGTATTAATCAAGAAGCCGATCAGGCCCTCGGTGGCAGTGTGGTTACGATTGGCAATCGGTGAGCCGATGACGATGTCGGTCTGTCCGCTCCAACGATGCAACAGGACGTTGAAGGCGGCCAGCAGGGCCATGAACAGGGTCGCGCTCTCGCGCTGGCTCAGCTCGTGGAGCGTCGTGCTGATGTCCAGTGGTAGCTCCACCGGGTATGTCGCGCCGCTTGATGTGTAGACCGGAGGCCGTGGAAAGTCAGTCAGCAGCTCCAGGAGCGGGAGATCGGCGAGCTGTTGCCGCCAGTAGCCCAGATGCTGGTCCAGTACCTCGCCGTGCAGTTGGTCGCGCAGCCACACGGCATAGTCCGCGTATTGGATCGGCAGCTCCGGCAGTACAGGGTCGGCTGGTGGGTTCGCAGCGTAGGCCTGGTACAGGATGCCCAGCTCACGGATCAGCACGCCCAGCGACCATTGATCGGAGATAATGTGATGCATCGCCAGGATCAGCCAATGCTCATCGTCGTCGAGGCGCAGGAGAGTTGAGCGCAGCAGCGGACCGGTGGCGAGATTAAACGCTTGGCGGATCTCGCTCGTGGCCCGGCGTTGCGCCAGGGCATGGCGCTCAGATAGCGGCCAATCCCTGAGATCGATCTGCGGCACAACGACGGACTCCGGCTGCGGCGGCGCAATCACCTGGACCGGCTGGAGATCTGCTCCCTGGGCGAAGGTGGTGCGCAATATCTCGTGGCGCTGAATCAATGCCCGCAGGCTGCGATTGAGCGCGTCGTGATTCAGCCTGCCGCTTAATCGCACGGCCAGCGGGATGACATAACTGAGATCGTCGGGCATCAACTGGTCAAGAAACCACAGCCGCTGCTGGCCGAACGAGAGCGGGAACGGTGCGTCCGTGCGCGGCTGGCGCGGAATCGGCGGTGCAGGAGTTGGGGCGCCGGCCTGGTGCAGCCGTGCCAGCCGCAGCCGGAATAGCTCTTGCTGTTCCGGCGACAGGTCGGCGAGCAGATCCATAAAATCACTCATGGAGCAGATCCTTTGAGCGTGACTGGCGTTCGTGCTCCAGCTGTTGCTGAGCTTCATGCGATGATAGCTGCTTGATTTCGGCGAGCAACTGCGCCAGCTCCTGCCGATCGGTCATCTCGACCTGGCGTTGGACGACTAAGGTCGCCAGCCCGGCCACCGTCGGTTGCTCAAAGAGAGTTTGGAGCGGTAAATCGATCTGGGCGACATTACGTAGGCGTGACATCACTTGTGTGGCCATGAGCGAGTGGCCGCCTAGCTCAAAGAAGTTATCGTAGATGCCGACCTGCGCGATGCCGAGGACATCCTGCCAGATCTCAGCGATCTGCCGCTCAATCTGGCTGGTTGGGGCGACATAACTTTCGCGTAGCTCTGGTCGTGTAGCAATGCTCGGTAGACCGGTTTCACTGCCCGCGCCCTGCTCACCGGCTCTAAATGGACGCCTGATCCACAGCTCATATCGTGCGCCCAGATCCCCGGTCGCGACGATGACCTGTCCTTCAGGCGCGGCAAGCACGACCCGCTCGAACGCCTCGGTCGCCTGCTCAATCGTCATGATGTATTGATCCATGCTGGTGTGGATCGTTCCCCGCGGATGGGCGCTCGTCTCCGTGGGCCAGCCGTCCCAGCTAGCGCTGATCCAGGGAACGGTGCTCGTCTGGGTGCGGCTGGCCGCGAACGCATCCATGAACAGATTGGCCGCGCTATAGGCGCTGAATCCCAGGCCACCCAGCGTTGTCGCGACCGAAGAAAACAAGAGACAGAAGTCAAGTGCGCGGCCATCGAGAAGCCGATCGAGCACGTACAGACCGTGAATTTTGGCCTCAAAGAGCGCCTCATCCACTGCGCGGCTCGTTGTCGCCAGCGGACGAATGATCGAGCCGTAATCAGCCAGCCCGGCTGTGTACAGCACGCCATGCAGCGCCCCGAAGCAATCATCGATCTGGGCGAGCGCCGCCTGCATCTGCGTTGCATCGGCGGCGTTGGCCTGAAGCAGCATGACCTCCGCGCCAAGTTGCTCTAGCCGCTGGACGGCGCGCAACTTCTGCGCGAGCGATTCGCTCTCGGCATGCGTAGACAGCC
>DASWTW010000230.1:0-14491 GCA_036401895.1 Herpetosiphonaceae bacterium | reverse complement strand
CGGCGCCGTCCAGACCGCCTTCAACAACCTGGCCAGCGCGCTCGGTTTCTAATCCTACAGCAGAATTCCTTTACAGACAGACCGGTCCACCTCAGGGTGCGACCGGTTTTGCTTTGTGATTACAGACAATTCCGCGTCTCCGCTCGATGATTGATCTGTGCAGAGTGTTACATAAATGTTACAAATAATGTTTACACAAGTGTTACAAAAACCTATTGAATCTCGTGTTTGTGTGGGCTATCATACACACATCGAAAACGGCGGTGTAAATAATAATGTAGGAGGGAAACCATGAACAAGCTTAACGAACTGATCATCCGCGCTGACGCGTTTGTGACCTGCATGAAGGAAGAGGAAGGTTCGGAAGTGGCGCAGGCAGCGGGCGTGGCGCTGGTGGCAGCGGCTCTGATCGGCGCGATGTCGGGCGTCCTCGGTACGTTGACCGGCGCCGTCCAGAACGCCTTCAACAACCTGGCCAGCGCGCTCGGTTTCTAAACAACGCTAACATTGCTTTACAGACAGACCGGTTGCACCACGGGTGAACCGGTTTCGTCTTTTGTTTACGAACGTTAATGCTCGGCGCGATCGCGCCGGGCATTTCAGCTTAACACGAAACGCCCGGCACTTCCCATCTCGATCCTCAGATCTCCTCGTGCGCTACATCCCACTCCAGCGGCAGCTGTCGATAGCCGCGCATAAACAGATTCGGCCAGAACTCCAGCTTCGCGCCCGGCTGCAAGCGTGGATTGGGCAGGCGATCCAGGAGCAGCTCTAGCGTGATCCTGCCTTCGAGCCGGGCCAGCGCCGCGCCGATGCAGAAGTGGACGCCACGGCCAAAACCTAGATGCTGCGCCGCATCTCGCCGCGTAATATCGAAGTGATCCGGCTCAGGGAAGCGACGCTCGTCGCGGTTGCCGGACGGCCAGATCAGGATCAGCCGCGTTCCTGGCGGCAAGGTAACGCCGCCTAGCTCAACCTCGGCGGCGGTTGTGCGGAAGATGCAGCGCGACGGCGACTCATAGCGCAGCGTTTCTTCGACCACGTTGGGAATCAGCTCTGGACGCTCACGCAGCAGCCGCAGCTGGTCAGGATGCCGGATCAGCGCCAGCATCATGTTCAGGATCAGATGCGTCGTCGTCTCGTGGCCCGCGCCCAGCACGGCGATCGACATCGCGATCGCTTCTTCCAGGCTGATCGGCGCGCTCCCGCCCAACGACTCGGGCACCAGCACGCTCAGCAGATCTTCGCGCGGTGCACGGCTCCGATCTTCAAGCTGAGCCGCGATATACGTTTGAAACGCGACAAAGCCATGCGCGGCCTCAAGCAGGCGCTCGTGCGTGTCGGTCAGCGAGATCGTCGCCATCCAATCGTCGGACCAGCGCTTAATCTGCGGCAGATCTTCACGCGGCACGCCCAGCAGATCGCACATGACCAGGCCGGGCAGCGGAAAAGCGAAGCGCTCCATCAGATCGGCCTTGCCGTCCTGCGCAAAGCTATCGATCAGGCCAGTCGCGATCGCGCGAATCTGCGGCTCCAGCACGGCGATGCGCTGCGGCGTGAAGGCTTTGCGAATCACGGTGTGCATACGCGTGTGCTCCGGCGGGTCGGTGTCGATCAGGTTCGGCACGCGATCGTAGCCCTGGGCCAGGATCGCCTGGATGTCGGGAGGCAGCGCACCGCCCGCGATCGAGTTAGCGGAGCTATAGCGCTTGGCGTCCTGGGTGACGCGCACAATGTCGTCGTAGCGAGTAACGATCCAGGAGTCGAAGTCCGCGCTGTAAAAGACGGGCTGCTCGTCCCGGGCGCGGGTGTAGAACGGATACGGATCGACGAGCTGCTCGGGATCGAGCGGACGGAAGACGAGGCCGGCGTCGGACGAAGAACTCTCCGCAGTCGCTGCTGGAGCCGTCATGGTGTACCTCCTCGGCGATGAAACAACATCTTCCTTGCCCTCTCCGATGCAAGGCTAAATGAGCAGATCTGAGCGATCGCGGCGTGCAGTGCCGCAAGCAGTGGTGTGTGGAGCGGCCGGCTGGGCGGCCAGCGCAATTCGGACCAGGCAGAGCGAGCGTCTGGCCTGAGCTTGTGTAAGCTCAGCCGGTTGTGTAGCCCAGGGCCGCGCGGATGCGTTGCAGCAAAGGATAGGTGATCGGATCGTTGCGCACGAGGGCATTCCAGCTCAGCGGATCGCGCAGATCGAACCAGCCGACCTGCTGGATCGTCGTAAACGCAGGTGTGTCTACTTCCGGCTCGCAGCCTGGCTGTGGCTCGCCTTCCAGAACGCGGCAAAGATAGGTTTTCTTGCGCTGGTAGATACCGTCGCCAATAGCAGGCTCGTCAAGCAGCAGGCGCTCCACCGCGACGCGCAGGCAGGTTTCCTCAAGCGCCTCACGCTGGACACACGCCTCTTCGCTTTCGCCGGGCTCCTGTCCACCACCCGGAATCAGCCAGAACGTCTGGCCATCCTGATAATCAATTGCCTGGAGCAGGAGGATCTGATGGGCTTCGATAATGGCAGCCTGGTAGCGTGTGGTGCGTTTCACAGAATAGATGTTCCTGGCTGTAGCTGTGCTGCTGGGGGCAGCACAATATTTCAGATCTGCTCGGCCTCGACGAGTCGCGCGAGCTTTTCCAGCGACATCCGCCAGCCGGTTTCGTTATCGGCGGACGCAACACCGGGCGGGACATTGTCGTGGACGGCGAGGACATCCGTGCCGCCGTCGGCGTCGGACAGCGTGAAGGTGACGGTCATCTCGCCGCGCATCGAGTCGTCGTCGGTCTCGAACTCCATCACCTCAACGACCTGCTCGTCCGGCACGAGCGTGACGAAACGTCCGTGGTAGGTGTCGGTGTGGGCGCTGGTTTTGCCGGTGCCGGTCGGCGCGTCATAGGTCAGCGAGATGCGGAACGCGCCGCCCTCGCGACTTTCGAACTCATGCACATAGCTGGTCATATTATCCGGCACCATCCACGTCGCGACGGCGCGCGCATCGATCAGCGCACGATACACCTTTGCGCGCGGCGCGTTCACATGCTGAGTGAGACGAGTTGAGGTTGTCATGCGCTACATCTTCCTCCACTGTGCAGGGACTGCGTGTATTCTACTCTATGCGCTATCGTCGTGTGATAGGCCATAAGCACGAAAAAGGAGCCGCAATTGCGACTCCTTAGTTTCAGATGCTGCTAGCCGGTCCTACGAATCGTACACGGCGCGATACTGCTTGGCCAGCTCGGCCAGCTGCTTTTCCAGCTCACGGAAGCGCGGCACGGCCTCCTGGCTCTGCTTCTGCCGCTCCCGATCGACAGCGCCGATGCGCTCGATAAACTCCTGGTAGGCGGCTACCTCTTTGGCTTTTTGCTCGGCCAGCGCCGGATCGGTGCGGAGTGCCTGGCCGCGCTCCTGGTTGGCTTTGTTGCGCAGGTTCGAGATGTAGTTGCGGCCTTTGTTGACGACCTGCTGGTTGCAAACCGTTACCGAGAGCATATTCTGGATCTCGCAGGTCCAGGCGCCGCGCGTCTGGTAGAGCGCCTCGTTCTGCTGGCGCAGGAAATCGTCAAGCTGCTGCGCGGTCTTGGCGTCGAAGTAGGCGCCGCCGCCGGCCTCCGCGATCTCACGCAGCTGCGCGGCCTCGTCCTGGTTCTGGATGTCGAAGCCGATCACGTCGACTTGCACGTTGAGTCCTTCTTCGTGGAGCTGCCGCGCGACAGCAACAGGATCGCCCTCGCAGGTTTCCAGGCCGTCCGAGACCAGAATGATCTTGTTGAAGATCTGCTCGCCTTCTTTGCCGGCGAAGGCTTCCTTGGCTTTTTCCAGCGAGGCCGCGATCGGCGTCCAGCCGGTGGGCTGGAACTGCTCCAGCAGCGGATCGATCGCGTCGCCCTGGACCTCGCCGATCGGCTTGAGCAGCTCGATGCCGACGCAGCTCTCGGCCTTGCCCGACTCTTCGTTGTTGCCTTTGTGGCCGTAGACCATAAAGCCGACGTTGTAGATCACCGAGGCGACTTTGACATAGCGTGAGAGCGCAAATTTGGCGGAGTCCAGCTTGTTGCGGTTCTCGCCCGCCTGTGCCGCCATCGAGCCCGACGAGTCAAGGATCACCAGCAGATTGCGCTCGGCGCTCGCCAGATCGGTGCCCTCCAGGCCGAGGCCACAATCTTTGAAGGGACAATCGTCGACACTGGGATCGAAACCCAGCTCGCTCTCGATGAAGTCGGGCACAACGTTACCATCGGTGTCGACATACCACCGATCGTCGAGCACGCGCGGCTGGTTGGTATCGGTCAGCGCGCCGGTCGCGGTTAGCTCATCAGTTGTCGCCGGAGCATCTGCGGTAGCGGTCTCTGGCGCGAGCATCGTCGGCGTGGCGCGAGCGCTTGCAGACGGGCTCGGCATCAGGCTGGGCGAGGCTGCGATCGTGGGCGCTACGGTAGCGGCCTCGCTGGTGGCCTCGGCGACCACCGGCGGCGCTGCTGTTTCGGTGGGGGTGTTGCTAGCGATAGGGCTACTGCACGCGCCGATCAGAACGGCGAGCAGCATCATTGTAGTGCTGACACGAAACGTGCGAAATCGCATCACGAACCTCCTAAGTCGATTGCTGGGCTGTACATCTAGGCTCCTCCCTGCAATCTGTGTACCTGTAAAGCGTTTTGTGATTATACGCCCGTCGATGAGTGATGTTGCTCTTTTTTGTGTAACGGTTTGTTTACACAAAGATTTACAAAAGCGTTACGAAATCCGCTTGAACCGGCGCGCTATGACGTGTAGCATAGATCAACTGATGGTGTTTTCGATGCGGCCAGGGTAGGCTTTTCAGCAGGATCATGAGCGAAGAATCATGCTGCCAGACCTGTGGCGCGCAGTTTATACGCGGGGAGGAGCAGCATGCGCAGAGGGCAGACTCTACGGCGATTCTGGCGTGAGCAGAGCGGTAGCAACGTAGCGCAGGCGGCGGCAGTCGCGCTGGTAGCGGCGACTCTGATCGCGGTGATGCTGACGACCACCCGTGGAGGTTTGAATCCCGCTGTTGAGCGCGCGTTCAGCTGTCTAGCGAGCGCAATCTCCGGCGGCGGCGCGTGCGGTGTCGGCAATGGCAGCGGCAACGGCAGTGGACAGTTGCCCCCGGCGCTCAGGCCGATCACCGATCTCGTCGGAGTCGGCGAGCGCATCTTCCAGCCCGCGCCGGGATCGATCGCTACGAATCAGCCGCCGGATGCCAGCCTCAAGCCCTGCCCCAGCGTGCCCAACTCTGGAATTGTTGACAATCCCGTGCCGCAAGACACCATCGGCCTGTGGGAAACGCTGCGCCGCCAGTATCAGGGCGATAACCCCACGCAGCAAGGCCCGATCGGCATCACACAGATCGGCGAGGGCCGCTATCTGGTGACGCTCGTCGGCGTGGAAGAGTTGGGGCTGTGGGGCTCCGAGAAATACAACAATCTCAACAACGCGATCTCCGAAGCGCTGGGCGGCACGTCGCCCTACCAGGAGCAGGTGCTGGCCACCATTCGGGCGCAGATTCCACCAGGCGCGGAGATTGTCTTCGCCGGTCATAGCGAGGGCGGCATCGTGGCACAAAATTTGGCAGCTAGCCATGATTTCAACACCAACGCGTCGAGCTGGTGGAATAATCCCTTGAATGAGGACCGGCGACGGTTGGGCTGGGGCCAGCAGGGCGAGTACAAGGTGACGCATGTGATCACCTATGGCTCGCCTATGTCACAGGTGCCGGTGAGCGGCGTCGACTACAAGATGATCACCACCGAGGGTGATCCGGTCTCGCATCTTTCGCCGCTGGGCCGTGGCCGTGGGCCGGCGCCGGATCAGATCCAGATCCCGACGGCGTACTCGAAGGGGCACTTCGACTGGAAGAATCCCTTCGAAGCGCACAGCGTGTACGGCGAGTCGCTGCGGGCGATCCGCGACAATCCCGACTCGCCGCTGCGGGGCGCGCTCGATCTGCCGTTCACGATCGATAGCTGGTCGCGGACCGAGACCTATCACGCCAATGACGAGGCCAAAGAAGCGACGGATGCGTGTTAAGTAGAGGAGTATGCGTAATGCGTTGGAGAGCATGGTGGGCGACGATCGGGCTGGTTGTGCTGCTGGCAGGCTGTGGAGAGCAAGCTCCCGCGCAGCCTGCGGCGCAAGCGCCCGAGGCTTTCTCGCCGCTGCCGGCCGCCAGCCCTGACGCAGCGCAGCGTGAGGCGATGAACGATCCCAAGCAGGTTGTGGTGACGTTTGCCGATCTGGTGCAGCAGCAGCGCTACGCCGAGGTCGAGCCGCTGATGACCGATTTTCTGCGCCAGGCGTTTGTGCAGGGCGCGGGCAGCGTTGAGGCCGGCTTTCGGGCGGGAGAGTCCGACGATGGTCAGCTCGTCAGCTACACGATCGGCGATGTGCGCTCCCCGGACGCCAACACCGCTGAGGTTGAGATCGACTGGACGTTTCAGCAGCGGCAGACCAAAAGCACGATCCTGCTGACGCAGGAGCAGGGCGCCTGGAAAGTCGCGAATATCAAGGATCGCTAGCAACTGCCGGGAGGGCAGGCCATGCGCACAATCGTTTCTGCTCCACGAGCACACACTACACACGACGCCGGTCGCGGCTCGCGGCTGGGAGCACTCTGTCTCGGCGTGCTGGTCGGCGCGCTCACAGCGATCGTCGGTGGGCTGGTGCTGGGGCTGCTTGGCCTTTCAACCGGCGGCTGGCTGGCAGTCGCGCTGATGCTGCTGGCGGTCGGCGCCGGCGGCTGGGTTGCGGCGCGACGGCTGGCTGGCAGCGGCTGGCGGCAGGGCTTGTATGTGGGCCTACTGCTGGCGCTGCTGACGCTGACGGTCACGCTGGTGAGTGGCGAAAATGTGGGTCTTGGTGGAGTCGTAACCGTGCCGGCTGTGTGCGCGGCGGCTGGCGCGCTCGGCGGCTGGCTTTCCGGGCGGATTATTTGGCGGCGAAGAGGTCGAGTCTGAACGACGGCGCGGCTGCTTTTTGGGCATGATACATCACGCCCCTACGGCTCGATGTATGCGACACGATTGGAAACACACGGGACGCGTTGAAGATCCAACGCGTCCCGTTTTGTATGTTTTTCAGCCGCACTTCGTTATCAGCGCAGCAGCGACGCGCCGCCGTCGACGTAGAGCTCCACGCCCGAGACGTGCCGGCTGAGATCCGAGGCCAGGACCAGGCACACATCCGCGACCTCGCGTGGATCGCCCGCGCCCTCGTCGATCGCCGGGCTACCCTCGGGCAGCTCAACCTTGATGCCGATCTTGTCGGTGTTGCGCTGCTCGGTGCGCTCCTGGATCTTGGTTGCGATGTAGCCGGGACAGATCGCGTTGCAGCGGATGTTGTGCTGGCCCAGCTCCAGCGCGATCATCTTCATGAAGGCGACCTGTCCGGCCTTGGATGAGCTGTAGGCGCTGGCGCCGGCGGTTGAAAAGCTGCGCGTGCCGTTTACGCTGCTGGTGATAATGATGCTGCCGCCGTTGCGCTTGAGATGCGGAACCGCGAAGTGTACCGTCAGATACGTGCCGCGCAGATTGATATTGAGCGTTTTGTCCCACTCGTCGGGCTGTAGCTCGTCGATCGGAGCCCACACGCCGTTGATCCCCGCGTTGGCCACGACAATATCGAGCTTGCCGAAGCGCTGGATCGCAGCCTCGATCGCCTGCTGTACCGATTCCGCCTGGCTGACGTCGCAGCGCACGTAGATCACATCGCCGCCGGCTGCCTCCAGCTCGGCGCGCACGTTCTCGCCGTCCTCGTCGCTCACATCGGCGATCACTACCCGCGCGCCCTCCTCCACGAATCGTCGTGCCGCCGCCGCGCCGATGCCGCTGGCCGCGCCGGTGATAAACGCGACTCTGCCGTCCAGCATACCCATAGCTGCGCCTATCCCTTCACTTATAACTGCTGGTTGATAGAACAGATAAACAAAGAACAAAGAACAAACACGGACTGGTTCTCACGTGCTGTTCTTTGTTCTTTTGTTCCCTTGTTCCTTTGTGCTTTGTTCTTACGCGTCCAGCACCTCGTGCAGCGCCTGCTCCGCGATCTGCGGGTTGGCCTGGCCTTTGCTCAGCTTCATCACCTGGCCGACCAGAAATTTAATCGCCTGGGTCTTGCCCGAGCGGTAGTCGCCCACGACCTTGGGATTGGCCTCGACGGCCTGCCGGGCAAAGTCGAGCACCAGGCCCGTGTCGCTGATCTGGCGCAGACCTTTGGCATCCACGATCGCGGCTGGCGGCGTACCGGTGCGGAAGCTTTCCTCGAAGACCTGCTTGGCGGTGGTGCCGTTGATCGTCGCGGCTTTGAGCAGCCCCAGCAGCTCGCCGATGAACTCGGGCCGGAGTCGCGCCCCGACAGCGCCGATCGTTTCGCCGCCGTCGTTGAGCAGCCGGAACAGCTCGCCGGTGATCCAGTTGGCGACCGATTTGGGCGCGTGCTCACGAGCCGCCGCGACCGCCGTCTCGAAGTAATCCGCGACTGCTCGCTCGCTGGTCAGCAGCAGAGCGTCCTGCGTCGACAGGCTGTACTCGGTCTCGAAGCGCTGCCGTCGTGTATCGGGCAGCTCGGGCAGCTCGGCGCGGCGCTCCTCCACCCATGGCTTATCGATCGCCAGCGGCGGCAGATCCGGATCGGGGAAGTAGCGGTAGTCGTGGGCGAACTCCTTGGAGCGCTGCCCGAGCGTCACGCCCTTGTCCTCGTCCCAGCCGCGCGTCTCCTGCTGGAGCATGCCGCCCTCGCTCAAAACCTTGGTCTGGCGCTCGATCTCGTAGATCAGCGCGCGCTCAACCGAGCGGATCGAGTTTAGGTTTTTGATCTCGATCTTGGTGCCGAATTTCTGGCTGCCCTTAGGCCGGATCGAGACGTTGACGTCGAAGCGCATCGCGCCCTCGTCGAGGTTGCCGCTGTTCACGCCGATCCAGACCAGCAGCTGCCGCATCTTGGCGCAGTAGAGCCTGGCCTCCTCGGGCGAGGCAATATCCGGCTCGCTGACGATCTCCATCAGCGGCACGCCCGAGCGATTGTAGTCCACCAGCGAGCCGCCGTCGACGTGCGTGAGCTTGCCGGTGTCTTCCTCCATGTGTGCGCGCGTAATGCCGATGCGCTTGGAGCCGCTCGTCGTCTCGATGTCCAGCGTGCCCTCCACGCAGATCGGATGATCGTACTGGCTACGCTGGTAGGACGACGGCAGGTCGACATAAAAATAGTTCTTGCGATCGAAAAAGGTGTCGTGGTTGATCCGGCAGTTGAGCGCCAGCCCCGTCATCGCGATCATCTCGACCGCGCGCTGGTTGATGACCGGCAGCGCGCCGGGCAGGCCAAGACAAACCGGACAGACGTGCGTATTCGGAGCGGCGTTCGCGTAGTCTGCGCTACAGCCGCAGAACATTTTAGAGTCGGTCAGAACCTGGGCGTGAACTTCGAGCCCGATGACCGCTTCGTACTCCATAGTTTCCTCCATGCTGCGCGGAATTATAGCATAGCCGCCTGGTTTCGCTGGCCTTGCGGGCGAACAGAGGAACAGGGGAACAAGGGAACAAGAGAACAAGGGAACAAAGAGTTTCGATACGCTCGTTTTGTTCTTTTGTTCCTTCGCCCAAAGGGCACCCGTTTTGTTCTTTCGTCTGGCCCTCATCCCCCGGCCTTTCAGGCCACCCCCTTCTCCCGTTGCGACAGGAGAAGGGAAATCAAGGTACTTCCCGTGTTCTCTGTTCTTTGTTCTTTGTTCTTCCCTTTGTTCTGTGTTCGTTAGGTTCTAGGTTCTAGGTTCTAGGTTCTTTCCTTGGTTCGGGGTACAATAATGGTGGATATAAGGAGTTTTGTATGGCTGAGCCGATGCTCTATCTTGATCATGCTGCTACTACGCCGGTCGATCCGGCCGTGCTTGAGGCAATGCTGCCCTACTTCTCGGAGTGCTTCGGCAATCCATCGAGCATCTACCGGATGGGACGCGCCGCCCTTCAGGCGCTTGACGACGCGCGCTCTTTGACGGCAGAGGTGCTAGGCTGCGCGGCTAAAGATATAGTGTTCACCGGCGGCGGCTCGGAGTCCGACAACCTGGCGATCAAGGGCGCGGCCTTCGCGGCGCGTGAGCAGGGCAAAGGCGCGCATATCATCACCAGCGCGATCGAGCATCATGCGGTGCTGCACGCCTGCGATTACCTGAAGGCGTTCGGCTTCGAGGTCACGGTGCTGCCCGTCGACGGCGACGGCATTGTGTCGCCCGAGGATCTGCGCGCGGCGATTCGGCCCGACACTGTGCTGGCGACGATCATGTACGCCAACAACGAGATCGGCACGATCCAGCCGATCGCCGAGCTGGGCGCGATCTGTCGTGAGCATGGCGTGCTCTTCCACACCGACGCGGTGCAGGCGGCGGGCGCGCTTTCGCTGGATGTAAACGAGCTGAACGTCGATCTGCTCTCGCTGACGGCGCACAAATTCTACGGTCCCAAGGGCGTCGGCATGCTGTATGTCCGGCGTGGCACCTCGCTGCTGACGCAGATCAACGGTGGCGGCCAGGAGCGGCGGCGCCGCGCGGGCACCGAAAACGTCGCGGGCATCGTCGGCTTCGCGGCGGCTTTGCAGCGAGCGGAGGAGCGCCGAGCGAGCTATGTGGCGCACTGCACGGCATTGCGCGACCGGCTGCTCGACGAGATCATGGAGCGGATTCCGCACACGCGAGTCAACGGCCATCGCACGCGGCGTCTGCCCAACAACGCCAACCTGAGCTTTGACTATGCCGAGGGCGAGAGCCTGCTGCTGCTGCTCGATCAGGTCGGCATCTGCGCGTCGTCGGGCTCGGCCTGCACCAGCGGATCGCTTGAGCCGTCGCATGTGCTCATGGCGCTGGGCCTGACAGTGGACGAGGCGCACGGCAGCGTTCGGTTTACGCTCGGCAAAGACACGACCTCAGCCGACGTCGATCGGCTGCTGGCGGTGCTGCCATCCATGATCGAGCGGCTGCGCAGCATTTCGGCCAAAGCTATGAGCTAGGGAGGCTTACTGCCCTGCGGGCAAACAAAGGAACAAACAAACTGGTTTCTTTTTGTTCTTTGTTCTTTGTTCTGGGTAACCTCTTGGCGTCTTTGTTCTCTTGTTCTTTTGTTCGTTTGTTCTTTTGGTGTTTGTATGGCTGAGGCACGAATCTTATACATCGCGACGGCGTCAGGACTGATCCAGCTCGCCAATCCGGGCAAGAGCGAGCGCTGGCGTGAGGTTGGACGCGCGCTGAGTGGGCAGGATCTGCACGCGGTGGTCGCGTCGCCCAACGATCCGCTGCTGACGCTGGCAGCCTCGGCGGCAGGAATCTCGCGCTCGACCAACGGCGGCATGAGCTGGGAGCCGGTCTCGCCGGAGCCTGCGCGCTCGCTGATCTTTGACGCGGCGGGAGCGCTCTATGCTGGCGCCGACAGCGGCGCGATCCTTACCAGCGCCGACGGCGAGACCTGGGCTGAGGCCGCGCGCCTGTCCACGCCGATCCTGCGCTGGTCGTCGCTGCCCAACGGAACGCTGCTCGGCGTCGGCGGCGATGGGCGCGTCTACGAGCGGCTGGCCGACGGTTGGCAGTCGCGCGATCTGGGAGATCGTAAGCTGCTGCATCTGGCCAGCGATCCGGACGAGCCCGAGTCGCTGTTGCTAGCCGGCGCCGATGCGCTGCACACGGCCGCAGGATCGTATCCGCTGCCGGCCGCCGCAACCGGATCGCTGCTGATGCTGAGCGGCCAGCGGCCTGTGCTGCTGATCAGTACGCTGGAGCAGCTGCTGCGCTCCGAGGATCGCGGCGCGACGCTCACGCCGGTCGAAGGGCCGCGCGCCGTGACGGTGCTGGTCACACCGCCGCGCTTTATCGATCAAGCTTTCGCCGGGACCGAGGCCGGCGCGCTGTGGTTCAGCTCGGATCGAGGTCGTACCTGGGCTGAGCTGCGCTCGGGCTACAGCGCGATCCGTGACATTGCCTTTGCCCGCGCGCTGTAGCCGCCATCGCCGCCCGACGACGAGGTCAACCCCCAAAGGTGGCCTCGTTTTGTTGTATCTGGTGGCCTGTTATTTGGAGCATAAGCCGATGTGCGGTAGGATACCGGCCTCAACTGAGCAATCAAGGAGCACGCATGACCGATCAGCAGTCACAACGCAATGCATTGACACTGGCACGGGTTTGGGTCCGCAGCAACATCATCACGACGGTGCTGAGCATTTTTATCGTGCTGTCCCTGCTGATCAATGCGCTGACGATCGGCGCGCTGCTGCGGGTGCGTGGCATCATCAACAATCAGCTTGAGGTCAGTACCCAGCAGCTAGCTCAGCTGCGCCAGCAGAAGATTCGCTACAACTTTCCGGTCGATCAAACCTTCACGATCAATACCACGGTCAGGATCGACGAGACGGTGACGGTGCCGCTCAATATCAGCGTACCGATCAGCCAGACGATCAGCGTGCCGATCGACACGCCGGTTGGGACGCTGCCGATCGATGTGCCGCTCAACTTCACGGTGCCGGTCAGCGATACGGTGCAGGTGCCGCTTACGAAGGATATTCCGTTCCAGGCCGAAATCCCGATTCGGACTGATATTCCAGTGGATCTCGATCTGAGCGCGCCGCCGCTGAGCGACCTGCTCAAGCAATTCGAGGATGCACTGCGCGATTTACATAACCGCCTATGACTGCTCGAACTCGTACGCAAACCCGGTCGATCTCGCTCGCGCCCATGCCGCTGCTGGCGGCCGTCTGGATCGCGCTGGTCTGCGGCTGGTGGGCGCTTTTTCGCGGCGTGACATACATGCTCAACGCGCTTCAGTACAGCGCGCCGCTGGATGGTCAGGAGGGCATGGCGCTCTGGGAAGCCTCGCTGCTGCGCTCCGGCCAGGGGCTGTATCTGCCGGTCGTGCCCGAGAATTTTGTCTCAGCGCCGTATCCGCCGCTGCATCCGCTGCTGCTCGCGCTCTTCGGCGACTCAACCGTGCCGCATCTGTTCTACGCCGGCCGCCTGATCTCGGTGATCGCGGCGCTGCTGGTAGCGCTGGCCGGCTTTGGCGTGGCGCGTCAGGTGACCGGCTCGCGGCTGGCCGGCGTGGCGGCGGCGGTGACGCTGCTGGCGTTCGCGCCGTTGCAGATCTGGGCGCTGCGGATCAAGCCGGATCTGCTGGGCCTGATGTTTACGGTAGCCGGGCTGTGGCTGATCTCGCTCTGGCGTGGTCCCGATGCCGAGAAGCCCGGATCGCGGCGCTGGTGGCTGCCGACCAGCCTGATCGCGGCGGCGCTAGCCTTTGTACTGGCGCATTTTTCCAAACAAACCATGCTGGCCGGGCCGCTGGCGGCGGGAACGTTTCTGCTGCTGCGCGACTGGCGGATCGCGATTCGCTGGGCCGTGATCTACCTCGCGGTGCTGGCGCTGACCTGGGTCACGCTCGATCTGGTGACGCACGGCCAGTACACCTATCATGTGTGGGTGCTGCACAAGCTGCAATGGACCGGCGGGCGTTTCTGGAAGCTGACGACGCAGCTGCGTGATGCGTGGCCGCTGCTGATCCTGAGCGCGATCGGGCTGGGCGTCACGCTGCGCCGGCCCACGGTGATCAACGCGTATCTGCTGTGGGCGCCGGCATCATTGATCGGCGCTGGCGTGACCGGCTCGCATCATAATCATCTGCTTGAGACCGGCATGGCGCTGTCGCTGGCGGGCGCGCAGGCGATCGGGCTGGCGCTGGCTCACGGCGGTGTGCTGCGGGCGCTGGCTCCGGTGCTGCTGGGAACGCAGCTGCTGTTGTGGGGCACGCCGCTCCAATGGTTCATCGGCGACTTCCAGCTTGACGAGAGCTATGCGCGCTACGTCGAGTATCTGCGCGCCACGCCGGGCGAGGTGATGGTCGATGATATTGGCCTGATGTATGCGGCGGGACGGCCGCTGCGCTTCGACGATCCGGCGGCGATGGGCCCGGCGGCAACGCTGAATCTCTGGGATCAGAGCGAGTTTGTGCGGCTGATTCGCGAGGGCTACTTCAGCACGATCATTCATCCGATGGACGTGTTCGAAGAAGGAATCGTCGATCCGTCGGGCCGCTGGACGCCCGAGATGTTGCAGGCGCTCAAGGATTCATACGCGATTAAATTCCGCGACTCGCTGCTGATCTACGTGCCCAAGAGCACCATGCCGTCGGAGTAGGAGCTTGTCACGTTCTCACCGTATATATTGGCTCATGGGGTATATGCTATCCATAATACGCTCATGGTAGGAGTATGCTCGACGGGCTTTCGATAACTAAACCCGCGACTCGCAGTCTAACAGCAGCTGTTGTCGTGAGGTATTTGGTGCATCTAGGGAAGTCAGTGTGAGCACGAATTAATTGAGGGTTGGTCATAATTCTTGGCGTTCAAAATCGTACGTGTTCCCCACCAGAGGCGCAAATAATGATAATTTGCAAACACACTTCCCCACTTGGATGTTGCTCTTCTGGGACGGACAATCTTGTTAACCCGAAAGTAGTA
>DASWTW010000229.1:0-8981 GCA_036401895.1 Herpetosiphonaceae bacterium | reverse complement strand
ACCAAAGAACACCACATCAGTAAACGTTTGGTTCATTCTCGAAGCGCAGGCGGGGATATGTGCCGGCGACGAAGATTGAGCATGTACGGCGAGCGCTGCCGTACATGCTCTTTTATGTTGTTAAGCTAACGTTTCAGCCGTGGATCGAGCGCGTCGCGCAGGCCGTCGCCGAGCAGATTAAAGCCCAGCACGGTCAGGATGATCGCCAGGCCGGGAAACGCCGGATACCACCACTTACCCTGAATCACATAGTCGCGCGCACCGGCCAGCATGGTGCCCCACTCAGGGCGCGGCGGGCGGGCGCCCAGGCCCAGAAAGCCCAGCGCCGCAACACTGATGATCGCGGTGGCCATCGAGAGCGTGGCCTGCACCAGCAGCGGCGAAAGACTATTCGGCAGAATATGACGCATTAGAATTCGGCTGCCGGGCACGCCCAGCGTGTGCGCAGCCGTCACAAACTCCTGGCTGCGCAGCGAGATCACCGTCGCCCGTGCGATGCGCGCAAAGATCGGAATCTCCACGATGCCCACGGCGATCATGGCGTTGAAAAGCCGCTGATCCAGCACGTTGCCGACGCCGGGGATGCCCGCCAGCAGATTGAACAGCCGCGTCGAGAACGAGTCGGGGCCGCTAGCCGCGGTGGTGATCGCGATCGCCAGCAGAATACTGGGAAAGGCCAGCATAATATCCATCAGCCACACGGCGACGGTATCGAACCAACCGGCAACATAGCCGGCGGTCAGGCCCAGCAGCGTACCGAAAACCACGGCAAACGCTACCGAAAAAATGCCCACAGTCAGCGAGATCGGCGCGCCATGCAGCACGCGCACAAACAGATTGCGGCCCAGCTCATCGGTGCCGAAGGGCAGCGACCAGCTGCCGACGCCCAGGCGCTCACGGGTCGCCTGATCCATCAGCATCGACGGCGGCTGTAGGCGCTGGCGCAGATTGCGATCGCGCGACGGATCGTAGGGCATAACATACGGGATCACAAGCGCCAGCAGGATCAGCGCAAGACTGATCGCCAAGCCGATCCGCCCGGCAGAGCTGCTGAGCAAGCGCCGCCAAGCATCACGCCATAAGCTGCGCTGCGCGCGTTCAGCTTCGATCTGGGGAGACACGGTTTGGGCCGCTGTCGCCATACATCCTCCTCACAGCTAACGATGTTGAATGCGCGGATCGAGAAACGCATACGACAGGTCAACCAGCATGTTGACAATCACAAACAAGAAGGCCACAAAGATCACGCCGCCCTGCACAACCGGATAATCGCGGCCTTGCACGCCGGTGTAGAGCCAGGTGCCGATCCCGGGCCAGGAAAACACTGTCTCGGTCAGGATCGCGCCGCTCAACAAAAAGCCGAGCTGTAGACCGACGATCGTTACGACGGGCAGCAGCGCGTTACGCAACGCATGACGTGTCACGACCACACGCTCACGCAGCCCTTTGGCCCAGGCGGTGCGCACATAGTCCTGGCCCAGCACTTCCAGCATCGCCGAGCGTGTCATGCGCGCGATGATCGCCAGCGGCACTGTGGACAGCGCGATCGCGGGCATAACCAGATGCCGGATCGCGTTCCAGGTGATATCCGGCCGGCCGCGGAGCAGCCCGTCGATCACATACAGGCCGGTGATCGACTGAAAGCCACGGCTATACTCAACGTCCAGTCGCTGGCTGACCGGCAAGATCTGGAGGTTGACGGCGAAAAAATACTGCATCATCAGGCCCAGCCAGAAGATCGGGATCGACACGCCGATCAAGGCCAGCAGCACGCTTCCGGCATCGATCAGCGAGCCCCGGCGGATCGCAGCGATCATGCCGATAGGAACGCCGATCAAGACCGAGAGCGTCAGAGCCGCCAGCGTTAGCTCAAGCGTGGCCGGAAAGCGAGCACGCAGCTCTGTGCTGACGTTGGTGCGCCGAATAATCGAGTCGCCGAAGTCGCCACGGAGCAGCTGGCCCATGAAGCCGAAATACTGGGTATCGAAGACATTACGCTCGCCGCTGAAGTCGAAGAACAGCTTTTTGTCGAGGCCGAGCTGAATCTCCAGCTCCCGGACTTGCCGAGGCGTCGCACGCTCTCCCAGGATTGTGATCGCTGGATTACCGGGGATTAGACGCAGAACCAGAAAGACCAGAAACGAGATTCCCAGCAGCACCGGGATCAGGCCAAGCACGCGTCGCAGCGTATATCTAAACATAGTCCTCAATTAAGAGTGGAAGAACGAAGGCCGTCGCCAGCCTTCGTTCTTCGCATGCTCGATAGCTACTTCTCGATCGAGAGGTTGATCCACGGCTCGTGGCCGAAGGGCGACGGCTCCCAACCTTGAAGCGCCTTCTTGGCACCATAGACTGGCGGCGCGTGCACGATCGGAATCGTGGGCACGTCCTGCTTGATGATGGTGTCCGCCTGCTTGAAGAGCGTGGCCGCCTCGTCCTGCGACTTCGCGGTACCGGCCTGCTCAAGCAGATCGATCAGCTCCTGGTTCTTGTAGCCTTGCTTCAGCTCGACCGTCGGGCCGAAGAAGACGTACAAGAAGTTGTTCGGATCGGCGTAGTCGCCGGTCCAGCCGAGCATCCACATACCGTTCTTGCGGCCCGCGTCGACGTTGTCGAGATACGCGCCCCAGTCCTCGGTCTTCAGCTCAACCTGGATGCCGACATCGGCAAGCTGCGCGGCGAAAGCCTCGGCAACCGGCTGCGGCGTCGGGAAGTACGGGCGGGAGACCGGCATGTACCAGAACTCCAGCGCGCTCTCGGTGCCGTCCGACATGGTCATGGTGCTGAAGCCGTCGGGATAGCCGGCCTCGGCCAGCAGCTGCTTGGCCTTCTCGGGATCATAGGCGTAGGGCTCGTTCGCATCGCCGCGCGCCCAGCTCAGGCCCTCGGGCAGGAACGTGGGAGCGACCTCGCCAACGCCGCCATAGAAGGCGTCAAGGATCTCCTGCTTGTTGATCGCGTGGGCGATCGCCTGGCGGACCTTGGGATTATCCAGCGGCTTGCTGTTGAAGTTCATCGCGATGTAGGCAACGTTGAACGGCTGGACCTCGACATCCATCAGGTTAGCATCGCTGGTGAGCGTGGTGCGAGCATCGGGCGGCAGGTTAACCGAGAAATCGATCGAGCCGGCCTGAAGCTCAGCCATACGGGCCGGTGCGTCCGGCAGGAAGCGCACGACTGCGCCCGGCATCTTGGCCTTCTCGCCCCAGTACTCGTCGTTGCGAACCAGAATAATGTTCTCGCCGGGCGTCCAGGACTCCAGCTTGAACGGGCCGGTGCCGACCGCGCCACCATCGGGCGTGCCGTACTTCGCACCGTTCTCCTGCACCGCCTTGGGGCTGGACAGGCCGAAGTAGCTCGACGAGAGCACCTGCGGCAGCAGCGGGAACGGCCGGGTCATCGAGATCTTGACCGTGAAGTCGTCGACCTTCTCGATGCTCTTCCAGGCTGAGGTCGGCGTACCGATAAAGCCGCCGAAGATGTCGTTGAACGACTGATAGGTCTTGTTCTGATCGCGATAGCCGAACTCGAAGCTCGGGTCGGACATGCGCTGGAAGTTGAAGACTACCGCGTCGGCGTTAAAATCGGTGCCGTCGTGGAACTTCACGCCCTGACGCAGGGTAAAGGTCCACTCGGTCGAATCACCGTTGGCCTCCCACTTCTCGGCCAGCCGCGGCTCAATGTCAACCGTCGCGCCGGCACGACCAACCAGCGTTTCCTGGACCTGGTCGGTGACGACCAGCGCCTGGCCCGAGGTGGTGTCCATCGCGTCGAGCAGATCCGGCTCGCCTGGATTACCAAAGACCAGGAATTTGGCGGTATCTCCGCTCTCGCCGGTTGTGCCGCCGGACGCGGGAGAAGCTTCTGCGGAACCTGATGGAGCGGGAGACGCATCGGTGGCCGGAGAGGCCGATGCTTCGGGAGCAGTCGAGGCTACTGCATTGCTGGCTGCGGGAGCGCTGGCTCCCGGATCGGTAGCGCCAGGGGTGGCTGCACCGCCGCAGGCTGCCAGGATCGGCAAAATGAGCGCCATGAGCAGCAGCGCGGAAAAGCGCGTGCGGAAAGAAACTGGTTTCACGGGACCTCCTTCAAGGATTGAACGACTATCAGGACTTCACGCCGTATATCCCCTGTAGTATTAACACCTCCTCATCTCGATCGGTTTAATCATCAGTCCAGTAGGGGGGCCATTATACCAGACAACCACCGAGGCTCAGCAACCGAGGAGTAAATCAGGCCCTCACCCCCTGCCCTGCGGGCGAACAAAGGAACAAACAGGAGAACAAAAAGAGATGATCGTTTGTTTTGAGCAGGACCTCATCCCCCTCGCCCCCTTCTCCCGTCGCCACAGGAGAAGGGGGAATCTGCGGTACTGCTTGGTTCTCGCTTCTCGGTTCTCGGTTCTTTTTGTTCTTTTGTTCCCTGGTTCTTTTGTTTGTTTAAACAACGAAGCCCTCATCCAGCGCTGCACGAGCGTCGAATGAGGGCTTTGCCGATCTTGAATTGTTTGGGACGCGAACTTCTACGTGTCGAGCTTGGCGCCGCGGCTCTGCTGGAGCACGCGTCCCAGCCGCGCGATGCCGTCCTCGATGCGCTCGGGCGACGCGTTCGAGAAGTTCAGGCGCATGCAGTTCGAGCCATGCTGGCCGTTTACCGCAAACGCATGGCCGGGAATAAACGCCACATTCTCCGACTCCACGGCGGTCTTGAGGACCTCGCCCATATCGACATCTGCGGGCAGCTCGACCCAGAAGAACATACCGTTAGAGGGCTTCTTCCAGCGCGCCTCTTGGGGGAAATGCCGCAGCAGCGCGTCGTGCATGGCATCGCGGCGGATGCGATACTCGTTGCGCAGCTGGGTGATATGCTCGGGCAGATGTCCTGCATCCAGGTACGCGGCAATCGCGCGCTGGGTGAAGGTCGACGTGTTGATGTCGCTGGCCTCTTTGACGATGCCGACCTTCTCGATCAGCTCCTCTGGCACGACCATCCAGCCGACCCGCAGCGCCGGCATCAAGATCTTGGAGAACGAGCCCAGATAAAAAACCCACTGATCGTCGAGGGCGCGCATCGGCAGCGAGCGATGCTCGTCGTAGGCCAGGAAGCCATAGGCGTCGTCCTCAAGGATCGGCACGCGATACTGACGCGCCAGCGCCACCAGCCGCTCGCGCTTCTCGGGGCTCATGCTGATGCTCAGCGGATTATGACCCTCGCTCATGGCGTAGATAAAGGCCGGCCGCGCGCCTGAGGCCAGCAGCGCCTCGACCGCGTCGACATCGATACCGGTCTCCATATCGGTCGGCACTGTCAAAATCTCGGGCTGAAACGGCGCGATCGCCTGCTGGAAGCCGCTGTAGATAATCTCCTCGATCAGCACCTGTCCGCCAGGGTCCAGCAGCAGATGGATCAGCAGATTCATCGCCTGCTGCGCGCCGGTGGTGATAAAGATCTGCTCTTCGCGACAGGTCACGCCGCGCTGGCGCATCAGATCGACGATATGCGTCTTGAGCGGGCGCAGCGTCGGCTGATACTGAAAGGCCATCGGATCGGCGCTGACGACCTGGATCGCGGCGTCGGCGAACTCCTCCTTGGGAAACAGCTCAGCCGCCGGCAGTCCCAGCGCGAACGAAAGCAGGCCAGGACGTGCCAGCAGCGCAAGCATCTCCTGGATCGCCGACTCTTTGAGCGACTGTGCCCACTGAGCAAACTGCGGCGACTCCGTCCCAGGCGAGACTGTATCAAGCATTCCGAAATACTCCTGGTGCAAAAGAATTCATCCAGAAAGAAAAGATGCGGGAGATTATACTCCCGCATCTCAGGCTGTACGAAACAAGCTACATGGTACCGCGGAGCTCCTGCTCGCGCTCGACCGCCTGGAAGAGCGCCTTGATGTTGCCCGCGCCGAAGCCGCGTGCGCCGTTGCGCTGGATCAGCTCCATGAACATCGTCGGGCGGCTCTGCACCGGCTTGGTGAAGATCTGCATCAGCGAGCCCCAGTCGTCGCGATCGACGAGGATGCACAGCTCACGGATGTTCGTCATCAGATCAGCGTCGAGCGTGCCGACACGCTCCTCAAGCATATCGTAGTACGAGCCGGGCGTGCGCAGGAAGCGAATACCGCGCTCTTGCAGGTTGCGCACCGAGGCGACAATATCCTCGCACAGGAAGGCGATATGCTGCGTGCCCGAGCCGTTGTGATAGGCCAGGTACTCGTCGATCTGCGACTTGCGCGTGGACGGGATCGGCTCGGTGAGCGGGAACTTGATCCGATGCGAGCTGTCTTCGACGACCTTGGAGTTCATCGCGCTGTGCTCGGTCGAGATCATCTCCTCGTGCATCTCATGGAAGCTGAGGATGTTCTTGTAGAAATCCACCCAGTAGTCGAGCTGGCCCGGCTCGATGCCGACCGCCACGTGATCGATCTCGATCAGACCGGCCGCCCGGGTGTTCAGCGGGCTGGTGTAGCGATGGTAGCCGGGGAAGAAAACGCCCGAGTACTCGTTGCGCTGCACAAACGAGTGCACAGTATCGCCGTACGCCGCGATCGTCGCTTTGATCACGCGACCCTTCTGGCCCTCAAAAACGGTTGGCTCCAGAACCGACTTCGCGCCGTGCTTGATCGCGGCCTCGTAGACGGCCCGCGCGTCTTCTACCTCGAACGCAATATCCTTGACGCTATCGCCATGAAGCTTAACATGCTCGGAGATCGGGCTGTCGGCCTCAAAGGCGCCCGTCAGCACCAGACGAATATCGCCCTGCTGAAGCACATAGGACGCCTTGTCGCGCACCTTGGTCTCCAGGCCGGCGTAGGCGATCGGCGTGAAGCCAAACGCTGTCTGATAGTAGTGCGCCGCCTGGACCGGATTGCCGACATAGATCTCCACGTAGTCGAAGTATTTGAGCTTCAGGACATTATGGGGTTGTACAGAAACGTCTTCCTGATTGGCGACCGTCATGTGGTTCCTCCATTAGGGTAATCCAGGAGATGAATCAGCGTCATCTCATCGTTGTACTGACCAGAGTCGTCAGGTCAGATCGTGAAGTGCATCCGTCCGAGCAGAGCATGTGAACAGCGCGCGTCCATGGCCGGCTCATGCCCGATCGTTGCTCCGCGCATGAGGCAGCAGGGAAGAATGGAACGGGCTGAACGGATCGTCCGGGGCTTGAGTGTAAAGCCAAGGCGACGATCGATCAAGAGCAACATTACTCATTTTGTGCTGCTAGAATAGCGAGATTCGATCACAGGAACATGCGAGACCAGCCAGTGCTGCCAGCCGGATTCAGGCCAATGAGTAGCCTGCTTAGTGTCGTGTGTGCAGTTCTCGTAGTAGCATATCGGGCGGCGGTGCCCGGAGTAACGCGTCCCATAGGGCAATGGGTAGGGCTCAATATTCGCATCTACGGCGCATAGATGGTGAGCATGAACGGTTAAATAAAAGTATAAACGAGCTGTCAATTTAAATTTGGTAAAAAATAGAAATTCTATTTAAAAGAATCCGAGTCAGTGGATTTTATCAAAGCTTTCGTGCAAGCGAGTCTACTTGCTTAATGACGGAGCAGCGCTTTTATTGCTCCAGGCGGCGACCGCCGACAAAGCATATGTCGACTTTCCGGCCTGTAGCTGAAGCGAATCAGCTGCAATCCGGGAATCTCTTGCCAAGCGCTCAGCTTTAAGCGTCTGAATCAAGGGTATGATGAATGCAGGATTGGATGAAACGCTCAGGCTGAGCGACTCGCCATTGGGATAAGGACGCAGCCTATGCAGTTAGAAGGAGCAAGCAATACCAGCTTTGTTCAATACGATATTCTGCCTGTGCTGGAGGGCTTGATCGAGCCGCTGAAGATCGACCGGCAGCCCAGCG
This sequence comes from Herpetosiphonaceae bacterium, assembly GCA_036401895.1. Lineage (GTDB taxonomy): Bacteria > Chloroflexota > Chloroflexia > Chloroflexales > Kallotenuaceae > LB3-1. The sequence goes on along the minus strand of DASWTW010000229.1, from coordinate 1,119 downwards.
GGGCGATCGTCGTGCATGGACGCTTGCTAACCGGGGCGGAGCAGGTCTACCGGCCACTGCGCCAGCGCTTCGAGCGGATCGGCTACACACCGTTCCTGCGCCCTCATGCCGACGGCGTCGAGGTGATCGCGGCGCCGGGTGTGATCGCGCGGCATACACAGCGCTGGCGGATCAACCTGGTGCTGTTTCTGGCAACCGTGCTCAGCGTACTGGCAACCGGCGCCCTCGGCGAGATGGGTATGCGCAACTTGCAGCCCGAGGAACTGCTGCGCAATCCGGCGCTGCTGGCGCTGGGGATTCCCTTCATGGCCACGCTGCTCGGTATTTTGTTTACCCACGAGATGGGACACTACGTGGTCGGGAGGCTGCGCGGCGCGCCGGCCAGTCTGCCATACTTCATCCCGATGCCGCCGTTTATCTCGATCACTGGTACGCTCGGCGCGGTAATCGTCCAGCGCGAGCCGTTCGAAGATCGGCGGACGCTGCTTGAGGTCGCGGTGGCCGGGCCGCTGGCAGGCTTAGTGGTGGCGATTCCACTGCTCTTCTACGGGCTGGCAACCTCGCCGGTCGGGCCGATCACGCCGGAGCCGCATCTGCTGGAGGGCAACTCGCTCTTCTACGGTCTGTCGAAATTCCTGGTGTATGGGCAATGGCTGCCGGGCGCGGGCGTGGACGTGCAGCTCAACTCGGTCGCCTGGGGCGCGTGGATCGGGCTGCTGGTGACGATGTTCAACCTGCTGCCGGTCGGACAGCTCGACGGCGGGCATATTGCCTACGCGCTGTTTGGGCCAAAAGCGGAGTGGCTGGCCTACGCGATGATGGTGCTGTGTCTGGGTCTGGGTATTTTTGTCGCCACGACCTGGCTGATCTGGGTTTTGCTGATCGGGCTGATGGGACCGCGCCACCCACCGCCGTTCAACGACGTTGTGCAGCTGCGTCCGGCACAGATCGCGCTCGGCGTGCTGGGACTGATCGTCTTTGTGCTGCTGTTCGTGCCGAATCCGCTGACACCAGTCTACTAATATCCGGCGACCAACACATCACGCGCCCCGGCAAGCGATTGTCGGGGCGCGCGGGTGCTTACGAAACTAGGCGGGATACTGCCGGGCGGTGGTCGAC
>DASWTW010000228.1:0-1839 GCA_036401895.1 Herpetosiphonaceae bacterium | reverse complement strand
TCCGAGGCTGGGCTATAATGCGGCGCGACCCAATGTTGTAAACAGAAGGAGCGATATATGGCTGATGTGAATCGTATCGAACGGGACTCGATGGGCGAGATGCAGGTGCCCGCCGATGCCCTGTATGGCGCTCAGACGCAGCGCGCCGTGCTCAACTTTCCGATCTCGAATCTGCGCTTTTCGCGCTCGTTTATCGCGGCGATGGGCCTGATCAAAAAGGCGGCTGCCGAGATCAACATGGAGCTGGGCGAGCTTGACGAGCGTCGCGGCCAGGCGATCATTCAGGCCGCCGACGAGCAGATCGAGGGCAAGCTCGACGCTCAGTTTGTGCTCGATATTTTCCAGACCGGCTCCGGCACCAGCAGCAATATGAACACCAACGAGGTGCTGGCCAGCCGCGCGTCGCAGATCCTGGGCGCGGCGCTCGGCTCCAAAGAGGTCCACCCCAACGATCATGTCAACATGGGCCAAAGCTCCAACGATGTGATCCCGACGGCCATGCATATCGCCGCCCGTGTCGCGATCGAGAAAGAGCTGATTCCTTCGCTGGAAGCGCTGCGCGACGCGTTCCAGGCTAAGGCTGCCGACTTCGACGATGTGCTCAAGAGTGGCCGCACGCATCTCATGGACGCGACGCCGGTGCGGCTAGGCCAGGAGTTCGGCGGCTATGCCAGCCAGGTGGCGCACGGCATTCGGCGGCTGCGCGAGGCTTCGGAAGATCTGGCTGAGCTGGCGCTGGGCGGTACCGCCGTCGGCACGGGGACCAATCAGCTGCCGGAGTTTTCGCAGAATGCGATCCGCCGCATCTCGCAGTACACCGATGTGCAGTTCCGCGAGGCCGATAATCACTTCGAGGCCCAGGGCGCAAAAGATGCCTACGTCTACGCGTCGGGTGCGCTCAACACACTGGCGACCTCGCTGATGAAGATCGCCAACGATATTCGCTGGATGGCCTCGGGTCCGACCTCGGGTCTGGCCGAGATTATGCTGCCCGCGATTCAGCCCGGCTCGTCGATCATGCCCGGCAAGGTCAATCCTGTGATGTGCGAGTCGCTGATGATGGTCTGCGCGCAGGTCATGGGCAATCATCTGACCGTCACGATCGGTGGGCAGCACGGCAACTTTGAGCTGAACGTGATGATGCCGGTCATGGCGCATAATCTCCTGGAGTCGATCGCGATCCTGGGCTCGGTCTGCGATGCCTTCCGCGTCAACTGCGTCGAAGGCATCACCGCCAACCGTAAGCGCTGCCAGGAGCTGTTGGAGCGCAACCCGTCGATCGCAACCGCGCTCAACAAGAGCATCGGCTACGACGAGGCCGCGAAAGTTGCCAAAGAGTCGGCGTCCAGCGGCCGATCGGTGCGCGATGTGGTCAAGGAGCGCGGCCTGCTCTCCGACGATCAGCTCGATACGGTGCTCAACGTGCGCGATATGACGGAGCCAGGGATTCCCGGACGATAGAGGAACAAAGGAACAAGGGAACAAAAGAACAAAGAACAAAAAGGTACCGCTCCCTCCCCTCTCCTACGGCAACCGAGATCGAAGCCGACCGAGGTTTGGGACAGGGGCCGGGGGTGAGGGCCTGACGCAAGAACATAAGAATCGCCCAGATCAGGAAAATGCTTTACAGCTCAAATAGGCGCGTTGTTCCGTAGGGGCGTGATGTATCACGCCCTGAGGTTTGTTCGCCCAATCACCTGTTCAATCATTTCGTTAGTTCTAACTCTTCTAGAAATCTTTCCTCAGCCAGAAGTACGTCTCGCCGGGTGGGTAATCGGTGAGCTGCCCCACGACGTGATAGCCCGGCTTCTCGTAGAAGCCGCGCGCCTGAAAGCTAAA
>DASWTW010000227.1:0-3875 GCA_036401895.1 Herpetosiphonaceae bacterium | reverse complement strand
GCACGACCTCAAGCCCGGCGCGGCGCAGCATATCGGTCGCGGTGTCCGGGGTGTAAAAGTGCAGATGCGTGCGATCCAGAATGCCGCGCTCCATCTGCGGAAAGCGACCGAAGAGCAGCATCAGGCGCACGGCTAGATGCGCGACGTTCGGCAGCGAGATAATAAACAGCGCGTCGTCGGTGGCAACCCGGCGCAGCTGCTCGATCACGGCCTCGGGATCGACGGTATGCTCCAGCACGTCCGCGCAGACAATTACGCGGTAGGTAGCATCGGGCAGATTGGCCGCTTCGATGCTTGAGGCGAAGACCTGGCGATAAAACGGCTGCGCGTGCTCGGCCCAGTAGGGATTCGGCTCGACGGCGTCGACGGTGAGCGCGGTGTTGCTCAGCAGATGACCTAAAAAGCCCTGGGCCGCTCCCACATCCAGGATTGGACTACGGCCCAGGCGTTGTACCAGCGTGGAAATCTGTTGATGACTACTTTTTGGGTCGCGATGCAAGCGGTAGTGCAGCATTCATTCTCCAGCGATAGAGTAGCGCAAACTTGAGCGTCTCACGGATGCAGTTCAGGGCGTACGGAATGCCGTTGACATGGCAGATCTCGTCGCCGTAGTAGGTCGGGATCGGCACCTCTTTGATCGGATAGCCACGCTTGAGAAATTCCAGGATGATCTGCGTATCGAAGTGCCAGTTCGAGGTCAGCGTGTCGAGCGGAATCGTTTTGAGCGCGTGGACGGAGTAGGCCCGGTAGCCCGAGTGGAACTCGCTGAAGGTGGTGCCGATCAGCTGGTTCTCGACCCAGGTTAAGATTTTATTGCCGACGTATTTGTACATCGGCATGTTGCCACGCAGCGCCGCGCCTGGAATCAGCATGCGTGAGCCCATCACCATGTCGGCCTTGCCGGTCTCAAGCGGCGTCAGCAGCTCTTGCATCACCTCGGGCGCGTATTGGCCGTCGCCGTGGAGCAGCACCACAATATCCAGCCCGCGCTCGATCGCGTACTGGTAGCCCCGGCGCTGGTTGCCGCCGTACATCAGGTTGACGGGATTGCGAAAGATCGACAGCTTTTCGCGGGCGATATGCTGCTGGTATGCTTTGCCAACCTCGTAGGTGCGATCGGGGCTGGCGTCGTCGAAGACGAAGATCTCCTCGACCTTGGCCATAATATCGAGCGGAATGCGCTCAAGCACACTTTCTAGTGTCGACTCGGCATTGTAGGCCACCACAAGAATCCCAATCCGGGCCATACCTGCTCCCTAGTATTGTAGCGATTGATCGTGCCTGCGGTCGCTCGAACGACTCACGGCTCTGCACCCATTATAGCTGGAATATGAGATCGTGCTGCTGCCAGTGCGCGGCGGAATCTTAGCGCCGCTCGGTGCTGCTGCTGCCTGCGCGCTGCTGCTTGGCGTACATGCCGCTCAGCAGCACGACGAGCGCCAGCGGGCGGATCAGCTGGCCGAGCGTTTTGAATCCGAATAGCCGCAGCGCCATCGGCCCGGCCACCGCCGCGATGACGACGTAGCTATAGGTGCGGTTGGGCAGCTGCGCCAGCTGGTCGAAAATAGGCAGATCTTCCAGATCCATCAGTTTGCTCCTTTCAGTAGCTACCACGATTTCTGCAATCTGCGTGCCGCTCAAGGGCGAGAACCAAGGAACAAACGAACAAGAGAACAAAGGAGCAAAAAGCAGTCAGATCGTTTGTTCGCCCAGAGGGCACCCGGTTTCCTTGTTCTTTTGTTTGTCCGCAGGGCCAGTTTTGCGATCTAGTGTACACTGCACAATCAAAATATTAGAGGTTAGTATGTCATCTTCTCTCGATCCGATTCAGATTCGGCAGTGTGTCGAGGCCGATGCGCCGGCCTTTCGCGAGCTGCGCCTGGAAGCGCTGAGATCTCATCCTGAGGCGTTTGGTGCGGATTATGCCACCAATGAGCAGTTCCCGCCGTCGTTCTGGACGGGGCGTCTTAGCCAGAACATCAATAGTGACCAGCAGGCGATCTTTTTCGCGGTGGCCGACGGTGCTCTGATTGGTATGACCGGCGTGCGGCGTGGCGAATCGCCCAAAACCCAACATGGCGCGATGATCTGGGGCGTGTACGTCCGAGCTGAGTGGCGCGGGCACCGGCTCGCGGAGCGGCTGATCGATGCGTGTGTGAGCTGGGCACGCGAGCATGAGGTGCGACTGGTCAAGCTAGCAGTGGTGACCACCAACATCGCCGCGATTCGCAGCTATGCCCGCAGTGGATTTACGGTCTACGGCGTCGAGCCGCAGGCGATCGGGCTGGCGGATCGCTTGTACGATGAGCTGTTAATGGTTAAGCATCTTGCCGACTGACCCAAAAGATGGTTGATCGCGCAGTCCTGCACTAAGCTCTTGCCTAGCTACTTACTTTGTGTTAGTATATCAAGTGTGAGATTAGGTAAAGTTGTTAAAGACTCCGTGAGCATGGAGGAGGCGGCTGCTCCCCACCCCAAGCGGTTGGAGTTTACGCCGACAAATAATTATGAATAACGACGATCTGCATCTATGTCCAAAATACGAGCGAGCAGTTGAGCTGCTGGGTAAGCGCTGGACGGGTCTGATTCTGCGGGTGCTCGGCAACGGGCCGACGACCTTCACCAAGATCGCGCGCACCGTCGATAAGCTGAGCGATCGCGTTTTGTCCGAGCGCTTGAAAGAGCTGGAGCAGCGCGGCGTTGTGCAGCGGCGCGTCGATCCGACAATTCCGGTCAAGATCGAGTATAGCCTGACCGACAAAGGCCGCGATCTGCAACAGGTGCTGGATGCGCTTCAGCAATGGGCCGATCGCTGGGAGTGCTCCGAGGCAGCTGTGCACGAGACGACATCCCACGCCTCGCACGCCTGATCGCCGCTCGTTGAGCTCATACACAGGATGGATCACCTGTCGTCCTGTGCGCATCCTCTAGCGCGCTTCGCCACCTGCCTGTCTTTACTCCAAACGCGCTTTGTGCAGCTCCGTACCGACCGGCTACGGAGCGCTGCTCCTTGCTTGACGTAACGTCCTCCTGGCCCACATCTTGCCTGAGATGTCGGGGAGGAATCGGCTACACGGTAGCTGAGTGGAGCAGGGAGCGAGGAGATGCACACAAAACATTCGCGGCGGCTTCAGCTCTGGCTGCTGATCATAACAGCTCTGAGCGCGGCGCTGCTGGGCTTTATTATTGTCTGGTTTGCCGGCAACGGCGTGATGCCTTCCGATCGGCGGCGGGTGGTGCTCGGCGCCAATGACGAGACTCCGACAACACCCGCCGTCCGGCGATCGCCTACCGCTAATCTGGAAACGCCGACCTTTGTTCCATTGCCGGCTGAGCTAACGCCTTCGGCTTTGCCCACGCCAGCCAGTGCCGACGAGCCGCCGACCGAGTCGCCGGTTGAGAGCGCGCCGCCGATCGTGCCGCCCGCGCCAACCGAGCGACCATCAGCGCCAGCAGTCCAGCCCACGCCACGTCCACCAGTTCCGATTCGCGGCGATGGCTCACAGGTGCGGCTGGAAGACACGGCCTGGCAAGGCGGATTTCGCCAGAGTCGCGGCTACGGCGGGCGGAGTGCGACGTGGGTCTACGGCAGCGGGACAGCCTATAGCACGATGACGGCAGCCGTGACGCTGGATCGGCAGGTGCAGGGCGCGGCGGTGCTGCGGGTCGAAGGCATGGACTCCGAAGGCCGCGCCAAAACGCCGATCCGCATCACCGTCAACGGCCAGCCGATCTTTCAAGGCCCCAACCCGCTGCCTGACGACGATCTGCCCCTGGAGAGCGGCACCTGGGCTACGGCCAGCTGGACCTTCGACGCGGCCCTGCTTCAGCCCGGCCCGAACACGATCCAGATCCGCAACCTGGCGCAGGGCGAA
>DASWTW010000226.1:0-6046 GCA_036401895.1 Herpetosiphonaceae bacterium | reverse complement strand
CGGCTGAATATGCCCAAAGTCCAGGGCAATGCCAACTGTCCAGCCCTTGTGGCGCAACAACACGCCCGCTGGCTCGGCGGCATCGTGGGGCAGGGCAAAACTCCAGACCTCGACATCGCCTACGCTGGTTCCATCCGCATGCAGCGTCCGCACATCCACGCCCTGGAGTGCCGGTTCCAGAGCGCGGGCGGTTCCTGGTGTACAGACGATCGGTACCTGAAAGCGCCGGGCCAGCGGGCCAGCGCCCTGCGCATGGTCGTGGTGCTCATGCGAGACCACGATCGCCGTCAGCGTGCCTGGCTCGACGTTGTGCTGGCGCAGCACTCGCTCCAGCGCGCGGGCCGAAAGTCCAGCGTCTATCAGGAAAACTCCAGCAGTTGTGCGCACCAAGAACGCGTTACCGCTGCTGCCGCTGGCTAGTGATCGAACTTGGAGGCTCATCCGCCTGATTATAACACGCTCGTCGCCCGCCGATCGGTTCATTGCACAACGGCATTTGGGCCACATGCCAGCGGAACACCTACAATCCCCTCCGGGAGCAAAAAAGTGTCCGAAGCGCTCAGGCTTCGGACACAGGTGTGGAGAGTGAGGGTTTGCGTTAGAAAGGCGTGTCGCCCGATGGCGTATCATCGTTGGGACGCGCATCCAGAAACATAATATCGTCAGCGCGGACCATCACACGCTTGCGTTTGTTGCCGTCGCGATCTTCCCAGGTATCCGTGCGCAGGCTGCCGGTCACACGCACGCGGCTACCTTTGCGCAGGTTGGCGACAGCAGTCTCGGCCAGCTGATCCCAGGCGACGACGTCGAGCCAGTCGGTATCGTAGCTCCACGAGCCGTCCTCGTTGCGATTGCCCAGACGCTTCGTCGCGACACTAAACTCGGCGATCGCGACGCCCGACGGTGTGTAGCGCTGCTCCGGCTCGTTGCCCAGCCACCCGATCAGCTCAACATAGTTAACAGTTCCTCGCACCGGCTTCATGTCAAACCTCCAAATATCACACGGCTGTCGCGGCGCACGTTCACCATGCGTACGACTCAGGCCAGTAGTAAGTATAGCAGAATGTGTCCTTGAGTGACCTTCGGCTGTGCCGAAGGTCACTCAAGGCCTGGAATTAAGCCGCGCGGCGGGTGTTGCCGTTGGCAGTGCGTGGGCGGATCTGGCGGGGAAGCTGCTGCCACTCGCTGAGAAGCTGGCCCGCCTCATCCATCGAGAGGTCCGACAGGACGCGATCGCCGAAGCGGGCGCGCAGCTCACCTTCGAGATCGATACCGCGCTCGTCCACCAGCCGCTCAAGGGCACGCACCTGACGTTGCGTGGCGCGCTCGCCAATCGGCAGGATCGCCTGGCGGTTGGCGACCGGCTCAGCTTGCTCAGCGACCGGCGCGGCGGGCTCAGGCTCGTCTTCGGCGGGCTCAGCCTCCGCCGGCTTTTCTGCCTCTGGCTCGCTGGTCTCGGCCTCACCGGCCAGGACGCCCTTCAGCTGGTCGATCAGCTCGGAAGCTTCGCGCTTGGTGAGCGTCAGCAGGTTGAACATGCGCTCGCTGGCAAAGGCGACCAGCCGCTCGTTGTCCCAGCTCAGTTCTTTGAGCAGATACTCCATGTACTGGCGCTGCTTCTCGCTGGCGGGCGCGTCTGGCTCACGGATCGTTACCGGGAGCGGCTGCACGACAACATGCTCACGCAGATCGCGAACCTGGGCTTCGACGGCGGCGCGCTGCGCCTCGTACATGCGCAGACCAGTCGCCACTGCCTGCGCGATCTGCTCATCGCTGGCTGTGGGTGAAAGCGTGATGGTTTCTTCGAGCGTGTAGTAATCGTCGCCGACTTTGACGGCAGCCCGCATCGTGCGCGTGACGCTGGTCGGGACTGTTTCCTCATGCTTAGGCATTGTGACTTCCTCCGTTTTTGGGTAACTACTCCGGTTCGTATAGTTATGTGAAGCCGAATTATAGCACATTCGTTCGTTCTATGCAAGGTTTAGCGCATTGGTAAGCGCTTTCTTGCTTCATCAGACACGGCTTCACACCTGCCTTGTGATGACAGTATAGCCGGGCACTGTGACAGGTACGGTCACAAGATTCAGGACAAAAAGAGGTTTTGTGACAGATCTTGAGGAGGAAAGGTGTGCGGCAGAGACTCACACTTCTGCTCTGCCGCACAGATTGAGCGCTACGCGTCGGAGATGTGCGCGCAGTCGTTGACGTGCAGCACTTGCGGGCCGGCCTGAAACTCCACAGTTGAGATCGCGCAGTTGGTCGGCACGTAATCTCGCCAGGCGTTGCCGTGACCATGCGACCAGATCGACAGCGCGGTGCTGATCACGCCGCCGTGACTGACTACAACCACCGTACTGCCAGGATGCGCCATCGCGATGCCGTAGAACGCGCCCATGGTGCGCTCGACAAACTCACGGATCGACTCGCCGTTGGGATAGCTTTCATCGAGCGTGCTCGGCATAGCTGCCTCAAGCGTCAGGTTGTCTTTGCCGTCGAGATCGCCGAGATGCATCTCTTGCAGCGCATCGCGCAGCCGTGGCGTCAAGCCCAGCGCCTCGCCGATCGCGTGGGCAGTTTGGGATGCGCGCAGCAGCGAGCTGCTATAAAGCGCTGCGATGGAATGGTCTTCTGCTTTCAGCCGGGCGGCGACGGCATGAGCCTGCTGCCAGCCACGCTCAGTCAGCGGATCGTTGCCGCGACCTTGCATCCGCCCAGCCACATTGGCATCGGTCTCGCCGTGACGAACAAGCAATAAACGTGTAATTGGAAAGGTAGCACTGTGCATAAGCTTTTGTAATCCGCAGCTTTCCAGGACAATATGATCGACGCGCCGGACGAGATTATACACTAACTTGTTGATGTATCCCTGACAAGCGCGCTCAGTGTGTGCCAGCGCTACAATTCATACACCATCTCACGGCGGCTCATTACCACCTAATGACGCGACATGTGACTCGTCTCAACGCTTTATGAATCGAGATGGTCGAGCATACAGTAGTACGCAGCGAGTTGCACTCGTTGATGAGCATCCTCCGCATTGGGAAACGATCGCGGATAAGGCAACATCGCTGCATACAGATCCTCGGCGAGATATTTGGGAGGTCTATCAGTCTATTCTGTGGTCGCAACTACCAAGAAATTGATCGAGCCATCCATTTCGAACTGGACGTTCTGCGAAAAGTTGAACGCGAACGTAAACGAGACAGTACTCCCGGAAATGTTCACATCGTTGACATTGACAATGGTCGGTCCTCGATAGTGGTACAGCGTACCATCGGTGTAATTATCCAGATTCAGACCGCGTAGCGCGACTTCGGCTGTTGCGACAGGGCTACTAAAAGGAACTGAACCGGTATAGGTGCCGCTACCCTTGACGGCTACACTGGTCGAGCCAAACACCACGTTCATAAATCCCTCCTTAAATCCGTCAAACATCGTCGAATCCACCAGTCAAGGTGGACGTGATACACAGGGCTGATCTATTGATCGCCCCGGGGCGGTGTACTTCCACTCCACCGGACTACAATTCGCAGTGCTGTGTTGTGAGCGCTCGATCGCTTATGATTTGTGTAGGTGTATCCCTCCTTCCATCAAGCTCAGCGGAGCGTCGACACGATGCACTCCGTGAGGAGTATGCTTTGCCAGTTCTCGTTGCTGTTCAACCGGGCGTAGCTGCATTACACCACGCTGAGGTGATGCATCAATGTCGGTTTTCGACATAAAAACCGACATAATTGTTAGTGCTGGATAATTTATGGGACAGACCTAGAAGGGATCAATGCAAGCTGCTTACAAAACAGCACCCGCAAGTAGCGCTCATACTGGTTTGAGCTATTTGCGGGATTAGTCCAGGTTTATTGTGGGGGTACAGTCGGTTTCTACCCGCATGCACTGTTCAAGAGGCGCTGTTCGATTGTCGGGTGTAGCGCGCCTTGACTTCGTCGGGCTCGGCCGGCCGCGACGCCTGCCCATCACGGATGTAGGGCCGGTTCGAGAAATAGTAGACCGGCTCGTGGCCGCGCGGGATGCGAATCGCCAGCACCAGCAAGCCGTTGGCCTCGATGAAATCGGGCGCGACCACAATCGCCGGCTTGACCATCCGGCTGGCGGCGTAGATCGCCTTGCGCCAGCGATCGCGGCCCTCGACATCGTCGGCGCCGTTGATGCCGGAGATCGTGCCGTCGTTGCGCACGCCGATCAGCAGCACGCCGCCGCCGCTGGTGCCGAACGCCGCGATATGCCGGGCCAGATCGCGCTGAAGATCCGGGCTGTCCACGCTGCCATAGTCTTTGAAGTCGACGGCCTGGCCCTCGCCGTCATGGATCAGCTCGGCGATGTCGATGCGCCGCTCGCCAAGCACCGCCGGGATCGGCGGCCAGGCCTGAAGATCGCAGTCGCAGGCCGCGCACTGGTAGATCACATCGTCGCCGCTGCCGATCTCACGTGGCCAGCTGAGCGGATCGCCCGGCCACTGCGCCATAACATAGCCGCACGCGACGCAGATCAAGGCATCGCGCGGCAAACCTCCGGCGGCTTCGAGATGAGGAATAGGCTGTTTGAACGCCATGCTTTCGTCTCTTGACGCTGCGCTACGACTCCTGGGCAGCCTGGAGCCGCCCGTTATCCCGTGCCACCGCCGCGCGAAAGCTGTCCGGCACCGGCTGTGAGCGCTGCGACTGGTAGTTGTACCAGACCTGCACCGTACGGCCGCGCGCGATCAGCTCGCCATCGGAGCGACGCTGGATTCCGTAGTCCATAACAAAGCTTTTGGTGCCGATCTCGCTCACGCGTACGCCGACATCCAGCTGATCGCCGTAGTGCGCCGGACGCAGATAGGAGACCGTCGCCTCGGCCAGAATAAACGCCAGATCAGCGACATCCATGCCGCCGATCAGCTGCAAGCCATAGCCGATCCGCGCCTGCTCCATGTAGGTCAGATACACCGCGTTATTGACGTGGCCCAGCGCGTCAAGATCACGAAAAGAAACACCGATCGATACCTTATAGGGATAATGCACGTTTGCTCCCAGCTGATTGATCAACTCACCGTTTGATCGTAGCATATTTTGGGCCGATCGCCGGGCGGCCGGATCGCGAGTACAATACGCCGGATGGAAGGTGAGCCTATGACGATGCTGGTGGAGATCTACGGCGCGACCGAGGACATGGAGACTCGCCACGGCTGAGGGCCGCAGGTGCCTTCGTCGGAGGCTGCCGCCGCGCTGCGCCAATCGCTGAGCCGCATCTATGGCCCGGCGATCGCCTTGCGCTACTATGATCTCGACGATCCTCAGATGCAGGCCGCCCACGCCGAGACGCTCGCCGACCTGCGCGACAACCGGCTGCCGCTGCCGGCGATCTTTCTCGACGGCGAGCTGATCTACGCCGGAGCGATCAACCTGCTGCGGGTCGTCGCCGCGATTGGCCGCGCCTACCAGCGCCAAAGCTAGGACTGCTCAAGCTGCGCCTGGCCCTGCTGCCGCCGGTACTCGTCGGTGGTGCAGATGCTGGCCAGATCCGGCTCACGATCCAGCCAGACCAACCCATCCAGATGATCGATCTCGTGCTGCATCATCCGCGCCAGCGGCCCGGTCGCCTCGTAGCGCCGCTCAAGACCATCGGCATCCAGCGCCACGACAGTTACACGCGTCGGGCGATACACCGCGCCCCAGATCGCGCCGAAGGTAATGCAGGACTCATAGACGTACTCCTGCTCACGGCTCCAGCGCTCGAAGCGAGGATTGATCAGCACAAGCTGCTGATCCTGAAAGTCGACCACGATCGCCCGTAGCGGCACGCCGATCACCGGAGCGGAGAGCGCGCGGCCCCAGCCGTGACGCTGGCGAAAATCGCGCAGGGTGTCCCAGAGGTCAGCCAGCAGCGCCTGGATCTCGGCGCTGTTCACGTCGTCGATCGGCTGCGCCGCCTGACGCAGCAGCGGATTGCCCAGTTGGAGCGTCGGTCGAACAGCCATAGATCACACCTAGAACAAAGAACAAAAGAACAAAGAACAAAAGAACAAAGAACAAAAGAACAAAAAACAAAA
>DASWTW010000225.1:0-29711 GCA_036401895.1 Herpetosiphonaceae bacterium | reverse complement strand
CCGGCGTCAGCTCCTTCGGCATCGGCGGCACCAACGTGCATGTGATCCTGGAGGAAGCGCCCGCTCACGAACCATCAGGGCCGGGCCGCGACTGGGAGCTGCTGACGCTGTCGGCCAAAACGAGCGGCGCGTTGGACGCCGTGACGAGCAATCTGGCCGCGTATCTCAGGCAGCAGCCCGATCTCAATCTGGCCGATGTGGCCTACACGCTTCAGGTTGGGCGGCAAGACTATTCCCAGCGCCGCACGCTGGTCGCCGCCGATCTGTCCGACGCGATCCAGACGCTGGAAACGCTGCCCGCCGATCGTGTGCAGACCGCAGCCCAGGAGCAGCGCGAGCGTCCGGTGGCGTTTCTGTTTCCCGGCCAGGGCGCGCAGTACGTCAACATGGGCCGCGCGCTGTACGAGCAGGAGGAGCCGTTCCGCGCGGCGGTCGACGAGTGCGCCAAACTGCTGCGATCCGAGCTGGGGCTGGATCTGCGCGACGTGCTGTATCCCGAGCCCGGCCAGGAGGCGGCAGCTACCGAGCGTCTGACACAGACGCAGATCACGCAGCCGGCGCTGTTTGTGATCGAGTACGCGCTGGCGCAGCTGTGGCAATCGTGGGGCGTCACGCCGGCCGCAATGATCGGCCACAGCGTCGGCGAGTACGTCGCGGCCACGCTGGCGGGCGTGTTTACGCTCAAAGATGCGCTCAAGCTGATCGCGGCGCGTGGCAAGCTGATTCAAGGTCTGCCCTCGGGCTCGATGCTGAGCGTCGATCTGCCGAGCGCCGAGATCCAGCCGCTGCTCGGCTCCAACCTCAGCGTGGCGGCGATCAATGGACCAAAACTGACGGTTGTGACCGGCCCGACCGAGGCGATCGAGGCGCTTGAGCAGACGCTGAGCGCGCGCGATGCCGAGTACCGGCGGCTGCATACCTCGCACGCCTTCCACTCGGCCATGCTCGATCCGATTGTGGAGCCGTTCACGGCCCAGGTTGCGCGCGCCAAGCCGCAGCCGCCGCAGATCCCGTTCGTCTCGAATGTGAGCGGCACCTGGATCACCGAGGCCGAGGCGACCGATCCGCGCTACTGGGGTCGCCAGCTGCGCCAGCCGGTCAACTTCGCCGGTGGACTTGAGACGCTCTTCGCGGAGTCGGATCAGGCGCTGCTGGAAGTTGGGCCGGGCCGCACGCTGAGCACCTTTGCGCGGCAGCATCCCGCCAAACGCCAGCAGCCGATCCTGCAATCGCTGCGCCATCCCCAGGAGCGCCAGCCGGATCAGGCGCTGATGCTGGGCACGCTCGGCAAGCTGTGGCTGGCCGGAGTGGCGATCGATTGGAAGGGCGTGTACGCCGGCCAGGAGCGCCGCCGCGTGCCGCTGCCGACGTATCCCTTCGAGCGCCAGCGCCACTGGATCGAGCCGCGCATTGTGAGGCCGCAGGCTGAGCCGGCGCGCGTGGCGGAGCCGAGAGCAGAGCCGGTGATGCAGCCGGTCAGCGCCGATGTGCTGGCGGCCGACGAGCCGGTGCGCATGCTGGTCGAGCAGGTCGCCGAGCCGGCCTACGCTGCTCCAGCTGCTGCGCTGCCCACGATCGAGCGGGGCGCCACCACGTACCAGCCTAACGGCAGCGGCGTGAACGGCAGCGGTCGCTCGTCGTCGGTAGCCGCGCCTGCGGTCGCAGCCGTCGAGCGCGTCGAGTACAGCGCCCCGAATGGTCACGGCGGCACCAATGGATCGAGTGGACATAACGGCGTGATCGAGCGCTCGCCGTCGCACGCCGAGATCGAGACGAAGCTGGCCGCGCTGTGGAAAGAGCTGCTCGGCGTCGATCAGATCGGCGTGCATGATAATTTCTTCGAGCTGGGCGGCCACTCGCTGCTGGCAAGCCGGCTGATCGGCCGGGTGCGCGTGGGCTTTGGCGTGGATCTGCCGCTCTACTCGCTCTTTGAAGCGCCCACAATCGCCGAGCTGGCCCAGCGCGTGGTAGAGGCGAAAGGTAGCCAGACGCAGGTCACGCGCAACACCGCGATCGTCAGGGCGCAGCGCGATGGCCTGGTGCCGGCGGTGCTGGCTCAGGAGTGGCAGTGGCGCTACGATGCCGAGGGCATTAAGCACTGGCGGCACACCAACCCGCGCACGCTGCGGCTGCAAGGCCCGCTCAACGTCGCGGTGCTGGAGCGCGCGCTGAATGAGGTCGTGCGCCGCCACGAGATGCTGCGCGCCACTTTCAAGATGGTCGACGGCCAGCTGATGTTGCGGGTTCAGCCCAAGCGCAAGCTCGCGCTGCCGATGATCGATCTGCGCCATCTGCCGCCGCGCAAGCGAACGCGGGAGGCGCTGCGCATCGCCGAGCAGGATGTGCGGCTGGATTGGGATGTGGAGAACGAGCCGATCATGCGCGCCGCGATCATCCGTGTGGCGCTCGACGATCACTATTTGATGCTGGCCACGCACTACTTCGCCATCGACGGCCGCTCGGTCGATATTGTGCATCGCGAGATGAATATTCTCTACGAGGCGTTCTTGAACGGACGGCCCTCGCCGCTGCCCGAGCCCGACGTTCAGTACGGCGACTTCACGACCTGGCAGCGCCAGTGGCTCACGGGCGAGCTGCTGGAAGAGCAGCTGAGCTACTGGCGTCAGAAGCTGGCCGATGTACCGCCGGTGCTGCCGCTGCCTACCGCGAAGCCGCGCTCGCCCAAGCCGACATTTCCCGGCGAGCGCCAGTATCCGGTCATCGTGCCGACGCTGATCGACGATCTCAACGCGCTGAGCCGCCAGGAGGGCGTGACGCTGTTCATGACGCTGCTGGCCGCCTTCAACGTGCTGATGTATCGCTTCACCGAGCGCGAAGATATTGTCGTCGGCGCGCCTGTGCTGCATCGTCCGCCCGAGGCCATGGACATGGTCGGCCGCTTCACCAATCACCTGGCTGTGCGCACCGATCTGTCGGGTAATCCTACCTTCCGCGATGTGCTGGCTCGCACGCGCGACACGCTGCAAGAGGCGTACGCCAACTCCGATGTGCCGATCGATATGATCTACGCGGAGCTGCGCGATCAGGAAGATCCGCGCCACCTGCCGCTCTTCCAGGCGTATCTCTCGGTGTCGCAGGCGATGGTCCAGACGATGCCCGAGGGCGGGATCGGCCTGCGCCAGAGCGGCATCAACGTCGAGCGCGGCAAGGCCGACTGGGATATTACGATGGTCTTGAACGAGATCGGCGACAAGATGGCGGGCATCTTGCAGTACAACACCGATCTCTTCGATCCCAAGCAGATGACCTATTTCCTGGGCCAGTACGAGGCGATTCTGGAGCAGGCGCTGGTCAATCCCGATCAGCGCATCGCCGATATGCACCTGCCGGCCGCCGCTATTCCGGGCAACCCCAACTGGCGCGAAAAGCTGGTCATCCGCTTCTCGCCGCAGCAAACCTACCACCTGGGCGGCGATCGGCCGGCCGAGCGCAAGCGCAGAAAAGCCCTTGATGTTTCCTGGCGCGTCTTTATGCTGATCTGGTGGGGCCAGCTGGTCTCGATCATCGGCTCGGGGCTGACCGGCTTCGCGATCGGCGTGTGGGCGTACGATCGTGGCGATGGCGCAGCTACGGCGCTGGCGCTGATCTCGTTCTTCGGCTTCCTGCCGGTGGTGCTGCTCTCGCCGTTCGCTGGCGCGATCGTGGATCGCTGGAGCCGCAAGTGGGGCATGATCCTCAGCGACGCGGGAGCCGCCTTGACGACGGTGGCTATGGTCTACCTGCTGATGAACAATCAGCTGGAGTTCTGGCATATCTACACGCTGACCGCTATCAGCGCGGTCTTCCGCGCCTTCCAGTTCCCCGCGTATGCCGCCGCGACCACGCAGCTTGTGCCAAGTGAGCGGCTGGGCCAGGCCAATGGTCTGGTGCAGCTGGCGCAGGGCGTTGGACAGCTGGTCGCGCCGGTGCTGGCGGGCTTCCTGGTTGGCTTCATCGGCGTCGGCGGTGTGATCTCGATCGACCTGATCACATTTGTCTTCGCCGTGCTGACGCTGATGTCGGTTCGCATTCCGCGTCCTCAGCAGTCGACGGAGGGCGTGGCTGCTCGCGGCACGCTGCTGCAAGAAACGATGTTCGGCTTCCGCTACATCCGGCAGCGGCCTGGCCTTCTGGGCCTGATGCTCTTCTTCGCCGCCAGCAACTTCTTGATGGGTACCGTCGTCTCGCTTTCGACGCCGCTGGTGCTGGGTTTCACCACGCCGGCTGTGCTCGGCACGATCCTGTCGGTGGCGGGTCTCGGCATCCTCGGTGGCAGCGTGCTGATTGCCATCTGGGGCGGGCCGCAGCGCAAAGTCTACGGCGTACTCGGCGGTATGCTGCTGTCGAGCCTGAGCATGATCCTGATCGGCCTTCTGCCCTCGCCCTGGCTGGTCGGCGTGGCGGCGTTCTTGTTCACCTTCGGCATACCGCTCATCGGCGCCAGCAGCCAGGTGATCTGGCAGCGCAAGGTTCCCGCCGACATTCAGGGCCGCGTCTTCGGTATTCGTGCCGCCGTTGCGACCGCCGCCATGCCGCTGGCGTTCGGTACTACCGGCTTCCTGGCCGACTACGTCTTCCAGCCGCTGGTCAGCGGTCCGCTGGCGAGCACGCTCGGTCTGGTGATCGGCACCGGGCCGGGACGCGGCATCGGGCTGCTGTTTATCGTGCTGGGTCTGCTCGGCATTGTTTCGTTCGTCGTGGGCTACCGCTACGATCGGCTGCGCCAGGTTGAGGATGAGCTGCCCGACGCGATCGTGCCGCCGATGCCGCCCGCGCCGAAGCCCGCCAGGGAGTCGACGGCCGGACAGCCTGAGAGCGCCGCGCTGCCCGTGTAGCCGGTGTCCGAATCGAGGAAGGCCGGATCAGCGTGCTGATTCGGCTTTTCTTTTTGAGTAGTTTGAGCTAAAGGATGGATTTCGATGACGTCTGATCCCCATGTTACGACTCACGAGCTGGGCGGAATCCGCTATCTCGAATATCGCACGGGAGCCGGCGCACCTGGTCACCCAGAGGGTACCCGTCTGCCATGTGTGCTGGTGCTGCACTGGATGGGCTCCGGCCCCGAGGCGATGCTGCCGATCTGCGCCGGGTATCCAGGCGCGGCGCGCTTTCTGCTGCCGTTCGCGCCACTGCCGCTGGGCGATGCCTATACCTGGTTTCCGCTCGATTTTTATGATCAGCCGCTGGCCGAGCAGGGCATCACCATTCGCGCCATCGCCGATCAGCTGGCCGGCTTTTTGCGCGCGGTCAGCCAGCAGTCGCCGTATCGCGGCAGGGCAGCGGTGATGGGCTTATCGCAGGGCGGCGATCTGAGCTACGCGCTGGCGCTGTATCACCCGGATATGATCGGGCTGGCGCTGCCGCTGGCCGGCCGTCTGGTGCCGGAGTTTCGGGCGGCGGAGCCGGTGACGCAGGGTGAGCGACCGGCGATCTGGGTTTTTCACGGCGCCGACGACCAGGTTGTGCCCATCGACTTAGCCGAGGAGGCCGTGACCTGGCTTCAGCAGCAGGGCTTCGACGCACATCTTGAAAGCTATCCTGACGTCGGTCATGATATTCCACGTGAAATGGTTATTGATATGTATAAGGTGTTGCAACAGGCGCTGGATCTGGGGTAAGTCCAGCGCATGCGGCAGACACACGCAAACGGTACGCTGCTTGTGCGTCGGCAGCGTACCGTTGTTGATCTTCAAGCGATCGTCGAGCGCTGAGCTTGCGTCATTGACGACACAGCCCTGCCAGCAGTTTGTGGAGCCTCACCCATGGATCTGTCATCTACGGATAAAGTCACGATCCTTTTGCATGCCTTGACCCATCAGCTGAACGAGATCCAGCGCCGCGAAGGGCGTGAGCAGCAGATCTTCGAGTGGGCGACCGGATTTCTCGTCGCCGCGTTTGGCGCGCTGATCGCCCTGTCGGATCGCGCCACTCCCCTGCCCTACGCGCTGCCGATCAAGATCCTGGCTACGCTCCTGATCGCCGTGCCGAGCAGTATTCTGGCGATCCGTATCCTGGGCTATTCCAAACGCTCGGTTCAGAATGCCGAGACCGTTGAGCGGATCGAGGTCTTGCTGCGTATGTTTGAGTCCGGCTACTACGGCTCGGAGTCGCCGTATCCTCCAGGCTGGCAGGGCACGTTCGCCAGTGGCCGCAAACAGCGCAGAACGGCGTTCTACTACACCGGGATCTTGCTGCTGATGGTATTTTGTGTCGTCATGACGATCTGGCTGCTGTTGTGACGACGCAGCGCCGAGACAGCGCGGTGCAGGCCGCCACCCGACGGCCTGTGCGCATCGGCGTACCATGCCCGACTATTGCTCCAGGCGATACGGCACGCTGACGACCACGCGATTCTTGCGGAAGAGCAGCGCGCCCTTCAGCAGCAGCGCCGTCTGGTTGTGCAGCAGCGCGTGCCACCAGCGCGCCGGGACGAACTCCGGCAGCACCACCGTGATCATATCGTTCTCCCACTGCCGATCGACTTCGTCCAGATAGCGGATCAGCGGCCGCACCAGCGAGCGATACGGCGAGTCGAGCACGACCAGCGGCACATTCTCGCCCCACTTGCTCCACTTGGCGCGCAGCTTGGCGGTCTGCTCCTCGTCCATCGCGATATGCACCGCCGTCACACGGCCGGGCGCCATCGATTCCGCGTACTTCAGCGCGTTGATCACGCCGCGATGCAGCGTCGACACCGGCACAATCACGGTGTTATGCAGCGGCGGCGGCGGCTCCAGCCCTTCCAGCGAAAGCTGCTTTGCCGTGGTGACATAATGCTTGTGTATGCCCAGGAAAAGCAGGACGATCGCCGGGATCAGCAGCACGACCATCCACGCGCCCTCGACGAACTTAGCGATAATAATCACGCACAGCACCACAAACGTTGTGAGCGCGCCCAGACCGTTAAGAAACGCCGATCGCTGCCAGCCCTGCTCCTTGAGCCGAAACCAGCGGCGGACCATTCCCAGCTGCGACAGCGTGAAGCCCAGGAAGACGCCGACGGCATACAGCGGGATCAAGTTCGTCACGCGGGCATTGAAAATGATCACCAGGATCGCGGAGGCCCCCGCCAGCAGCACGATGCCGTTCGAGAAGACCAGCCGATCGCCTAAGGATGTAAACTGGCGCGGCAGGAAGCGATCGCGGGCAATAAACGAGGCCAGCCGCGGAAAATCGGCGAACGCGGTATTGGCGGCCAGGAACAAAATACCTGCGGTTGCAAACTGCAAGATCGTATGCAGAATGCCCTCGCCAAAAACGCCGCGACCAATCTGCGACAAGATCGACTCCTGGTTGCTCGGCACAGCGCCATAGCTGGATAGCCAGGTAACCCCAAGAAACATCGTCAGCAGGAAGAACGCCATCCAGACCAGCGTGATCCGGGCATTGTGCGACTCAGGCTGTTTGAAGGCCGGCACGCCGTCGGCGATCGCCTCGATGCCTGTCAGCGCCGCGCAGCCCGAGGCAAACGACGCCATCAGCAGGAACAGGCTAATCGGCTCGTAGTGGCTTTGCGGCCCAAACTCAACCTCGCCCGGCCCAGCGATCGGACCTGCCGGCGGTGGGATCACGATCGTATCGCCGGTGAGCCAGCGGAACAGGCCGTAGGCGATCATCGACATCACCATGAGCAGGAACAGATAGGTTGGTGCGGCGAAGAGCGCGCCCGACTCGCGCAGGCCGCGCAAATTGGCCAGCGCAATCAAAACAATCGCGACTATCGCGATCGGCACGCTATACGGCGCCAGCGGCTTGATCAGCGAGGTGAGCGCGAACACGCCCGCCGAGATCGAAACGGCGACGGTGAGAATATAATCGGTCAGGAGCGCTGCGCCCGCGATCAGGCCGGGCATACGCCCCAGATTTTCCGAGCAAACAATGTACGAGCCGCCGCCCTTGGGATACGCTGCAATCGTCTGGCGGTACGAAAAGACGACGATGATCAGCAGCAGCGCGATCAAGCCGGCCAGCGGTCCAGCATACCTGAAAGCCGCCGCGCCGACCAGCACCGGTCCGGCCAGGGCCAGGTGCCGCAGAATCTCCTCGGTCGCATACGCCGACGACGACATTGCGTCCGATGAGAAGACCGCGAGCGCTGTGCGTTTATTCAGCCGCTCATGGGCCTGTCGCGCCGTCTCCAGTGGCGAGCCGATCACTGCTCGCTTCAGCTCTCCAATCATTGTGTGGGTATCCTTTTCAAGCGCGCAGATGCATCTGCGTCATTACTCATTCTGTTATTCGGCCGGGGCGCTGGTTGTCCTCAGACGGATCGAGCGCCTGCGCGGTGTGGCGTTGGACATACCGGCCCATCAACCGCCGCGCCGCATCGGCCGGCAGGAGCACGCCGCGAATCATGCCGCCCACTTCGAGCCACAAAGGTTCGTGGGCCCGCTCGACGGTCTGCGCCAGCAGCTCCCAGTCGAGATCGGGCGAGTTGAGCGAAATAACCTGATCCATCGGTCGCCTCCCTGCGTTTCAAGTACACAAGGAAGGATACCCGGGAGCGTATAAAGATGGCCTAAGGATATATATGGGGCGTATAAGGATTGTATAAAGATCGCGGGATTTGAGCTTAGCTCTGGCTGTCGGCCGGGGCGTGAAAGCGGTAGCCGACGCCGACCTCGGTGCGAATATAGCTCGGCTGCG
Source organism: Herpetosiphonaceae bacterium (assembly GCA_036401895.1). Lineage (GTDB taxonomy): Bacteria > Chloroflexota > Chloroflexia > Chloroflexales > Kallotenuaceae > LB3-1. The sequence goes on along the minus strand of DASWTW010000225.1, from coordinate 21,065 downwards.
TGGGGTTGGGCTCGATCTTGCGGCGCAGCTGGCCGATGAAGACGCGAAGCGTCTGGGCGTCTTCTTCGTAGCCCGGCCCCCAGACTTCGCGCAGGATATGCCGCTGGGTCAGCACGCGATCGGCGTTGATCACCAGGAGCCGCAGCAGATCGTACTCGGTAGGCGTGAGATGCAGCTCTTCGCCGGCGCGCAGCACCTGCCGCCGCTGAAAGTCGATCGTGATGTCGCCGAAGCGCACGATCGACTCCTGGCTCTGCTGCGGGGCGATATGCCGCAGCGCCACGCGCAGGCGGGCCAGCAGCTCGTTCATGCCGAAGGGCTTGGTCAGATAATCGTCGGCGCCCAGGTCCAGCGCCTGCACTTTATCCGCCTCCGCCTCACGCGCCGAGACAACCACGATCGGCACGCGCGACCACTCGCGAATCCGGCGGCAGACCTCGATGCCGTCGCGATCGGGCAGGCCGAGGTCCAGCAGAATCACATCTGGGTGCCAGGTGGCGGCCAGGTCCAGCCCGGCGATCGCGGTCGCGGCGGTCTCGACCTCGTAGCCGCGCCCATGCAGCGTGGTATGCAGCAGCCGCCGCATCTGCGGCTCATCCTCGATCACCAGTACGCGCGCTCCACTCATGATCTGCTCTCGCTCCTCTGCTCAGCTGCGACGGCGACGTTCTCGGACGCGGGCAGCGTAAAATGCACGCATAGTCCGCCCTCAGGCCGGTTTTCTACCCAGATATGACCGCCGTGCGCCTCGACGATGCCCTGGCAGATCGTCAGTCCCAGGCCGCTGCCGCCCGGCCCGTGCTCCGGCGGCGCTCCCCGGTAGAACTTTTCAAAGATGCGCTCCTGCATCGCGCTCGGCACGCCCGGCCCTTGATCCGCCACTGTCACCTCGACGAAGCCCGAAATCTGCCGCGCCGTGACACAGATGCCGGTCTGCGGCGGCGCGAACTTGGCCGCGTTCTCCAGCAGATTGCTCAGCACCAGATCGATCTGGACCGCATCCACCAGCACCAGCGGCAGATCCGGCGCGATCACAATCTCCAGCCGGTACTCGCGCAGATAGCTCGTCAGCCGCTGTACGGTCTCGCCCAGCAGCTCGCCGATCTCGGTGGGCACGCGCTGCCGTCGAAATGCGCCGGCCTCCAGCCGCGACATCTCAAGCAGGTTGCGCACCAGGCGATTCAGCCGGTCGGCCTCGCTGGCGATCGCTTCGGCAAACGCGCGCTGGGTGCTCGCGTCCCAGCTCATTGTCGGGTCGAGCAGATTGCTGGCAGCTCCGGTGATGACCGCCAGCGGCGTGCGCAGATCGTGCGATACCGAGGACAGCAGCACGCTCTTCAAGCGATCCGCCTCCTGGAGCGCCAGCGTGTGCATGGCGGCATCGGTTGCCCGCGTGCGCTCGACCATCAGCGCGACCAGGTTGCTGATCATAGTCAGCAGCGGCAGCACCGGCTCTTGATCCTGCGCGGAGCGCGCCAGGCCGTGCGCTTGCACGGAGCCCACGGTTTGGCCGCCCGCCGAGATCGGGATGCTCTCGCCTGGCCCTGAGTCCGGGATTCCCGCGCGCGCGATCAGCGGCCCCTGCTGCTCGTCGAGCGTCAGCGTGATCGTAACGCCGGATGCGCCAAGAATTGTGCGGGCGGTCGCGGCGATGTGGGGCAAGATCTGGGCGTAGCTCGTGGAGCGGCTAACCTCCTGGCTGAGCTGGTAGAGCGCCTTCATCTGCTTCATGCGCCGCTGCACCGCCCGCGACTGCGCCCGCTCTCGGTCGGCCAGCGTGCCGATGATCAAGGAGCCCGCCAGAAAGATCGCCAGCTCCAGCAGATCCTGCCGCAGCTCGATTGCCAGCGTGTAGAGCGGCGGGACGAAGAAAAAGTTATAGGCCAGAAACGAGGCGATCGAGGCGACGACGGCTGTTGTGCGGCCGAAGCGGATCGCTACGATCAGCACAAGCGGCACGTAGCACAAGACCAGGTTGGCGGGCTGCAACACCGGCTTGAGCGTAAACAAGCCACCTGTCAGCAGGAGCACGCCGCCCAGCGTCAGGCTCAGATTGCGCAGCAGCGTCGGTAGTCGGTGTGTGTGCATACGGGTATTGTACGAGGATTCACACTGGCGCAAAATCTCTCAACTTCGCATGCCAAAAAACCATACCGCTCTGCATCTCACTGGGGGCGAACGCATTCGCTGCTCGCGCAGCCAAGCGCAGGCCCACTACGAAAGGAGGTTATGATCTACGTTCACCCGTTCACCCGTTTTCTGGAAGCATTTCCCTCCGCGCCAGAGGTACAGATGCTGACTTAGCGCCACATGATCTTCCGCTGAAGAACGATATTCACGCACAAACCCTGTTTCGTAATCTTACCTAACAACAAGGAGATCGAGGATGTTTAGTAAACTACGCCTGGTAAAACTGTGCCTGCTGCTAGCGCTGATGACTCTGCTGGCCGCCGGCTCACACTCGACCGCTTTCGCCACTTCTTTTTTTACGACGGCGATCTTTGACGATACGAATGGCGTATGGACATACGACGAAAACTGGTGGGCTACGACTGGCGAGGGAGCGATCCTCCATACGCATCACCTGTCGCAGACAACCGGCGCTGCGGCGCGGGCAACCTGTGGCGCGGGAATCGACGATTATGGAGTCGGCTATTTCAAGTTTTATCACACCAAGGCGTATAACCGTGGTATCGCCAAAGTGTGGGTGACCGAGGTCGGATCGACCACGCCGCTGGACGGCTACACCTATGTCGATATGTATGGTCCGGGTGTCACCCGCCAGCAGGCTGCGAGCTTTATCAAGCAGGTTGGCGGCGCTCACCGTAGCCTCGTGATACACATCCAGGTGACGGGCACGAGAAACCCGGCATCAAGCGGCTACTTCGTGGATGTTGACGCGATCGAGTGCTACATCGCGACGGGCCCAATTGGTGGCTAAGGCCCTCACCCCAGCCCCTCTCCCGTTGCGACAGGAGAGGGGCTTTTGTTTGCTTGCTCCAGGGAGAGGGCGGTACTTCTGCCTTTGTTCTTTGGTCCTTGTTCTTTTGGTTCTAGGTTCTGGGTTCTAGGTTCTCCGTGCTCGTCTCCGGCACGCTGCGCTGAAGCTCAGCCAGGCGATGCAGCAGCTTGACATAGCCGTGCTGGCCTTTCTCGAAGCTCGCCAGCCGGAAGAACTCGTTGGGCGCGTGGATCTGCTCGTCGGAGAGGCCGAAGCCAAACGTGGCTGTGTGGACGCCCAGCTCCTGAAGAAAGATCATGATGATCGGCACGCTGCCGCCGGTGCGCACGACATACGGCTCGCGTCCGTACAGCTCGCTGAGCACTGATCGCACGGCCTGATTGCCGGGATGATCTACGGGCATCAGGTATGGCTGCGCGCGGAAGGGCAGCGGCCGGGCCTCGACTCTGACACCGGCGGGCGCGTGCTTCTGTACATGCGCGATCACAAGATCAACAATCTTGACCGGATCTTGATTCGGCGCCAGGCGGCAGGTGATCTTGGCATGCGCCGCGTTCGGCAGCACGGTTTTGATGCCGTCGCCCTGGAAGCCACCGTAGATGCCGTTGATCTCCAGTGTCGGGCGGGTCCAGGTGCGCTCGTAGGTGGTGAATCCGGGCTCGCCGTGGAGATCGTCCAGGCCCAGCGTATCGAGATATTCTTCCGGGTCGAACGGCACGGCAGCCAGGCTGGCCCGATCTTCCTCGGTCAGCTCGATCACATCGTCGTAGAAGCCTTCGACCAGGATCTTGCCGTCGGGGCTGTGCAGCGAGTCCAGGATCTGCACCAGCGCATGGATCGGATTCTGGATCGCGCCGCCGAACTCGCCGGAGTGCAGATCCCGCTTCGCGCCCAGCACATCGATCTGAAGGCCACAGCCGCCGCGCAGCCCCACTAGCAGTATCGGCTCGGTCTCGCTCCACTGCCCGCCATCGGAGCTGACCGCCAGATCGCACGACAGCAGCTCGCGATGCGCTGCGACAAACGCCGGGATCTGCGGGCTGCCGATCTCTTCCTGGCCCTCGAAGAGAAACTTGATGTTGACCGGCAGCGCGCCCTCGCTCTTGAGCAGCGCCTCGACAGCCAGAATCGGCGTGAACATGTTGCCCTTGTCGTCGGTTGCGCCGCGCGCGTACACCCGCTCGTCACGGATCACCGGCGTGAACGGCGGCGAGTCCCACAGCTCGATCGGATCGACCGGCTGCGTATCGAAGTGGCCGTAGATCAGGATCGTCGGTTTGCCTGCGGCATGAAGCCAATCGCCATAGACGACCGGATGGCCGCCGGTGGGCAGGACCTGCACGTTTTCGACGCCTGCGGCGCGCAGGCGAGCTGCTACCCAGCTGGCGGCCTCGGCAACATCGGTGGCGTGCTCTGGCAGCGACGAGACGCTGGGAATGCTGAGAAACTCAAGCAGCTCGTCGCGGAAGCGCGCTTGCTGAGCTTGGAGATAGGCTTCTGCCTGTGACATGGTTGCTCCTTCTAAGTGTGAAAACGTATAGGTTAGTCGCCGAATCGCGCTCGATCGTGGGGCGTGCTCCAATCGATGATTGGTCCCAGCGGCACGATGCGCGTAGGATTGATTGTGTCGTGGGTCATGTAGTAGTGGCGCTTGATATGATCGATGTTAACGGTCTCGCCGAATCCGGGCCGCTGGTATAGGTCGCGGGCATAGCCCCACAGGTTGGGATAGTCGACCAGCCGCCGCAGGTTGCATTTGAAATGCCCGACATACACGCTATCGAAGCGCGCCAGCGTAGTAAACAGCCGAATATCGGCCTCGGTCAGCTGGTTGCCGACCAGAAAGCGCTGCTGCGCCAGCCGCGCCTCGATCCAATCCAGGCGTTTGAACAGCGCCGTCACGGCCTCGGCGTACGCCTCCTGCGTAGCGGCGAAGCCCGCCTTATACACGCCGTTGTTCACATCCTCATACACCACCGCGTTGACCTCGTCGATCTCGGGGCGCAGCGCCTCGGGGTAGAGATCCGGCGCGTCAGGCTTGTGCAAAGCCTTGAACTGTGTCTCGAAGTCGATCGTGATGTCGGGATAGTTGTTGGTAACCAGCCGCCCTGTGACGCGATCCCAGAGACATGGCACGGTGTAGCGGCCGGTGTAGTCGGGATCGGTGCGCTTGTAGGCCTCCGATAGGAACTGAAAGCCGTTGACCGGATCGTGGCTGTAGCCCGGCCCGTCACGAAACGCCCAGCCGCGCTCATCACGGATCGGATCGACTACAGAGAGCGAGATCGCCGATTCCAGCCCGAGCAGCTTGCGCACGATCACCGCGCGATGCGCCCATGGACAGGCCAGCGAGACGTACAGATGGTAGCGTCCGGCCTCGGCGGGAAAGCCTGACGAGCCATCGGCGGTAATGCGATCGCGGATTGTGTATTGCTGCCGAACAAACGAGCCTTCGGCGTTAGTCTCAGCCGGAAATTGCGCAGCTACCGACATGACATTTTCCTTTCTCCTGCACCGTCTGCAACGATTATAGCAGGAAGCGACGTCGGTGATAGCGGCCAGTCCAGGCTTGTCGGCGGTTTGAGATCGTCTCCAGGGCGCACGAAAACGCGCCGTCCTGACGCACCAGCGGCGCTGTGGCTCGGAAAACCACGAGGCCCGCCTGGAAATCAGGCGAGCCCCGGATCGAAGCGACTGAAATATGTTGTCAGGCAATAGGCTACCGTGCGCGCGGCCGGCTCAGCTGCGTCAGCATCCAGGTGATCACCACCGCCGCGACGACATGCATCAGCACCAGCACCGCCGTCTGCGGGTTCGACGAGCCGGGAACCGTAGGAATGTATGTGAAATCCGGGATCAGCGTGACGATAAAGACGATAACCGAGATGATCGTGAAGATGCGCTCGGGCTGGCGGGTGAAGCGCAGCAGCACCGCGTAGAGCAGCACCGCGACGATCGCCGGGACGACTGTAAAGATGATTGTGCCGCCGTTGGTGGACAGCACGACGAAATCGGGATTGTAGCCAATCAGCGCGCTGCCGATGTAGTAGACCACCAGATTGGCCAGCACTGCCGCGATGATGGTAGCGAGACCGACAAGAGCGAAGCGTCCCCAGCTGATGTTGCGCGAGTCGCGTACGGTAGTGGTAGCTGACATGACTGTAATCTCCTGTGTTTTGCACCAGCGGCTGTGCTGCTCGTGCGATAAATAGCTCCGGTTCTAAAGATTGTTGCTCGTACGTGTTTCTTGTGCCGTCACTATATCGCCGTTTTGTGACAGGGAGTGTCACAAAATTACTGTCTTTCACCGGATTTTGCAGCAATATTGGCGGACATCGCAACACCTCCGAACAGCAGGCGTGATCTGAGCAACCAGACGCTACCGTTGGGAGGTGTTACTGTGAGCTATCGCCTCAACGTTTCATCGTGTCATCGACGTTGCGGCTATGGAGCGACGTTGCCGCCGCCAAAGTCGTCGAAGAAGGCATCCCTGGCCTCGCCAAACCACAGGCCGATTCGCCCGCCCCTGGTATTGAAGAAGCTTTGATCGATCGCGTTCAAAGTCGTCGTGTCGACCAGCGTGCAGTTCTTATAGATCAAGACCTGCCCATTCGCCAGCGCCTGCGCGCCCAGCCGATCGCCGTTCTGGAGCGTGCCGCCCATCGCAGGGTACATCGTCTTGAACCCGCTTGGCTGGAAGGTTTCGACGTGGAGGCCGCCACGCGTTGGAATGTAAGTGACCGAGATCGCGCCGTCCAGCGCAGGGAAAGTACCCTGAAGTTTGAGGAGCAGGCCCTGTTTGTCGACGTTGGTATCGACCACGTTGAGTGTGACGAAGGCTTCCTGGTTGACTCCAAATGGGCTGCCGCTGTTCCAGTAGATCGACCCGTCGCTGCGCACATCTACCCGCTGGCTGGCGATCAGATAGTTGTTTGTGCTGGTCGCGCCTGCCCAGCTTGGACCGAGCGCACCGTTCGGCCGGTTGAAATTGTCGAGCACGGCGCTCTGTGGAAACGAGCTGATCGTCACCGTGATCGTCTTGGTCGTCTCGACGTTGCCCGCCGCATCGGTGGCGAAGAACTCGATCGTCTTGACGCCCGCGCCGGTCAGCGCGATCGGGCCGCTGTAGATCTGCCACGCGCCGCCGTTGATGCGATACTGGATCGTCGCCGGCTCGTTGGCGCTCAGCGTGACCGTCGCGCCTGAGCTGTAGGTGTTCGTCGCGCAGCCGGCCGATCCTGAAACGCTGGCAGTCGTCACCGGCGGGGTAGTATCCGTCGGAGGAGCCAGGTACAGCAGGCGGTTGGGCGTGTCGCCTACATTGCCTTGAATGACGTTCGGCGTGGCATTCGCGATGAGCCAGGCGTTAACCGCTGCCTGAGTCTGATCGCCGGAGCTGGCTTTATAGATCACCGCCGCGCCGGCCACAAACGCGGTGGCCTGCGAGGTGCCGCTGAGCGTGCTGGTGGTGCTGCCGATCCAGGCTGAGGTGATGCTCGCGCCGGGCGCGTAGCTATCGATACAGGCGCCATAGTTCGAGGCAGCGTAGCGCTGATCGGTGCGGGTACTGGCGGCGACGGTGAACGCGGCGGCAACATTCGCCGGTGCCAGCGCACACGCATCGACGTTATCGTTGCCCGCAGCGACCGCCACAAAGACGCCCGATGCGATCAGGTTTTCGATGGCCAGCTGAAGTGTCACGCTATTATTGCTATCGAGATTGGCCGGTCGGAAGGCGATCGTGGCGACGGCGGGTTTGACCGCGTTGGTCGCGACCCAATCGATGCCGCGAATGGCATTGCTCGCCGTGCCGATCGCATCACAGTCGAGCACGCGCACGCCGCGCAGGTTGACGTGCTTCGCCACGCCATACGTCGTTCCGCCCACAATGCCGGCCAGGTGTGTGCCATGCCCATGACAATCGTTGCCGGTTCCGCCGGTGGGATCGTACACATTCTGGGCCCGCGTGCCGAAATCGGGATGATTCGCCTGCAACCCGCTGTCGATCAGGTAGGCCGTCACACCCGTGCCGCTCGACCCGTAGCTGTAGCTGCTATCGAGCGGCAGCATCTGCTGGTCGATTCGGTCAAGGCCCCACAGACCAGGGCTCGTGGTCGAGTCGATCACTTGTGTGCCGGTCGCGGCGACGAGCTGGTCCGGCTCGATCAAGACCACATCAGGATGGCGCTGAAGCGCGGTCAGCTGCCCGGCGGTAAGCGTTGCGACAAAGCCATTGAGCGCGCGGCGATAGATATGCGCGGGCACGACGCCGGCACTTTTGGCGATGGCTTGCGCATCGCGTCCCTTCGCAACGGCTACAATATAGCGATCGCGGATCTGCTGGCTTAAAGCACCTGTAGGAGCAGCCAGGAATGACGAGGGACGGGCGGGCCTGTTGGGTATCATTGGAGTGGGCAGCCAAAACGGGCCGATGATCATGAACATGGCGAACAGCCGCAGGAACATGGGGGACGCTCCCTTGCGCGAGTGGGGGGTGGAATAAACGAAGTATAGCCACTGTGTCAATCAGGGGCGCGCGATCATTCCGGGGAAAATCAATCCCTTCTCATCGTCATTGGATTGGATCAGGCTTGAGCAGAAAGCGAGGGCGAGATAACTGATAATAAACTGGTGCTGAGCTTTGATATTGGCGGTACGCAGGTGCGCGTCGGGGTTGGCACGCGTGAAGAAGGCGTAATCGCTCATCACGCCGAGCCGTGGCCAGATAGCAGCGATCCTATGAGCGACGTACGTTTTGTGATCGACCTGGCGCGTGGATTTCTGCGCCAGCGCGTGCCGGGACAGCGGATCTACGCCGTAGGAGTCGCGCTGGCCGCACTCCTCGATAACTCGGGAACGGTTGTCAGCTGGCCTAACCGGCCGCACTGGCGCGGGCTGGAATTTCGCCGGCTAATGAGCGCTATGCTGAGCCTCCCGATCGTGATCGAGGACGATGCGAACGCTGCTGCGGTGGCCGAGTATTCGCTTGGCGTGAGCGAAGGCGTGGATCATGTGTTGGTGGTAATGGCCGGTACCGGTATCGGCGCGGGCCTGATCCTCAACCGGCAGTTGTTCCGGGGACGTTACGGCTGGGCCGGCGAGTTTGGTCATATGGTGGTACAGCCGGATGGTCCGCCGTGCTCCTGCGGACTGCGCGGCTGTTTGCAAATGCTGGCCTCGGGCCGCGCGCTCGAACGCGCCGCGCTCGCGCAGGGCCTCGCCGATGTGCCGGCGCTGGTCGCCGCCGCTGATCTTGGGAATGCTGCCGCTCAGGAAGCGATTGTTGCATCCGGGCGCTGGATTGGTCTGGCGGCTGCGAATGTTGTGAATCTGCTGGATCTGGAGTCCGTGGTGATCGGCGGGGGCTTGCTCAAGCTGGGTCCGGCCTGGTGGTCGGCGATCCATGAGTCGCTGTACGCCAACCTGTTGAACGGCGACATGCGCAATGTCCATTTTCAACCGGCAGCGCTGCCGCAGCATGTGGGGTTGTACGGAGCACACGTGCTGGCATGGCAGCTGGCGGATTCGATCGCAAGCTGAGGCGTCTACGGCTAACATAGGGAATCAAAAAGGCGCGGCGATCATGTCGCCGCGCCCGCTGTTGCTCTGACTAGCCCAGCCGACGGGTCTCGCCGGTGTAGCCTTGATCCTCGCCGCTGGCCGGCTGCTGCTGAGCCGTCGTGCCACTGTTATTCTCGGGCAGGCTCGTGGGCTGTAGGCGCTCCAGCAGCTGGCTGAGCCGGACGTTCAGTGCGTGGATCGCTTCGGCGACCTCCTGGCGGATCTCCTGCTGGGCCTCGCCGGTCTTGAACGACTCGGCGACATCGGCGGCCTTGGCCTGGAGCTTCTGCACCTCGTCGCGCTCGCGGACCTTGTCCCAGGCCTCTTCCACGCTCTGCGCGGCGTCGCGCAGGCCATCTTTGAGATCGCTGCCCAGCGTGCGAACCTGCTCGCTGCCTGCGACGGCGCGCATGGTTGCCGTCAGCTGGCGACCCAGCTCCTTTAGCTCGTCGACAATGTTGCTCTGATCCGGCTTGCGGTCGCTCATCGAAAATCCTCCTCGTTTCAGCATCAACAGCCGCGATCGTTCGATCGCCGCTGGTATGGCGAAGTTATGTACCGACTTGTACGTTTGAACCGTCGCTTGTGTTGCTCAGTATCACGAATCAGGTTTGACCGTATGGGCCGGCGCTTACTCAGTTTCCATCGCTGCCAGCCGCTGAAATGCCGATGGGGCCGATCCTTCGTTGAGGTGCCGGCGGATCAGCTCGGCACATGCGCGCGGGCTCAGCAGCGATGTATCGACCTCCAGATCATAGATGCCCGGCCGATGAACTGCTTGCTGCCACCGGAGAATCGGAGGCGGCACCGGGTCGTCGGGAGAAAGATCGGTGTTCCAGCCTGTGGCCCGGCGCCGCTCCATGATCACCGCGATCGGGCAGCGCACGCCGACAAACAGCACGGGCAATCCTTGCAATCGCCGGGCGCTATCCACCAGAATACCGCGTGGCCGGGCGTAGGCGTCGTGGTGCCCGACGTCGACCACGACATTGATTCCCAGCCGGCTATGCGCGGCGATCGACTCGTACATGGCGCGATACAGCACGGCAACCAGCGGCTCAAGATCGGGCCGTTCGCCGCCGGGTCGCAGCCCGATGCCAGGCTGGTAGTGCGCCGGTGTCATCTGCATAAAGCGATCGACGCCCAGATTCAGCCAGACGCCGTCAAAGGTCTCTTGAATCACGGCGGCAATGCTGGACTTGCCGGATCGCGGCGCGCCGTTCAAAATGATGATCTGGCCCGGCCGCTGCGACTGATGCATTGGAGTCTACCTTATCGTGTGATCGTGACTACGCCGCCGTCGCCGTCCACGCTGATCTGCTGCCCGCTGTGGATGCGCTCGGTGGCTACGCCCGTGCCCAGCACCGCCGGAATATGATACTCGCGCGCGACGATCGAGCTGTGGCTGAGCGGACCGCCGACATCGGTGACGATGCCGCCGGCCAGCGCAAACAGCGGCGTCCAGGCGGGCGTCGTGATCTTGGCGACCAGAATATCGCCCTGGCGCATCTCCTTGAACTCGCTCGGGCCGTGAATCACACGCGCGGCTCCGACGACGCTACCCGGACTCGCGCCGATGCCTTTGATCGTATCGCCGGACTCCTGGCTGGTGTGCGCGGGCATCAGCGAGCTAAAATCGATGCCCATGAACTTGGCGCTGCCGAGCGTCACCGGCGGCGTAACCATTCGCTCGCGCTCCCTGGCTGCGTGGCGCTCCTCGACGACGCGCCGGTAGTCCGTCGTAGGCTGGTTTGCGTCGAGCGCCTGAGCCGCCGACTGAAGCTCGGCCCATTCGAGGAAGAACACATCGTCGCGCTCGGCAATCGCGCCGACCGCGGCGAGTCGCTGCCCAACCTCACGCAACATTCGGCGCAGCAGCGTCCAGCCCAGCCCAACATCCGCGAGCGCGTCTTCGCGCAGCGGCGCGTAGCGCTGTGCCGGTCGTAGCAGCAGCTTGAGCAGTGCCAGTCGCAGCCCTTTGAGCCGCAGCAGCAGCGATCCTGCCGCCTGCTCGCGCTCTTTGGCCGCCGCCAGCTGCCGCGCGTAGGGACTGCGCGCCGTGCCGCTCAGAAAATACTTGAGCGTTTCGATCAGCGGCGCGGGATCGTCGGCGGGCAGACTCTTGGCAAAATCCAGATCGTACACCGTGTGGCCGAAGCGGCTCAGATGCGCGGAGAAGCGGCGGCTGAACTCCTGCCACAGCTCGACGTCGTCGATCGGTGCGGCCGGCGACTGATATGCCTCGGCGATCGCGGTGCTGTCGGCGTTGGCGAGATACTCGGCCAGCGCGGGCTGGTCGCGGCTCCACAGCGCCAGATCATAGAGCGATTTTTCGGCCTGGATCGGCAGGCTGTCGAAGCCGAGCATAAACGTGAGCGCGGGCGGATCGCTCGGGCGCTTGGCCAGGCTTTCGTAGGCTCCGGTGAAGATTGCCTCGCTCATGTAGGCCACCGGCAGAATGCCGCTCTGGATCGCAAGGTAATGCCCGGCCGCCGCCTTGACGATCGCGTGTGCGCCGTCGAGGATCTGCGCGGCGGGCGTGGTGCTCAGCTCCTTTGCTTCCCACTCCTGGATGACCGCAGCGTAGCGTGGCCGTGCCTCGTCGGCCCAGCGGCTGTGCGCCGAGCGCAGCAGACGACCCAGATTCGGGAGATGCCTGAGCATTCCGCCCATCATACGCGCCGACTCTCTGGTGTTCATGCCGAAGTCGTAGTAGGCGTAATCGTTGATCGTCACGAGCAGCTGTATCTGAAAATTGCTGCCGGGAATCATCGACCGCATGAAGGCGTGCATCGCGTCGTTCCAGAGCGGCAGCGCCATGGTCGCGAACAGCGGCGAGAGCGGCTCGGGCAGCAGCTCGATCACGCTGCTGCGGGCGTACTGCCCCTGCGGGCGCGGCACGCTCCAGTCAAGCGTCGGTCGCGGCGCGGGCAGCGCGGTGATCGGCCGCGCCTGGACGATGAAGATCCGCCCATCGTGCAGCGTCCACTCGATGTCCATTGGCTGTCCGTATTGCTCCTGGATGCGGGCGCCAAGTCGCGCTAGCTCGGCGGCGTGCGCAGGCTCAAGCGCGGGCTGTGTGCGGCGATCGGCAGGTACGGGCGCTTCAACGGTTCCCGCCTCGGTTCGGATCGTCATCACGGCTTTGTCGGCGATCTCCTCGGATTGGATCTTGCCCGTCCGCGCCTCCACGACGATCGTGTCAGGCGTGACGTGTCCGCCGACGATCGCCTCGCCTAGGCCCCAGGCCGCGTTGATCATGATCTGGTCGCGCTCGCCGGTTAGTGGATTGGCCGTGAACATGATCCCGGCCACATCCGCCGGCACCAGCTGCTGGACCACAACCGCCAGGCTGACGTCGCGAGAGGCGATGCCTTGCCGCGCGCGATAGCCGATCGCACGTGCGGTCCACAGCGAGGCCCAGCAGCGCCGGACGGCATCCAGCACAGCAGCGCCGCGCACGTTGAGATACGTGTCCTGCTGGCCCGCGAACGACATCTCGGGCAGGTCTTCGGCGGTGGCCGACGAGCGCACCGCGACCGGTACATCGGCGCCTAGCTCTGTGTACCACTGGCGGATCTGCGCGCCAAGATCCTGGGGGATCGCGCCGTCGAGAATCAGCCGCTGGATCTGCGTCGAGGCGTGCTCAAGTGTGGCCGGATCGTCGGCGCGCGCCTGCTCCGCGATCGACACGATCGGCTCGTCGAGCTGGTTCTCGCTCACAAAGCGATGGTAGGCAGCCGTGGTGACGTGAAAGCCCGGCGGAACCGGCAGCCCGGCCTGGACCAGCCGCGCCAATGAAGCGCCCTTACCGCCGACTGCTTCCAGGGTCGCCGCGCTGCTGTCCAAAGGGAGAAGAAATGGACGATCTTGAGCTGCATTCATATGGTTGCTCCTCTGCTCGTGCGCCCACGCTCGATCCTACTCCTTCGGCGGCCTGCGGTCAACTCTGTGCAAGCTCGTGCATCGGTGACACTGTTGGCTGGCAGGAGAACATCATCGTTTCCGACATGGTTTTTCTGTAACGTTTCAGAAAGACGATAAACATGGTATACTTGTGCAAATAGATACTTCTAGAAAAACTGATAATTGATCAAGTGAAGAAAAACTGTCGTCTGGCAGCGCAAAGGAGAGGATTAACTTATGAGCCTGGAGAATCACGAGTCACGCGACGAGCGCAGCATGCGTGAGCGTATGCTGGCCGGCGATTTGTATATTGCCGACGATCCACAGCTCTTCGTCGAAATGCAGCGCGCGGCAGTGCTCATGCACCGCTTCAACTACGGTGATCCATCAGCGCCTGATGCGCGCTACGCTGCACTACGTGAGCTGCTGGGCTCGTTAGGGGAAGGCGCATTCATTCGTCCACCTCTGATGTGTGACTACGGCTACCAGATTCATATCGGCGCGCGGACTTTTATCAACTACAACGCCGTGCTGCTCGACGTTGCGGCCATCACCATCGGCGAGGATGTGCAGATTGGGCCGAATGTTCAGCTGCTCACGGCGACTCATCCGCTTGAGCCGGAGCCGCGCCGCGCAAAATGGGAAGCCGCCAGACCGATTACGATCGGCAATAACGTCTGGTTGGGCGGCGGCGTGATCGTCCTGCCAGGCGTGACGATTGGCGATAACACGGTCGTAGGCGCTGGTGCAGTGGTGACGAAAGATCTTCCCGCGAACGTCGTCGCTGTGGGCAATCCGGCGCGTGTGATCCGCCAGCTTTGATGAAACGCGCGGCGCGGCTCTATTCCAGGATAAAGCCGCGCCGGATGCGATACGGGCGCTCAGGCAAAGGCCGGTAGCCACTCGCCATGCGCCTCGATCAGGTCGTCTACCAGCGACCAGATCTGCTCGGTGTCCAGCTCGGCGGCGGTGTGCGGATCGAGCATTGCCGCGTGGTAGATGTGCTCACGCTTGCCGGTCAGCGCCGCCTCGACGGTCAGCTCCTGCACGTTGATATTGGTCCGCATCAGTGCGGCTAGCTGCGGCGGAAGCGCGCCGATCTTAGTTGGCTGTACGCCGTTGGTATCGACCAGGCACGGCACCTCGACGCAGCAGCCATCGGGAAGGTTGTCGATCAGGCCGTGATTGGCGACGTTGCCGTAGATCGTGCGCGGCTGCCCGGTCTCCATGCTGTGAATAATCAGCGAGCCGAACTCCACGCTGCGATGAACGGCGATCGGCGTGTCGCTCTGCTCAAGCTCCTCGCGCATCGACTCCCAGCCCGCGATCTGTAGCTCGCAGCGGCGAATATACTCGTCCAGCGGAATATCGAATTTTTCCACCAGATCCTCGCGGCCACGCTTGATGAACCACGGCACATACTCGCTGAAATGCTCGCTCGACTCGGTGACGAAGTAGCCCAGCCGCCGAAAAACCTCGTAGCGCACCTTGTCGGACAGATCCCACTCAAAGCCGGTTTTACGCACCGGCCCGAGACCCTGCTGAGCGAACTCGCGTAGGCGGGGATACAGATCTTCGCCGTGCCGCTCGAACTTGAGATAAAAGGCCATATGGTTGATGCCCGCGACCAGGTAGTTGACTTCTTCCGGCGGGACGCCCAGATCGTGCGCCAGCTCTTGCGCCGTGTACGGTACGCTATGGCACAGGCCGACAGTTTTGATCGACGTGGCGCGACTCAGAGCCCAGCAGTTGATCGCCATAGGGTTGACATAATTCAAGAACATGGCGCCAGGCGCGACCTGCTCCATGTCCTCGCAGATGGAGCGCAGCACCGGGATCGTGCGCAGGCCACGCATAATCCCGCCGATGCCCAGCGTGTCGGCGACGGTCTGGCGCAGGCCGTACTTTTTGGGAATCTCGAAGTCGACGACGGTGCTGGGCTTGTAGCCGCCGACCTGGATCATGCACAGCACATAATCCGCGCCGTCCAGCGCCGCCCGTCGATCGGTCGTCGCCTCGATCGTCGGCCGCGTGCCGGTTGCGTCGGCGACTTTGTGGGCCACAATTTCGGACGTTCCCAGTCGTGTGGCGTCGATGTCGTGCAGCGTGATCGTGCTGTCGCCAAGCTCGGGGAAGCCCAGAATATCGCCCAGCAGATTCTTGGCAAAGACCGTGCTTCCCGCACCGATGAACGTGATTTTGGCCATCGCTGCCTCCTTGCTCTCTTCGGTCTAGCGCTTCCGACAAGCCGCGCTGCTCCGGCGATCGCGCCGGTTAGGAAGCTAGCCGATCGTTCACAGGATAGCACAACCAGGGCAGTCGTAATGCAGCCCCGTCGATCGCCGATGATCGCCGATAATCAAATATTTTTACTCCATCGAGACCAACCTGCTGAGGAGATAGCAAGCGATTTATATAAATGATTTGATTTGAGATTGTAAAGTTAATCGCCTGGATTTTTGTGAATAAGCAGGCGTTATGTGCTTACACTATGCGGTTTTAGTGGTTGAACCTTCTTTCAACCTATGCTAAAATCCTTTACATTATTGGATCGGGTGCTCAGCGTGCAACATCAATCTCACATCGCCGGCTCACGTGACGGGCCGACATGCGATCATGTTACTCGGCATGGCCACGGCGGTCAAGCTTCTTCTCACGCTGCGCGCAGCACCCAATCGGGAAAGCTCCAGAGCCAAACCGGCGGCTGTTTGGCCGATCTGTTGCCAGGAGGAGAGTATGACGACACCCGCGATCATGATTCGTACGGCGACGACCTCCGATGTTCCAGCCATTGTCGCGCTCAACGACGGGCTCTTCGAGGAAGACGCCTATCAGCGCGATCCGACCGTTAACCGGGAGCGGGACAGCGCCGAGTCGATCGAGCACTTTATGAAGCTAGTCACAGGCGAAGCAAGTACCTGTTTGCTTGCCTTTGTCGATAGCACTCCGGTTGGCTATCTGGCCGGCTATACGTCTGGTCCAAATTCCTTTCGGCCGATTAAAATCGCCAGGCTGGAGAGCATCTTTGTCAACGGTGAGTGGCGCAGCCGGAACGTCGGCGCCAGGCTTCATCAGGAACTCGCCAGATGGGCACAGGCACAAGGCGCTGAGCGGATCGCCGTATCGGCCTATGCCGCAAACCTGCGGGCGATCGCCTTCTACGAACGGCAGGGTTTTACGCCATACACGTTAACGCTTGAGCATGCCATACCATCGCCTGAGCCGGCTCGATCCTGAGCGCGGTATGTTCTGTTAGTCGACCCACATGAGCTATACTATGGAAGGAGCTAGCCACGACGATGCTGGCTCCCTAGACAAGGAGCAGAGCATGCCAATCACAGCACGAGGCGCGATCGCGCGTGTTCCCGGCGAGGCTGTCACGATCGAGGAGTTTACGATCGACGATCCGGGTCCTAACGAGGTTCTGGTGCGGATTCTGGCGTCGGGCGTGTGCCACACGGATCTGGGCGTGAAAAGCGGCACCTATGGCACCGAAGGCTTCCCGTTCCTGCTCGGTCACGAGGGCGCGGGCGTGATCGAGGCTGTCGGGCCAGGCGTGACGCATCATCAGGTCGGCGATCATGTGATCCTGGCCTGGCGCGCGCCCTGTGGTCGCTGCCGCTTTTGTCTCGATGGCAAGCCAAACTTCTGTGCCGCCAGCCTCAACGCCGAAAAGCGTATGCGCACCCTCGACGGCCTGACGCTAAATCCCGTGCTGGGCATCGGCACGTTCTGCACACACACGCTGGTTCACGCCGATCAGGCCGTGAAGTATGACGAGTCGCTGCCCGCGCCGCAGATGTCGCTGATCGGCTGTGGCGTGATGACCGGCGTCGGCGCGGCGCTGTATGCGGCACATGTGCATCCTGGCTCCAGCGTGGCGGTGTTTGGCTGCGGCGGCGTCGGCGACAGTGTGATCCAGGGCTCCAAGCTGGCCGGCGCGACGACGATTATCGCGGTCGATGTCGATCCACGGAAGCTTGAGTGGTCCAAAGAGTTCGGCGCGACCCATACGATTAACTCGCGGGAGACCGATCCGGTCGCCGAGATCAAGGCGCTGACCGGCGGCTTCGGCGTGAACTACTCGTTCGAGGCGGTCGGCATTCGCGAAACCTGGGAGCAGGCGCTCTGGTGTCGCGATCTGGCCGGAACCTGCATCATCATCGGCGTGGCCGGGCAGGGTCCCACGATGACGCTCGATCTCCAGCGCTTCTTCGACCTGGGCGGGCGACTGGGCGTCTCGTGGTACGGCGATTGTTTGCCGACGCGCGACTTTCCGCTGCTGGCTAAGTGGTATGCGCAAGGCCAGCTCAACCTGGATAAGCTCGTGACCAGGACGATCAGCCTGGAAGAAACCGAGGACGCCTTCGATGCGATGAAGCGCGGCGAGACGCTGCGCTCGGTGATTGTTTTCGACTCATGAGCGAGCAGCTTTTCCAGCTGATCAAGTCGCTGACCGAGCTGCACGGCCCGGTCGGGCAGGAGCACGCGGTGCTCGATTTCGTCGAGCAGCTGTGGCAGGCCGAAGGTGTGCAGACCGAGCGCACGCGTATCGGCAATCTGCTGGGCCGTGGCGGCGGCGCCGGGCCGAAGCTGGCGCTGGTTGCTCATGCCGACGAGCTGTGCTATCTGGTGCGCGCGATCGATCGCGGCGGCTTTCTGTGGCTGGCGAACGGTCAGGGCTGGGAATACTCGACCAGCGTGCGCAACTGGTTCACGGTCGGGCAGCGCGTCCAGGTGCTCGCGCGGTCCGGCTCGCTGCCGGGCGTGATCGCCTCCACGACCGGCCACCTGGCGACGCTGGCGCTGCCCGAGCCGCACGCGCTCACCTGGAACGATTTCTGGGTCGATACGGGCTTGAGCTACGCCGAGCTGCTGGAGCGCGGCGTTACGCCAGGCACGCGCGTTGTGTGGGACGCCGAGACTTTTCGGCTGGGGCCGCATGTGGTCGGCAAGGCGCTCGACGACCGTGTGCTGCTGGCGGTGATCACCGAGGTGCTGCGGCGTGTGCCGCCGGCCGCGCGAAGCTGGGATCTGACGCTGGTCTGCACTGTTCAGGAAGAGGTTGGGGTGATCGGCTCGTCGGCGCTGGTTACGCACGAGCAGTTCGACGCGGCGATCGCGCTTGAGATCGGCCCGGCCGGCGATATTCCCGGCCTGGACGAGCGCTCGATGCCGGTGCGTCTCGGCGCGGGGCCGGTGCTGGTTCACAAGGATGCGCTGGTCCACTATGATTACGCGCTCACGGCGGCGCTTGAGGCAACCGCTAGCCGGGCGGACATTCCGATCCAGCACGCGGTCTTTGGCTCGATCGGCAGCGATGGCTCGGCGCTGATGCGCGGCAACATCCCGACCGCGCTGGTCGCGTTTCCGGCGCGCTACACCCACAGCCCGTTCGAGACCGGCCACCTGGGCGACATCGAGGCGCTGATCGAGTGGCTGTGCGCGTTTGTGCGTGGTGATACGGGCGAGTGAGCGGGTGGGCTAGATCATTCTGCGGTGCTTGGACAGATTCCCCATAAGGGCGTGATGTATCACGTCCTGGTTGGGTTTTCGGGGCGTATGCAATACGCCCCTACAGATCGATTCATCCTCATTAATCGAACCATCACCACTCGGCGTCACCCTGGAAATTCGCGGGATGCTCCTTCGCTACGAACTGTTGAATGCGATCGCGCACATCCGCCAGCCGGAACGAGTCGCCGTGGCCGGGATAGCACACGAGCGTATCGGGCCAGCTAAGAATCACGTCGCGTAGAGTCGCCAGCGTGGTGCGGAAATCTTCAGCGCTGCCCGTGCGACCCGGCCCGCCGCCAAAGATCGTGTCGCCGACGATCGCATGCTGGTTATCGACGATAAAGGTGATCATGCCCGGCGTGTGGCCCGGCGTATGCACGGCGCGAATCGTGTGTCCGCCCCACTGGATCTCGTCGCCGTCGTCGATCAGCGTATCGTGGTGGATCGAGCCCAGCGCGGGCAGCTCGGCGCGATGAATCGATACCGGCGCACCGGTTGCAGCGCGAATCGCCTCGACCGCGCCGATATGATCGCTGTGGGCGTGAGTCAGCAAAATGTCGGTGACTGTGCTGTCGCCGATCAGCGTCTGAATCTTCTTCGGCTCCGCGCCGGGATCGAACACGATGCTTTGATTGGTGGCCGCGTCGTAGAGCACATAACAATTCTCTTGCCAGGACCCGACCGCCGCCGAGCGCACTTCGAGTGTGTTGTCAGCCAATGTTCGCCTCCTGATCCGTGATGAGATGTTTCTTCGTGCCGCATGAATCGTACCATGTTTCGTCGCCGGCCCGCCTGCGCTGCGTGTCGAGTACCGATCTGACGTACTCCACACGGACCAGCGCAAGACCTGTTAGCCCGATCCGCCATGCGCTAGAATAGACGCGACCTCTAACCCATCCGCCGATAAGGACCGAAGCATGACACAAGAGCTTGGCTGGAAGCCCGCGCGCACCTGGGTGTTTGTCGTGGGAACGTTGGAGTGGAAGCACGACGACATTTACTCGGCGTTTCCCAAGCAGCAGCGCCGCGATGCCGCGCTGGTTAAGTTTTTCCGCGAGCAGGATGTCCCGGATCACCAGATCGTGTATCTGCAAGATCGCGCCGCGACCACGCGCAAGATTCAGCAATCGCTTGAGGAGCTGCTGGCACAAACCAGGGCCGGCGATCTGCTGGTGCTCTACTACTGTGGCCACGGCGGCAAAACCGACGCCGGCGTGCCCTACTTCGCCAGCTACGACGCCGACGACGATGAAAATCTCGGCTGGACGATGGAGTCGGTGCCGGCGACGATCGAGCGCCATTTCGCGGGCTCACATGCGCTCCTGCTGGCGGACTGCTGCTACTCGGGCTGTCTCGCCGATGCCGCTAAGCGCAAGGCCAGCAAGATCGCGTACGCCTGCCTGACCTCATCGCTTTCCAGCGAGCTTTCGACCGGCAACTGGACTTTTACCGAGGGACTGCTGGCGGGTCTGCGCGGCCAGGCGTTCACCGACGGCGACGGCAATCGCCGGATCACGCTTCAGGAGCTGGCGGCGCAGATGATCGATAGCATGGCTTTTGCCGAGGAGCAGGTGGCGACCTTTAGCGTGTGCGGCGGCTTCGATCCCGCGCTGGTGATCGCGCCGGCGCGGTCGCTGCCGCATCCGCAGGTCGGGCGGCGTGTCGAGGCGCGCTCCGAGGGCGAGTGGTATCCGGCGCAGATTGTCGATGCGGATGGCGACCGGCTCAAGGTGCATTACTACGGCTACGACGAAACCGACGACGAGTGGCTGACGGCTGAAGCTATTCGCGAGGTTGCGCGGCCGACCTACCCGGTGGGAACGTCCGTCGAGGTGCAGTGGAAGCGCAAATGGTATCCGGCGACGATCAAGGATCTGCGCAGCGGTGTGCACTACATTCAGTACGACGATTTCGACGCCGAGTGGAATGAGTGGGTCGCGCTGAAGCGTATTCGTCCGCGCAAATGAAGCTCTGAGCTTGAATGTATTCGCAGCACCACAACAGGCGATGCAATGCGCATCGCCTGTCGTTGTATGTTCGCGCCGGTTGGATTAGCGCACCCAGCCGGTCCTGGCCTGGCCGAGGATCTGGCCGTAGCTGTTTTGCAGCGTGGCGGTCG
>DASWTW010000224.1:0-14182 GCA_036401895.1 Herpetosiphonaceae bacterium | reverse complement strand
ACAGCTTTTCTTTGGCCCAGGCCGTCGACGAGTGCGCGCCAAAGTCGTCGAGGATCAAAAACGGCGTCGCGCGAACCTCGTAGAACACCTTCTCATAGGTCGAAGAGCCGTCGCCACCGAACGAGGCCCGCAGCGCGTCGAGCAGATCCGGCGTGTTGATGAACAATGTCGGCAGGCCGCGCGACAGCCGATCGTTGGCCATGGCTGCGGTCAGATGCGTTTTGCCGCAGCCATGCACGCCCATCAGCACCAGCCACTTGTGCTGCTGCGGATCGCGAACGAAGCTCTGCACAATGCCATACACCTGCGTCAGGTTGTAGCGGCTGCGCTGCGACTCCTCGCCGCTGTAGGGCTGCGGGTTGAAGTTCTCAAAGGTCATGCGCCGGATCAGATCATAGCTCAGGCCCATCAGCCGGTTGACTACCTCTGAGGTATAGCCGACGACCGCCACGATCCGGCTGACCTCGGTGTCTTGTAGCCGGGCTCGAACGCGGCCCTCGAAGTTGTCGAGCAGCTTGTTGGTAGTGATCACTGTTGGGCGGCGCGCGTCGTAGCGATGCGAAAGAATCTGATACAGCTTTTCTTCGGCCCACTGGCTCGATGAATGCGCACCAAGATCGTCGAGGATCAGCACCGGCGCGTCACGAACAGTCGAGAACATCTCGTCGTAGGAAATATCGCTCTGGGGGTTGAAGGTGGTCCGCAGGTGATCCAGAAAATCCGGCACGAAGATCCACAGCGCGCCCTCGTTGTGATCGAGCAGCCCGTTGGTGATCGCCGCCGCCAGATGCGATTTGCCGGTGCCGCTCGGACCCGTGAGCACGAGCCAGCCTTCCGGCTTCTCGGCGTACTCCTGCGCAACCCGCAGCGCAATCTCCAGCGCGTCGCGGCTGTAGGCGCTGGTGCCTCGGCGCAGATCGAAGTTTTCGAAGCGCTTCTGCTGCAACGGCCCCAGGTGCGACATTTCGCGGAACTTGTTCGCGCGGCTGCTGGCGATCTCCTGCGCTTTGCAGCCACACGGCATCAGCTTGCCGAAGTTGGGATCGCCGTACGGCACGTCGTAGCGCAAAAAGCCCATGCCGTTACACTTCGGGCAGGCTGGCTCAGGCTGCTGCGGCTCGGCATCGTCCGGGTTGAGGCGCATCCGCGCAAGAATATCAGATAACGGTTCCATAGGCACACATTGTTGTCAGGACACGCGCTCGTCGTATCCGAGCTAGTACTTGATATAGTCTGATAGTTCGCCGCTGATGTACCGGCCGGGATCGTCGCCGTTCGCCGGCACCATCTGCCCTCGGCCATCGCGCGCCCAGCGATTGAGCACCGCCGCGATGTAGCGCCAGGCGCGCTTGTTGGAGCGCACAGCCTCGCGAATCGCCTCTTCCAGCCAGGTTGTCGGGTAGATCTCCTGCGCTTCCTTCAGCTCGGCCGCCAGCATCGGCGTGATCACACCGATATTTTGCTCATACAGCGCAAAGATAGTCGGTCGCTCGGGCGGCTTCTGCGGGATCGGCAGCCACGAGATGTCGCCGTCGATCATGCGCGCCATCCACACGCGATTGCGCTCGGTGTTGGCCAGATACCAGTTGCCGACGCGCGGACCCTCGGGCACGGCCGCATGGAGCAGTGTACCACGGCGCACTGTCGCCTCCAGCCCTTCGATCAGCACGTCGTCGAGCGGGCGAAACGGCGCGATCGCGCGCAGCGACCGGCCAAGATCGGCGTCGGCGCAAAACTCGGCCCACTCGACCATGCGCGGTCGGCGACGGCTCGATCGCAGGAGATAGAAAAAATGCAGGGTGACCTTCAACTCTGCCGGCTGCGAGATCATCGGCAAAACGTCGGTGAATAGCTCGCGCGGCAGCTTGATCGGATCGTCAGTAGAAAAGCCGGTGAAGGTCATTGCGCTATGCTCCCCAATGTGCCGGGATGTACACTCATACTACCACGCTCTAGATCTAGCGTCCACAGGTTTTCGAACGTGTGAGCGTCTTGCCGTGCCTAGCCTCCTTCATCAGTAGCCGTCAGGTGACTGGAAGGGCGCGAGATTTTGAAAGCGTGTGGTGCGCTGGTCGAAGAAGAGCGGCACGACGCCGAGCGGCCCGTTGCGATGCTTGGCAATATGAATCTCGGCAATGCCTTTCTTGTCAGTATCCTTGTCATACATTTCTTCACGGTAGATAAACATGACAATATCCGCGTCTTGCTCAATACTGTTGTGGACGACGATATTGTTGGCGACGAAGTTGTGCAATCCTTCGACAGTGAGATCATACACGTCTTCTTCACCATCAGGCGTTATATCTACGATCTGATCCCAATACACATCGCTGTGGGCCAAGCTGTGAAGCTGTGTGGATTGCACCACATCGGCTAGCCGAGTAGCACGAGCGCGGCTGATATTCTGCTTGTATAGTCCGGTCCCGCAGTAGGCGTTGCCGAGCGCCGCCTGCATTTGTCGGCCGGTCATACCGATCGTTTGCATGGCTGGAACGACAATCTGTCGCCAGATTTCACGTGGGACGACATCGCGATTGGTATTAGCCGTGCGCTCTTCCAGGTAGCTCAAGATCGCTTCGCGATGTGCGATTTTACTGTGTCCGATCGCACCGATCTGTTGCAAGAAGCGTGTGATCTCAGCCTTGCCATCAACCACAACATGGTATTGATCGCGGCCTTTGCCTTTCTGAGCGATGCGATGGAGCGTTGCGTTGATCTGTAGGCGCAGCAGTAGGGATTGCACATCTTGCGCTAATCGTTTGCTACTTGACGCATAGTAGATCGTTGGTTGCGAATGCATCGTTGTGCCAAGTCGTATGCAGCCGTCAGTTGACCAGAGATGGCATAAGAAGCAGGCAATACTGCTGTTCGGCTGTGCAAAAACCTGGTCAGGAACGAACTTCTCGTATGAGCGCAGACCAAACACTCCAAGTTCGTCCAGCCAGGCTGAGATAGGATTACGAACGTTGTGCGTTAGTCGCGCTGTTGCTGTCAGATAGACCTGGAACCAGTCGCGCTCCTGGCTGATCTTCGGTGCAATGGCATCACCAAAGACTTGCGTCGCCAGCTCTGCAACGGTTTCGGCTAATGTTCGATCGTTCGTGGTGTATTGAATAACATGACGCGGCAACGTGCAGCCATCTCCGATCAGATGACCGAGCAATGCCAGCTCCGCGTCACTCATCGTTGCCTGCGCTGTGTCGGGAAGCTGTCGAGGAAGTGCGAGTCGCGTCCCAAGACCAAGCTCGTCAAGCCGTTTCCAGCCTGCGATCGTCAAGAACTTGTGATTAGCCGTGGCACGAATCGTTCGGCCGAGCGCGGTAGTCAAACGATAAACAGGTTTTCGACCTGTCGAAAATGCATTCGTTACTGGACGAGGCTCAAGCTGCCAGGTTTCGGTGTTGAGCGCCAGCACGTTGAAGCCCTGCTGTCCAATCAGTTGATCGATGCGCCGATGGATACCGAGATCGGGTAGATAGACCAACGTGTCGCCGGTGAGACAGCCCGATTCTCTCAAGTCAGCAAGCACGGGAACGTGACTTGTTCGACCTTCAACCGCACGCGAAAGCTGGGAAAGTGCAATCACCGGAATATTTAATTCACGAGCCAGGGCTTTAAGCGATCGTGAGATCTCGGAAACTTCTTGCACGCGATTATCGCCGCGCTTGCCGCTGCCGCTCATCAGCTGCAAATAGTCGATGATCAGCACTTCAAGGCCATGCTCGGCCTGCAAGCGCCGCGCCTTCGAGCGTACCTCGGTGACGGTAACGCCGGGCGTGTCGTCGATGTAGATCGGCGCGGAGGAGAGCTGACCCATCGCGTCCATGAGCACGGTTAGCTCGGTAGTGCTGATGCGGCCTGTGCGCAATTTCTGGGAGTCGATGCCGGTGTGAGTTGCCAGCAAGCGCTGCAACAGCTGATCCCGACCCATCTCAAGCGCGAACACACCGACCGACGTGCGCTGCTGCATTGCCATATTGAACGCGATCGTCATCGCGAACGAGCTGTTGTGGACAATAATGTCTTGCGCAATGAAGTTCTCGCCGTCGGGCACCGTGAGATCGTAGACTTGATGTTCGCCGATTGGCTCGATCGAAACGATCTGATCCCAGAAAATATCGGCGCTGGAGGCTCTGCGCAGCTGCGGATTGTCCAAAACCTCGGCGTATTTTGCCAGCCGAACGTGCGGAATCGTGCGATTGGTATGCGGGTTATAGCCCGCGTATTTGCCGACTCTGGTCGTCTCACCGCTTCGTCGGGCTAGCTCGACCATAGAGAACGCTTGCTCCTGACAGGCAGCGCGCACAATCTGCCAGGTTTCTTTTGGCGCGTGTCCAACATTGCTATGCCGTGCTGCAAGATCGCGAGTGAAATCGGGAAAACGTGTGGTTTTCTCGCCGATCCATCCGATCTGTTCCTGGTAGCGCAGCACCGACTCGGAGTCCGTGACCGCGACACGCCAGGCGTTATGCGTCGTTCGGTACAGCCGCGCGACAATGCCGAAGCGAATAAACGCGTGATGTACGTCAGCCGCTAGCTGATGTGATGCGACGCCAAACTCGATGCGCGGGCCGGAATCGGATGCATAGATCGAGCCGTCGCAGCTCATCAAGGCGCGTAGAAACTCCGCCAGGTAGCGTTTGCTCCAGGTCCAAACACAGGCCGGGAACGACTTCACGGTGGATTTCTTGCCCCACAAGTTAAGCTCACTCAGCCACTGAGCGACCGGGTTCGGCGTTGGTACACCGCCACGGCCGGGACGTGCAACTGCGTAGGTAATACCATGTTGGCGGACGGCGCAAGTTGGGAAGTGGTGTGCGATGATCTGCTTGAAATCCTCGACGATCACCGGATCAGCATTCGTGAAGTGCGGCGACGTGCCGGTCAGCCCACCTTCGGCAATAAAATAGGCCACCAGCCGAACCAGCTCGATCGGCCACTCCTCATTTTTTCCAAAGGCGGGAACCGCTTTTGGCACAGCGATTGTTTGTCCTGGCGCCAGCTCATGCAGCGGCGTCCAGCCATTCACCGTCAAGAACGGATGATTACCTGTGGCATCCACAACGCGACCGCTGCGAGTTCGAACGCGATAGCAGGGCTTGACGCCGTTATCGATCCAGGCGGATACCGCCGTTTCGCGAACGGCTCCTGTCTCCGAGATGCCGTAGATCCGCCGCTGCTGCTCCTCCACGCACTCGGCGATCGTGCGGCGTGCACCGGTCTCGGGATCGTCGATCAAGGTCCAAGAGGGCAGGCACTTGCCGACGCCAGGCCGCGCAGCCAGGATCAGGAGATCCGACTTGTGCAGGCCGCCGGTCATGCGATCAAAGTCGATGAAGCCGGTAGACAGGCCGACCATCTCTGGCCCGCGCTCTTGCACCTCGGTCAGGTACTCGTAGTATTGATCGACAACCTGAGAGAGCGAAACAAAGCCCTGGAGTCCGCGCCGCTGCGAAACGTTGAACAGCTCCTGCTCGGCGGCATCCAGCGTTTGCTCGACATCATCGCTTTCGTCGTAGCCCAGCGCGGCGATCTTGCCGCCGGCGCGGATCAAGCGCCGCAGAACGGCCGTGCGCTCGACAATCCGGGCGTAGTACTCGACGTGAAAAGCTGTCGGCACCGAGTTGGAAAGATCGATCAGAAAGGGAACGCCGCCGATCTGCTCAAGGCGCTCGCTGCGGCGAAGCTCGTCGGCAACGGTGGTAAGATCAGGCGGTGTGCGCCGGTTGTAGCAGGTCAGTTGGGCTTCATAAATCCAGGCGTGCTTTTCGATATAAAAATGTTCGGGCTGTAACCAGGCCGCGATGGGAACCACAGCCTCACGATCGAGTAGGATCGCGCCGAGCGTCGCACGCTCAGCCGCTTCGTTATGGGGTAAGGTTTTTTCCACAGCTTATACTCCGGCACGCGCACAGACTATCCACAGCTCATCCACAAGCGGCTATAAACGCACAATGTGCCGCGCTTAATCAAAGCACGACACATTGCTGATCTGCAAGTCGGCGGTCTTACACCGCGATGACAAGTTACTCGGCGCTGTCCTCTTCGGTAGCAGCTTCGGCTGGCGCTGCGATGGGCTGTGCGCCCTCGCCGCCTTCGCCCTCGACGACCACGTTCAGCCGCGCTTCCACGCCGCTCGACAAACGAACCGGCACCGAGTAGACGCCCGCGCGTTTGATCGGATCGCCAAGCTCGATCCGGCGGCGATCGATGTCGAGGCCGAACTGCTGCTTGATCTTCTCGGCGACATCGCCGTTGGTGATCGAGCCGTAGAGCCGATCCAGCTCGCCGACGCGAACCGTGAAACGGATCGTCTGGCCGTTGAGGCGCTGCGCCAACTGCTCAGCCTCGGAGCGAGCCTTGGCATCGCGCTTCTTCTGGGCCTCGTTGCGCTCTTGGGCCTGCTTGATCAGGCCTTTAGTGGCCAGCGCGGCATAGCCTTTGGGAAGCAGATAATTGCGACCATAGCCATCAGCAACTTCTTTGATGTCACCAGCTTTGCCGAGGTTCGGCACATCCTTCGTCAAAACAACTTTCATGAAATCCCCACATCGGCACTGCGGCCGGTACGTTATTTTTGCTATGTTTTAGATCAAAGTGCGGCGATGGAAGCCAGCAAACAAACAGCTTCCCCGCCGGAAGCCGGACCGTATAATAGCATATTCGACAACCGATCGTCAACGACACGCGGCGTGCCGGATCGAGATCGGCGCATGATGTGACGTGCAAGCAGTACATTGGAGAGCAATCGTATGAGCGAAGAAACACGAAAGATTGGACTGGCGCTAGGCGGTGGCGGTGGTAAAGGTTCGGCGCATATCGGTGTGCTGACGGCGCTCGAAGCGCTGCACGTGCCGATCGATGTGATCACGGGAACCAGTATCGGCGGGCTGGTTGGGGCGCTGTACGCGGTTGGCTACCGTCCGTATCAGATCGAGCAGTGGTTTCAGCGCGCCACAATGCGCCGCATTCTGGATCGCGATCCGACCAACGGCGGCTTTATCGGCACGCGCAAGATCGAGCAGCTGCTGCGCGAGGCCTTTGGCGCGCGGACCTTTGAAGATACTTCGCTGCCGCTGGCGCTGGTGGCGGTAGATATTGTGCGCGGCTCCGAGGTGATCATCCGCGACGGTCCGCTGGTCGAGGCGGTGCTGGCTTCGACGGCGATTCCCGGCCTGTTTCCGCCGGTTACCCTCAGTGAGCGGCTGCTGGTCGACGGCGGCGTGCTCAACAATGTGCCGGTCGACGTCGCGCAGATGCTGGGCGCCGGGCGTGTGATCGGCGTAGACCTGGGGCTGGTCTCGGGCGAGTTCGAGGTTGGCCCGACGCTCGAATCTACGATCGCGATGTGGTCGCCGCGCCGCTGGATGCCGCGCAGTCAGCTGGCGCTGGCCGAGCGCGCCCTGGCGCTGATGATGGCGGAGATCACCGAGCATCGCCTGGCGCAGACGCCGCCTGCCGTGCTGCTGCGACCGGTGGTATCGCGGCTGTTTCCGCTGGATTTTACGCGCACGCTGGAAGGGCGCATGTCCGGCGAGCGAGCCGCGTTCGAGCAGCGCGCCGCGCTGGAAGCGATCCGCGATTGGCGGCTGGCGAACACCGCAGCTTAAGCGGTAAAAGGACTCGTTTGCGCAGGAGGCGACTCGATTCATGCACGAAGCAACCGAAATAACTTAACAATAACAACTAGACAGAATCAATGCCGGGCTAGAGCAGGACAGGACGATCGGTCGATTGCTCAAAAAGTGACAAGCGCTTATAACACGAAACTGAGACGAATCTGACAGTTGCATTATTTTTGGGCATATGATAGACTTCGGCCCAACGTAGTTTCGGCCTTGCGCCCGATAATAGCCACTAACCCTGCCGTTGTAAGGCACAAGCGTTTCGTTTAGCCAAGCTTGCTGAACGAATAAGGAGAGAAGCAAATGTCGAGTCCTGCCGACTTGCCCGGTCGCACGTCGAAATCGCACGACTTAAACGATCTGCAGCAGCGTGTTCAGCAAGAATCCTCAAATTGCGGAACCTCCTCACTTTTCAAACAATTTTTAAATTCCGGTAGCTCAAAGCTGCGCGCGATTCCACATCGCTATCTGCGCCACGGCTTTATTGCGCTTTCGATTCCGGCTGCTCTACTCGCCGGCACGATCATTCCCGCCGCTCAGCAATCCACGCTCAAGATTACGCCGGTCGCCGCAGCCTACGCGGTGCAGAGCGGCCTGGGCGCGTTCCAGGGCGATGGAGCCGTCGCGGAAGAAGCGATCGTCGATGATTTCGTCTTTACCGAGACGCAGTCAGCGCTGGGCGCTCCGGTCAACACGCGCTACGCGCCGGTGGCCGTCGAAGTGGCGAACCTGCGCAGCGGTCCCAGCATCGGCTCCCAGCGGCTCGGTAAGCTGGTGCAGGGCCAGACTGTGCGCCTGCTGGGCCGCAGCGGCGAGTGGTATCAGGTCGAGACCAAGAATGGCACGACCGGCTGGATTCACGGCGAGCTGGTAAATGTCAACGCAGCCGCGAGCAAGTCGTTGACGGTTGTCAATCCCGCGGTTGCCATGGCCAAGGTCGGCACGACGACCGATGCGAACGTGAATCTGCGTACCGGCCCGAGCACCGATTACAAAGTGATTACGAAGCTGCCCACGGGCATCTCGCTGGAAGTGCTGGGCTCGCAGGGCGGCTGGGTCCGCGTCGCGACGCCTAAGGGCACGGTTGGCTGGATCACCGACGACTTCTTCAAGGCCGGCCAGGCTGCGGCAGCGCCCGCGAAGGCCGCCTCCAACGGCGCAATTCTGGCGCGCGTTGGCGAGAGCCGTGTGAACCTGCGCAAAGGCCCCAACACTGCGTTCGGCAGCTTCGGCAAGATGGCCGAGGGTACGCAGATCACGGTGCTGGCGCGCAACGGCAGCTGGCTGAAGGTTCGCTCGCCGCGCGGCACGCTCGGCTGGGTCGCCAGGGATCTCGTCCAGGTCACCAACGGCAGCCTTGAGAACGTGCCGGTCACCAACGATGTGCCCGCGCTGCCCAAGGTTGAGGTCAAGCCTGCCGCTCCGGCCGCTCCTGCCGCAGCTCCGGCCGCGCCAAGTGTTGCCGCCTCCGGCGATGCTGCCGGCATCGCGCTGCGCTACGTCGGCGCGCGCTACATCTACGGCGGCGCGAGCCCCAGCGGCTTCGACTGCTCCGGCCTGACCAGCTTTGTGTACCGCCAGCTGGGCATCAACCTGCCGCACAAGGCCAGCGCTCAGTTCAGCACGCGCTACGGCCAGAAAGTCGGCTTCGGCGACCTGGCAGCGGGCGATCTTGTCTTCTTCGCCAACACGGCCGGCCGTGGTATCACCCACGTCGCGCTGTATGTCGGCGGCGGCATGATGGTCTCGGCCAACACGCCACGCACCGGCGTGCAGTACGTGAGCATCAACAGCAGCTACTGGCGCAGCCACTACGCGGGCGCGATTCGTCCGTTCCGCTAAAAACCAGCAGCTCAGCTACAAGATCCAGCGCCGAAGGGTTTGATCGCCCTTCGGCGTTTTGCTGCGCGGCATTCCGATGCGCAAGCGCTACCCTGCGCAGCGTTTGTCGTTTCGGCGGCGGGGTTGTACAATTGCCGCGCAATACATGCCTGAGGAGGCTTCATGAAAGGGTTGGTCCTGAGCGGTGGTAAAGGCACACGTCTGTATCCGCTCACCTATACAAAAGCTAAACAGCTGATTCCTGTTGCGAATAAACCCGTGCTGTTCCGCGTGATCGAGGCGATCCGAGACGCAGGTATCACCGAGATCGGAATCGTCGTCGGCGATACAGCGGCCGAGGTCAAAGAGGCGGTTGGTCGCGGCGGGCGCTGGGGCGTGAATATTACCTACATTCACCAGAGCGCGCCGGCCGGCCTGGCGCACGCCGTCAAAGAAAGCCGCGCGTTTCTGGGCGACGAGCGCTTTGTGATGTTTCTAGGCGACAACTGTATCGAGGGCGGGATCTCGCCGCTGATCGAGCAGTTTGGCCGCAGCGACTGGAACTGCCAGATCGTTCTGACGCGCGTCAACGATCCGTCGCAGTTCGGCGTGGCCGAGCTTGACGAGGACGGCAAGATCTTGCAGCTGGTAGAAAAGCCCAAGGAGCCCAAGTCGGATCTGGCGCTGGTCGGCATCTACATGTTCGACAACAACATCTGGGAGGCGATCGAGCATATCAAGCCTTCCTGGCGCGGCGAGCTGGAGATTACCGACGCGATCCAGTATCTCGTCGACCACAATTACCGCGTGTTTCCCTACATTCATCGCGGCTGGTGGATCGATACCGGCAAGAAGATGGACATGCTGGACGCTAACCGGCTGGTGCTGGAAGAGATCGAGCACAAGATCGAAGGCTTTGTCGACAAGGATTCACAGATCACCGGCAAAGTGACAGTTGAAAAAGGCGCTGAGGTGATCAATAGCGTGATCCGTGGTCCGGCGATCGTCGGCGAGCACGCGCGGATTGTCAACACCTACATCGGCCCGTTCACCGCGATCTACCATCACTCCGAGATCGAGGACAGCGAGATCGAGCACTCGATTGTGCTGGAAAACTCGTCGATCAAGAGTATTCCCTTTCGCATCGAGGACAGCCTGATCGGCCGCAATGTGAAGATTCACCGCTCGCCGATCAAGCCCAAAGCCTACAAGCTGATGCTGGGCGATAACTCCGACGTCGGGATTTTGTAGCGCGCTGAGGTTGTATGCCTGATCTCCTACAGCCCGGCCCGATCCTGGTGCAGCGCCAGGCGATCAGCGGCGGCGAGATCTATAGCTTCACGTACGCTGATCAGCCGCTGTGCGAGGTGCGCCGCGCCGGCAATGGCTGGAAATTCTGGGTGACGGCCTGCCAGATCACCTACGGCGATCGCAGGTGGCGCACCCAGGCGGCGATGAGCGCCTCCGAGGCCACATTGCTCGACGAGCAGCAGCAGCCGCTGGCGGTCGATCGCTACTCGGGAGCCGAGCACCGCATCCAGATCGGAGATCGCGCCTTTACCACCGCCGGCACCCACGACATCGAGACGATCCACGATCAGCAGGGCGCAGTCGTGATCGAAAACACGTGGGCGTTCGGCCAGCCGATGCTCAAGCAATCGCAGCTTGTCGCGCCGCTGCCGCCGGATGTTGTGGTGATACTGCTGGCGCTGACGATTCAGTACGGCAGCCAGCGCGGCGGCGATCAGATCGCCAACTAACCAATCACAGCATGAGCTTAAACAACAGCGCGTACTCGGCACTTCAACCGGTGTACGCGCTGTTGTGTTGCCAGGCTTTGATCGATTACGAGAAGGGCCAGGGCCACTTGGGCTTGCGCAGCCAGTCGAAAAGATCGAACCATTCGCGCATTGGGCCGAGCCGTTCGAACGCTTCTTTGATGGCGGATGGCGCGAAACGTTTGATCAGCTTCCCGGCGATGTCTTTGGCCAGTCCAAACGGGCCGTCTTTCAGCAGCGTGTAAAGGTAGTTGCCAGCCGGCTCAAGGATTTTGCGCAGCGATACGCCCATGAAGGTTGCATCCAGCATGCGCTTGATCCACGGGAAGCGACCTTCGAGACGCGGCAGCAGCTCCTTGAGCACTGTGCCAAATTTGCCGTCGAGCAGATCTTTCAGGCCGCCAGGGCCGACTTTAGTCAGCCACTTGCCGAGGCCGGTTCCGGCCAGCCATTTGAAGATCCGCGTGCCTTGAAGCCACTTGAGCAGCTGGCTGCCCTTGCCCAGCATGCGCGCGATGGCTGGAATTTTGGTCAGGCCGCCGCTGAAGAACGCTGCGACCGTCAGGAGCGTGCTGACGATCACGCCGCCCCAGGTGAACTTGCCGTCGGTACCGACGCCAAACAAGAAGTCGGCCAGAAAACCGAGCACTGCCGCCGCGCCGTAGCCGAGCGGGC
Source organism: Herpetosiphonaceae bacterium (assembly GCA_036401895.1). Classification (GTDB taxonomy): domain Bacteria; phylum Chloroflexota; class Chloroflexia; order Chloroflexales; family Kallotenuaceae; genus LB3-1. The sequence goes on along the minus strand of DASWTW010000224.1, from coordinate 2,283 downwards.
CTTTATCGCGCAGCCAGCCGAGGAAATCTTTCCACCAGGTTGCCTCGTGCTCGCTCCACAGCCAGTCCCAGGCATCGCCTAGGAAATTGCCGATCGGTGAGAAAACGTTGTCGCTCAGCCAGTCCCAGGCGTCGCCCAGCAGATCGCCGAGATCCTGCCACCAGGGCTTGTCTTCTTCGCCGCTGCCGGGCGCTGTGCCCGCGCCGAGACCGCACGCGCCGCCACCGCTGATCGCCGCCGCAAGACAGTCGAACGATTTTTGCGCGGCGGGACCAAGCGCTGAGAAGCCGTTGAACAGCGCGGTGATCAGCAGCATCGCGGCAATCGCGACCGCCGCCGCCTGAGCTGTGTTGCTGCCACGCTCATCACGCCAGATCGGCTGTAAAACTCGGGTCATAGCTGCCTCTCTTCCTCAGCGTGATGGTTCTTCGTCGCGACCAAAGCCCAGCGCTACCGCTACCGACGGCGCGATCAGCGCAAATGCCAGCAATCCCAGGCTGAGCCACAAAAACATCATCTCGCGATCGATCGCCAGCCGTGCCAGGGCCAGCAGCCCAAAGATGAAGCAGACGCGGGCCGCTGTTCGTAGCCAGCGCGGCGCGACCTGCGCGCGCTCAAGCTTTGGCGCATCAGGCGCTGCGTGGTGCAGGGCAATGCCCGAAGTTGTGCCGCTTGTGCGGTTGCGGCCCTGCGCGATCAGGCTGAAGATCGTGCGGCCCAGCGCGCCGACCAGCAGAAAGGCGATCAGGTAGGCCCACAGGCTCTGGTGAATGTCGAGCGACGACAGGATCGGCCAGCTGAGCAGTAGCGCGAGCTGTGTTGAGCAGGTGCCCTGCCGGGCCGCGTCGACGCGTGGCTGGCCAAGCGCATCGGGAGCGTATAGCCCTGCCGCCCGCCCGATCAGCCCCACGATCAGGCTGACGACAAGGCTGAGTACGCTCAGGCTGAGCAGGAAACGCGGAGCCGTGCTGTACAGCGCCGGGGCGATCATGGCCGCACCCACATACGCGGCAAGCATCGGTAGCGCGGTGAGCACGCCCGGACCCCAGCGGTGGCTCAGAGTTTCTTCTTGTGGCGCTGATCGCATATTCCTTCTCCTTGGCTAGATATTTGTATCTGTAGATAGGATTTTCAGGTTTCTAAAGGTTCATCCTTCATTCTATGCTGATCGATATGGTCTTGATAAGGGGTTTTTATAACGAAAGTATCAACATTTTTGTAACGAAAGTGTTACATTTATAGATATTTGCTGAAACCGTGTGGAAATAAAAATAAATCCTCCTGCGATTACTCACAAGAGGATTACACTTCGCGATCTATTGATCAGATGTGGGTTATTTTCTTCGCTCAAGCCACTCCGCGATCGTGGCGTGGATCGCGCGCTGCTCTACCTCGTTGGGCAGCAGATGGCCGCTGCGCTCGAACCAGGCAAGCTGCTTGTCGCTTGAGCCGAGGCCGGCCAGGATTTGCTCAGCGCTGATCGGTAGCACAGTCTCGTCGCGGCGGCCTTGCAGCACCAGCGCCGGCACCGTAACGCGCGGCAGGTCGCGTCTGACCAGCCGTGAGAGCCGCACCAGCTCATAGATCGCGCCGGTGGGAATGCGAATGCTGGCTCGCAGCTGGTTGATCACCGCCGGATCGTCGAAGTCGATCGCGCCCATCTTGCTGCTGAGATCTTCGCGGAGTCGCGGATCGCGAAAGTCTGCGGCGCGCATTGGGTAGAACCAGGGCACAGCGTAGCGCGCAACCGGCAGCAGTCGCAGCGGCCAGCCGCCGTTGAGCTGAAGCGCCGCCGCCAGCGTGATCACGCCCGCCGTCTGGTGCCGGGACGCGAGATGCAGCGCCAGCAGTCCGCCCAGCGAGTAGCCGATCACAAACACGCGCTCACAGCGCCGCTCCAGCTCCGCGAACGTTTCCTCTACCGACGCGTACCACTCGGACCAGCGAACGTTGTACATTTCTTCGGGATGGCGGCCGTGCCGCGCCAGCAGCGTGCCCGCGACAGTATAGCCGCGCGCCGCCAGAAACGCGCCCAGGGGCTGCATCTCGCCGGGTAATCCGCCAAAGCCATGGATCAGCAGCAGTCCTGTGGTGCCGCCATCGATCCAAAATGGCTGTGCCGCCGCCTGCACGATCTCATTCTGCATAGATGCTCCTTTCTGAAGTGTACATAGATGGGAGTGGCGAACTACCTGGTGATCCGCTATACTACATCGATGAGCACCTGTCCCACCTGCGCGCAAGCGCGCTATCACGTCAAAGACGGCTTTACCAGTGCCGGCA
>DASWTW010000223.1:0-33269 GCA_036401895.1 Herpetosiphonaceae bacterium | reverse complement strand
GCGCGGGCATCGTGCAGCCGGGATGGATCACCACCACGGGCCGTGCGCTGGCTGCGAGATCAAGCGACTCGCGCAGCTGCTCCCGGCCCACGTCGGGCACGCGCAGCACAAGATCCAGCTCATCGGTGCCGAGACCAATCGCGCCGACCAGATCCAGCCCGCGCTCGACCTCGTGCATCATGCGCTCGGGATGTTTATGTCGACTTGTCAGTAGCGAGCCCGGCCCATCGATCGAGGCGGCGTGACGCAGCGGAATATCGGCCAGGTAGCAGAGATACGCCTGCGGCAGCGAGCTTTGCCGAAACGACGTAAAAATAATCGCGGCGTCGAACCTGCGCTCCTTGAGCAGCGCGATCATTCGCTGCTCGCGCTCGCTGTCCTGCGGCAATTCCTGCCACGGGTCCATCTGCGGCGACTGGTAGACGATCACATCGTCGAGATCGGGATTGAGCCGCCCGACCTGCGCCCCGACCGAGCTAGCCAGCAGCGTGAGCTCGGCCTGCGGCAGCGAGGCTTTGATCGCGTGGATGGCGGGCGTCGTCACCAGCACATCGCCAAGATTATCCAGCCGGATCGCCAGGATGCGCCGCGCCGCCAGCCAGCGTGGATCGATCGCGCTAGCGGGCATAGGCGATCTCCCGCAGCTGCCAGCGCGACGGCAGGTAGCTCAGATTCGCCACCGGCCCCAGCCGCTCAAACGTCGAGATAATGCTCAGCGCGTGGGCGGTATCGCTTGCTACGAAATGCGGATCGCGAATCGCGGCGGTGGGCAACGACTCGGTGCCAATATCCACCAGAATCGTCGCGCAGCCGGCTCGCCTGCCGGCCTCGACATCGTCGAGAATATCGCCGACAAACCACGAGCGCTGGAGATCCAGATCGAAGTCGGCGGCGGCGCGCAGCAGCATGCCCGGCTGCGGCTTGCGGCAGTGGCAGGCAATCGACAGCTCGGCGATTGCGCCATCGGGATGATGCGGGCAATGGTAGATCGCATCCAGGCGCACGCCGAGCCGCCCGAACTCCTCCGTCAAGTGCGCGTGCATGCGGTCGAGATCCGCCGTCGTAAAGTAGCCGTGCGCCAGGCCGGCCTGATTGGTGATCACGATCAGCCGAAAGCCCGCCGCCTGTAGCCGCCGCAATTCGCCGTCGATGCCCTCGTACAGGCAAAGCTCTTCCGGCCGTGAGGGATAATGCCGCGGATGGACCAGCGTTCCATCGCGATCGAGAAATACCGCTCGCTCTCCCATCGACGCACTGCTCCTTTGCTTGCTGCTGCAACCAGATCGGCGCGCAGCACCTACCACTATGCTACCCTCGCCCAACGCAACGATGCATTGGGCAGGTGCCTAAAGAACGAATTGTCTGCTGGTGAAACAGTTATGCACTTGCACAATCAGGGGGGTGAGCGAAAGAGCGCAGCAGCAGCGCCAGCCGAATCTGGACCGCGTGATCGAAGCAGCGCGGATCGAGGCCGGTCAACAGGCCGATCTTATCCAGACGGTAGCTTAGCGTATTGCGATGGATCGACAATTCCTTGGCCGTCGTCGAGGGGCAGCAGTCGTGGGCGAAGAAGACCGACAGCGTTTCCAGTAGCTCGGGCTCGTGATCCAGCGGGCTGAGCAGATGTGTGGCCAGATCGATCTTGGTGCTCTCGTCGGCCACACCGACAAACGCCGCGATGCCGAGCGCGTCCAGGCCGTGAACGCCGTTCTGGCCGTGGAAGCGGCGACCCAGCAGTAGGGCAGCACGCGCATCCTGGTACGAACGAGCCAGGCCGCGAATGCCGGGATGATACCGTCCTATGCCGATGCTGATCGCCGCGCCGGTATCGGACTGGAGCCGTTTCAGCAGCTCATTGCCGGCCCGCCGCAGCGCCGTGAGATTGGCCCACGACGAGCTGTCTTCGACACCGCTGTCGGCCCAGTTGACCAGGTTGCGCGTGTTGCTGGCCTTGAGCACCACAACCTCGCCGTCGCCGATGTAAGCGCAGACCATGTCGTTGGGCAGATGAAAAAAGCTGACCACGGTGCCGATCACTACCTGCACCCGGCGGCGAATCCGGTCGTCGGTCTCGATACCGGCCGAGTCGTGAGCGGAAAGAATATACTCGGCGGCGTCGATCAAAATCACGGCGCGCGGCGGTGTCAGATCCATGCCCAGCAGCCGCGCCTCGCGCAGGATCGCATCCTCGTCGTCAAGCTGGCCCTGGAGCAGGTTGTAGATGAAATTATTCTTGATCTCGTGCTGGTTCGGCAGCCGATCGACGACCGCCATCTGGTTGATCACCAGCTCGACCAGCACCTGCGCCAACCGAGGAGAGATCAGCTCCTCATTTGAGGTCTCGCCGACGATCACCTCAGCGTTGCGTCCATCCAGGCGAAACGGCACACGTACCGTCTCGGGCTGCTCCTGGGAAGTGCGCACAAACGGCAAGCCGATCATGTTGGACTCGCTGCTGGATACGACCAGGCCACGGGCGTCGACCACGGAGATCGGAGCGTGCAAAAGCTCAGAAACTCGCTCGGTGACAGCCTCGGCGACCCGCTCGAATTGCGTCGTCATTATCGCCAAGGAAGGCTCCTTCTGTTGTTTAGCGCTACACTGCGGGGCAAGACAGCGCTGGCACACGTCGCCACCGGAAGCGGCGACGTCGCCGGTTCAATTATTGGCCTGTATGAGAGCTTCGGGAGAGACGTAGCTGAGCAAGTTGTGTGCCAGAAGAAGAAGTCAGCGGCGTTTGGGGAGGGTGCGAATCGCCGTGATGAGACGCTGCCAGGTTTGAGGCTGGCGCTCAAGATCGGAGCGGGTTAGCGGCTTCAGCATACGAATGCGAAGCGGCAGCGCCACATTGGGCTCAAAGATCAACGGCAGCAAGCGGTATTGGCCTTCTTCGATGCCTAATGTTTGAGCCATCACATTTTGCACATCCTGGAAGTTACCCGCCAGGTATTGCGTGGAGAGCACCGCGATCGTGCGGCGGCTTTCGGTGACGGCGCGCTCCATTTCCGTCACTTGAGCAGCGCCATAGACAAGATCGCGATCAAGGCAGATGCGCAGCCCTGACGCAACAAGGGTTGGCACCAGCTCATCTTCGACCCAGGCGCGATCCGGATCTGCGTCGAGGTAGCTCACAAACGCGTCATAGACAAAGTCGTCGGCCGGCTGGATTGCGGGCGCGACGGGCGCCGGCTGAACGCTGCGCGTGTTCGTGGTGGCAGGGGCAGATGTGGCCTGGCTCGCGTCGGGCGGCAGCGGGCGCAGATCCACGGGCGGCGCTGCTGTCTGCTCCGGCCCGGTCTGACCTGCCAGCCAGACGCGCAGATCGGGATGGCCATAGACCGCATATGCGAGCCAGGTCGGATTCGTCGGGTCCTGACTCTTGATCGCCTGGCGCGCGGTGTGAGCCGCCTGGCCCAGCGTCTGGCCCGACCACAGCGCCTCGTAGAGCGCGACCGCGAACTCAGCCGCCAGCGCGTCGTGGGCCTCCCACTGCGTGCCGACGAAGGCGCTGGCTCCGGCGCGCACCAGCTGCTGCGCCCAGCCGCCCAGGCCGGTCAGCGCAAAATCCTGGCGTCCGGTATGGCAGGCGTTGAGCAGCACCAGCGGCTGAGCGTGGGCGATGCCCTGCTCTACCGGCCCGACGATCTCCTCAGCCCGCAGCTCGCCGCCGTCGAGCTGCACCGCCGAGCGATCCGGCGTGGAGCCGGCAAAGTTGCCATGCGTGGCGATATGCCAGAGCTGCGCGATGCGATCGCGCAGGCCGGCCCGTACCGCAGACGCCGTGCCGATCGGCGGCAGAATTCTGGCCTGCGGCGCGCGCTGCGCCAGCCCATCGATATAGGCGCGCTCACGCTGCACATAGCTCAGGCCCGACTTCGGCGCGACCAGCGCGATCGTTTTCACCTCCAGCTGCTGCGGCAAGCTGCCACCGGCCAGCCAGCGGGTGAGCGCGAACTGCTCGCAGAAAAACGGATCGTCGAAGCCTTGCTCAGCCGGCGTGTCACGCTCAAAGGGCCTGACCAGCTCCCACGGAATCCAGGGCTCGTCGGAGGTAATCAGCAGCGACAGCGGCCCGGCCTGATGCCGGCGAATCCGGCGATACGCACGTTTCAACTCCTCGGGGATCAGATCGCGGTAGAGCACCTGGCCGAACGCCGCGATCCTGGTGCTGACCTCGGACTGATCTTGTGCCGAGTAGCCGGCTCCACTCCGACGCGCCAGCTGGCTGAGATCGTTAAAGAGCAGATCGAGATGCTGGCGCGGCGCGACGGTCAGCAGCGTCTGGCCCACCGCCGTGCGATAGTAGCCAAAACGCTGGCTCGTCAACTCAAACGCCAGCGTGCGCTCGTCCCTCAGCGTGATACGTAGTTCCAGGTCGATCTCAGCCATTATATTCTCCTGATCGCCAGCCGCTCAGCCGTTCCAGGTATCGGTCGCAATATTATTCGTCTCGTCGAACTCCGGGATCACATTATTCGGGTCGGCGGTGACGGTCACCGTGCAGTTAGGATTGTAGCAGTTGCCGCCCGGGCCGAGCCGCGCCTGTAGATCAAGTTGCTGCCCGGCTGCCAGGCTATCTACCACCATCGTCGTCGGAGCGACCTCGTCGGCCTCGATCGCTACCAGAAAGCGCTGTGTCACATCGGCGTTACCCTGGTTGATCACCGTGAAACTTACTGTCAAGTAGCAGACCACCAACTTTCCGGCGCAGCGCACGGCCGGCTTTCTTAGCACGATGCTGAGATCCGGCTGCACCGACGGCGCGATCGTCAGCAGACTGGTAAGCACCGTATTGCCCATGCTTGCCTGAATCGCCGCCTCGAACTCCTGCCGCACCTTGGGCGTGGCAATATCGAAAACCGCGCGCTCCTCACCCTCGACGATCGTGACGGACGGCGGCACTTTGAGCAGGCGGCTATTTGTCGCCAGGTTGACCGGCACGCCGCCAGCCGGCGCGGGTCGCGTCAGCACGACCTGGCCCTGCGCCACATCGCCGGCGGTCACGCGCGCAGGCTCGATCGTGAAGCTGGAAAGCGTAAGCGGTGCCAGCAGCGTCAGCGTTTGCCGAATCGGCGGGCCGTTGATGTCCGAGGCCAGAATCGTCACCTCGGTGTCTTGCGTCACAGCCGCCGTCTTAATATCGAAGCTAGCGCTCGTCTTGCCGGCGGGAACGACGACAAGTGGAGTCGAAAGCGTAGCCAGGGCTTCGTCAAAGCTGATCAGACTGATCTCGACGCCATCTGCCGGCGCAGGCCCGCTGAGCGTCACGATTCCAGTCGACGGATTGCCGCTCTGGACTCGCGCGGGATTGAGCGTGAGATCGGCCAGCGCAGGCGGCGACGGACTCGGCGACGGGCTCGGCGACGGGCTCGGCGACGGGCTCGGCGTAGGCGGCGGTAACATCGTCAGCGTGATCTCGCGCGTATCGCTCTGGTAGGTCGCGGTAATCACCACATCCGTCGGCTGGCTGACCGCTCCCGCTGTCACGCTAAACGTCTGGCTGGTCGCGTCGGCAGCCACAGTTACCGTGTTGGGCACGCTGGCCGCAGCCGGATCGGAGCTGAAAAGCGTCACTTCCAGGCCACCGCCGAACGCCGGACCGCTGATCGTGATCGTTCCTTGCTCGCTCTGGCCGCTGACCAGCGTTGTGCGATCCAGCGTTATCCGGCTGAGCGACGGCAGCCACTCGGAGTCGCTGATCTCGTCATCGGTTAGCTCTTGCAGTGGCGGAAAAAGATCGCCAACAGCGGCGCGCGTTGCCGGAACCGGCTGTACCGGCTGATCCTGGCGTAAAACCCAGGTCTGCTCGCCGGCGTTCACCTGGACCATCTGCTGATCGGGCTGCCCGTTAGCGCTGCGAGCACGCACCTCGGTCACGCCCTCGCGCACAATAATCCAGGTCGCCTCGCGCGCCGGGTCGTAGTAGGCGATAAACTCGGTGCCGAGATCGTCGATCACCGCCCACGTCGTCTCCAGGCGCACCCGATCGGCGGCGATCTGATCCAGCTCCATCTGGTTAAGCGTGGTGCCGCCTTCCAGCGCGTACAGATCCAGCGGCGACGCGTTGGGATCGATCGTACCGGTGAGCGACAGATCCGTGTTCTTAAAAATATCCACACGGATCGCGTCAAGAAAATTCAGCGAGGCGCGGCCATTGTCGTCGACGTTGATCGCATCGCCCTTGCCGAGCTGCTGCTGGGCCTGGATCGCCAGATCCTGCTCGGTCTGATTGAGGAGCTTGAAGCGCACACGATCTTTTTCCGCTGTCAGCGTCGCTCGACTCCCGGCATTGGCGGACGTAGGAACGAGCGTCGGCTGCGCACGCGTGACCGTCGGCGCGACAGCTGCCGTCGCCGTGGGCTGGCTCGGGGTTTCGGTTGGATCGCCCACGGGTGGTCCGCTACCACAGGCGCCGACGATGATCGCCGCGACGATCGGCAGCAGCCAGCGCAGCGCCTTGCGGCGTAGTTTCCAGAATCTATAGGGAGACATGATCGCGTAAGCTCCTATTCGAGCAAGCGCTCGGGATTATCGACCGCCGTCACCAGAAAGCCCAGGCCGGTTAAACATCCGAGCAGCGCGCCCGCGACGATTGCCATCCACCAGCTCCAGCCCAGGCCGCTGATCAGCCAGCAGAGCAGCGCGGCACCTATACCACCGACTGTCAAGACTCCGACGCGCCGCCAGCCGCTGAACGCGCCGACACCAAAGCCGGTTACCGCGCCAAAGATCAAGCCCGCCAGCACAGTGCGCTCATTGAAGGGCAGCGCGCCCGTCCCACGGATCACCGCGTAGATCGCAAAGGCCAGGCTGCCGGCCAGCGCGCCGATCAGCGTAGTCGCGATCGCTCGCTGCCGGGGATCGTGCCGCCAGCGCCACAGGCCGAGGCCCACCGCAAAGCCGATCATCTCGCCGAACGGAAACGTCACCAGAAACTGGATCAGTACTGCGCCCAGGCGGATGCGCTCGAAGTCAAAGCCGCTCTCCGACCAGTAGCCCAGCCAGAGCGCCAGGCCGTAGCCAAAGGCCGCGCCCAGCGCGCCGCCCGCCGCCTGGCCCAGGTAGCGAGATCGCTCACGAAGCAGCTCGCGGCCGGCACTGGCCTTGAGAAATTCGCTCTCGTCCTCGCTGATGTCCTGCGGATGTTGCTCAGCGTAGCGCTGCGCCTCGACCAGCCGCGAGCCGCCATATAAGAAGCTCACGTCGCGATGGCGGCGAATCCAGTCGTCGCAGGTCTGCGAGAGCCGACGGTGCAGTAGCAGCCCGGCGCGATCTTCTTCCAGCCAGCGGCGCAGCAGCGGCCAACTGGTGATCAAAACCTCGTGCGCAAGATCGACCAGCACCTGCGATTCCTGCCCATCCTCAGACGCGCTATCGTCGGCGCTGCGGATCACCAGGCGATTGACCGTCAGATGTTCCAGCGTATACTTGAAGTCTTCAGGATGGTCGTTCGAGCTGCACAGCTCACACAGCGGCTGGCGGCGGCGCGTGTCGGGCGAGTTCTCGCCGAGCTGCACCAGGCACAGCAGAATCCGCCGCGCGATCTGCTGCTGGTCGGATGTCAGCTCAGCCAGCGTGGCGTCGGCCTTGGTAGCGACCGCGACCGCCAGGCCGCTGCTGTCGTTCTGGCCCATCTGTTCGTAGGCGCTCAGCGTCAGCAGGCGGCGCTGGCGCTTGGCCCACAGCAGGCGCATCGTCTCCTGAAGCAGCGGCAGCACGCCGGGCTCGTCGCGGCCATCGGCGATCAGGCGCTCGACCAGGCCGGGCTCAAGATACACGCCCACATCGGCGGCGGGACGCTCGATCGCTTCGTGCAGCGCGGCTCCCCGCAGCGGCGCGACCTCCAGGCGCTGGCTGGGCAGGATCGGCCAGAGCGTGCTGCTCATCAGCTCGGGGTAGAAATCGGCGCGCATGGTGATCAGCAGGACGCAGTTCTCAAACGTCCGCAGCGACAGCAGCGCCGCGATAAAGCGCATCTGCTCGCCGCGCTCGGCCTGGGTAAACAGCTCCTCGAACTGATCGATCACCAGCAGTAGCCGCTCGGCTGGTGGCGGCGTCGCCAGGATCGTAGTGATCAGATCCGGCTGCTGCGAAAAATCGCCCGCCAGTAGATCGACCAGCGTTTTAGTCGGCTGCGCGCCGGGCCGCATCGAGTGGACGCGCCAGAAGGCGGGCGGGAAATGCTCGACGGTATCCAGGTGCGGCAGCAGCCCGGCAAAGACTAGCGACGATTTGCCGGAGCCGGACGGGCCGATCACAAACAGCAGGCGGTGCTGCTGCAACAGCTCGATCATCTTGCCGATCTCGTCGTCGCGGCCATAAAAGTGGTGCGACTCCTCCTGCTTAAAAGGCACCATGCCGGGATACGGGCAGGGGATGAACTGCTCGCTGGGCTGCGGCGACGCTTTGAGCAACCTGCACAGTCGCGTGACTTCGCTCTGCCAGCTGGCCTGGCTGGTGAAATCCAGCGCGACGCGAAACGCGATCTGGAGCGGCAGATCGAAGCGATCCAGGAGCAGCGGAATCAGCCGCTCCTGCTGATCGTTCACGCTCAAAAAGTTGGCGAGCTGCCCGCCGAGCTGAAGCCACTGATCAGCCAGGTAAGCCTGGCTCAGCACCAGCAGCGTGTAGCGCGACTCCAGCACCGCGCGCTCGAACTCGTCCACAATCGACGCGCCCGGCCGGAAATCCTGGGGCGTGATCACCCGCTCAGGCGGCAGACCAAGCGCATCCAGCAGATAGCCCTGCACCCACTGGCTATCGTTCTCGGAGTACGAGATAAACAGGTCGCGTGTGGTTGTTTGTTGCATAGCGTAGCCTAAGAACCTAGAACTGAGAACCTAGAACCTAACGCAAGCCAGAAATCTCCTTGGTTCTAGGTTCTAGGTTCTTGGTTCTTCCTAATCGTCCGGTAGCGCCTCCGCCAGCGCCTGCAAGCCCGCGACGGTGCTGAAGTAGGTAATGTGATCGCAGGCGACTTCGCGGACCACCGGCTGCGGCGAGCGCTGGCTGTTGATGTTGGTAATACTGCGCACACTGACCGCAATATCGTTCGGCTGGCCGAAGAAGGCCAGCGCGGTGGCGGCGTGCAGAGCGTTCGGCAGCGATAGCTTGCTGAGCAAGCGCGAGAGCATACCGCCGTCGCCGTCACCATTCTTCGGCGCCACAGCAGCGGGAATCAGCGAAGTATTGCCGGCCAGCACCACGTAGGGAATTCCCGGATCGTCGCTGGCGTCGAGCGCGTCGAAGAACGGCGAGCCTGGCGCCATCTGATCCAGCGTCACGTCGGCCGTCTCGATCGCGCCCAGCAGGCTGCTCAGCACGCTGCCCGGCCAGCCAATCACCGACAGACTGTTGAGCGCCAGGCCCAGCGCTGCCGTTGCCCATGCCTGCACTGTCGGCCACGGCGACCCGGCGTTGGGCGTGCCCAGCAGCACCAGCTTTTCGACAATGCGATTGCCGCCCTCACGCTCCACGAACCAGCGCGAGACCAGCCCGCCCATCGAGTGCGCGACGATATGCACATGCTTGCCGTGGCCGGGTCCGAGTCCCACCGCCTGAAGCCGCTGCTTGAGCGCCCGCGCCGTTTCTTCGATCGTGGTATTGATATTCTCGTAGTCGAAGGTCAGAATCAGATCGTAGCGCGACAGCAGCGCGGGCGGCGGCGGCGTGAGCGTGCCGTTGTTCACGCGGGCGCTGGCTGCCATGCCGCGCGTATCGCCGATGATGCCGTGGATATAGATCAGAATCCGGTCGGCGGCGGCAACGCGCTGCTTGACATCACCGGGACGCGGCCAGTACGAGACTTTGCCATCCTGGGCGACATAGGCCGCCGCCAGAATCGGATAGTCGTACTGCCAGCCCATGTACTTGCCGATGCGCTGCGTCACCACCTTTTGAAACAGGATGCGGATCGAGCCGGTCAGGCTGCGCGCTCCGACCACAGGAGCCGGCAAGCGATCCAGCCGCACCTCGGTGGTGCTGCCGTCGCGCTGCGCCAATCCCAGCGGCAGGAAAAACTCGCCGTCGAAGCCGACCGGCAGCAGCTGCTCGTCGGCGCTCAGCGGCTGCTCGATCCGCAGCATCAGCGGCTGCTCAGGCGTGACCACGGTGTGATCGGCGACGTTCAGCAGCTCAAGCACGCTGAGGCCCGGATCGCTGGCGCGGCTTTCGGTGAACTGAAGCGGCTGCGAGATCGTTGGATCGTCGCGCAGGATCGCGGGCAGCAGCTGATTGCCGAGATCGCGCCCGGCCTGCGAAACCGTCGTCAGGCGCGCGTTGGCCTCCAGCGCGGGATGCGGCGCGATCGTCACGCCGGCGCCCAGCGTCAGCGGATTGCCCGAGCGCGGCACCGGGATTGTGCCCAGCGGCCGTACCGTCGTGATACTGACCTCGCTGGTCGTCCAGTCGGCGTAGCGCTGCTCGTCCTCGGCCCGATCCGAAAGATCACGGGTCTGAGCCTGACGCATCAGCCGGTTGAGCGTGCTCGACGGTCCCGTGCCGCGTGTGCCAGCTTTGGTCTGTCGCGGCAAGTCGAGCGCGTCCTGCTCCAGCAGCGTGGCGTCGCAGGCGTCGGTGCTGACGAGCAGCTTGATCAGGTCTTTGTACTCGGTCACGCCCTGCTGGTAGAGCGCTTTGGGCACCGACAGAAAAAGCGGCTTGCCGTCGTTGGACCACGCGCTCTCGCCCGGCCTGATCCAGATGCCGCCGCCGGCCAGGACGTTGGAGCTGATCGCGTAGGTCTCGGATAGATCCAGCAGCACGCAGTAGAGCGGCTCGTCGCCCGTATTGGACAGCTTGTTCTTGATCTGCGGCTGCTGCCACTGGCCATCGCGATACTCGTACTCCAGCCGTAGCTCGGAGGTGGCCGGCAGCGCCTCGACGGGCGCGCTGCTCGGGTCGCGCGTCACGGGCGGCCCCGACACCCGCTGAATCTCGATCTGCACGGCTCCCGGTGCGATACGACTGGCCGGATTGGCCAGCGCGGCGATCGTCTGCCAGCGCGCGATGTGCTCCAGTCGCGCGATCGCCTGCTGGGCTGCGGCGCTGCCTGTGCCTTCGATGTCGGCAACCAGCGGTCGATCGTCTGCGGCGCGGGCGATGCGATAGCCGTCCGGCTGCGCGATCAGCCGCAGCGTGAACGGCTCGTCGGCGCTGGCCTCGCGCACATACGGCGACGCCGCGCCGCCAGGACCGGAGGCGGCCAGCGCTTCCCGCGCCGCTCCCACAATCGACTCGTCGCCCGCGAAGCGCACTGCCAGCGGCGGCAGCGGAATGCTCGTCACGATCGCCTTGTAGGTCTGCTGCGGATCGGGCGATGTGCCGTCGGTGAGCGTCACCGCGACTTTGCTGAGCTGCGGTAGAACTTCGGTCACCTCGGCGCGGCCCACGCTGGCGCTGAGATCCGCCAGATTCTCGGCCGCAATCGGGAAGAGCGCCAGCGTCGTGGTCTCGGTGCGGCCATCGATCGTCACGGGCTGAGCAATGCCATGCACCGCGCCGCCGTCGATCGTCCAGCCGTGGCTCGCGCCGTGGCTCAGCGTGAACGTCGCCGCTCGTGGCGTGACCGCGCCGCCGAGAAACGGCAGGTTGAGGTCGCGCACGTCGCTGGCCTCGATCTGCGGAGCCTGGCGCAGCACCGCGCCCTGCACCTGCGCCTGCGCGCGCTTGAAGAGATCACGGTAGCTGACACGGCCGCCGGCGCGCTCCAGCGTCTGCGTTAGAAAATACGAGAACACACCGCGATGCTGGCCGTCGCCCTGGTACTCCTTGGCCTCTTCCTCGTCGCGGCAGGCCGCCATCACGATATGCCGGCCGCGTGGCAGCGCGACCAGACTCGTGGCCGACTCATCTGCGCCACGTGTCGTCCGTGTCGGAACCTCGGACGGGCTGACCAGAAAGCTGTCCAGCGGACGCGGGCGCAGATCGATCGGCGCGCGGCGAACCGACTCGGCCTCGGCGGCGCGAGTGCCGGAGCCGGAGTGGCAGCAGTCCAGCACCACCACGATCTGCGGCTCTTTGGCGGCCAGCTCGGCGATCAGCTTGGACAGCTCCTTGTCGGCCAGATCGTAGCGGCCAGGAAAGCGGCTATCGTAGCAGACCAGCGTCTCATCCAGGTGATCCGGCTCGATCTCCCAGAACTCGGGTGGCGATTGCTCCTGGGAGCCGTGGCCGCTGTAGTAAAAGAGCGCAATATCGTCGCGGCCGGCCTTGCTCAGATGCTGGCGAAAGCCGTCGATCAGCGCCTGACGTGTCGCAGCCTCGTTCGTCAGGACCAGCGGCTCAAGCGCGAACTCGCCGCCAGCTACGCGCTCACGCAGCAGCGTCTCGATCACCTGGATGTCGTTGACACAGCCACGCAGCGACGGGATGGGCCGAGGATATTGATCGATTCCAACAAGCAGCGCATAGACGGTGCGAGACATGATTGGCTCCTTGGCTCTAGCAGGCTCTTACAACAATATTGGTCTCAGGGTGTGATAAATCACGCCCCTACAAACGAAATCTTCACCCAAACTGTAAAGCGTTTATTCTTTGATCCTGGTTCAAGGCCCTCATCCCCCAGCCCCTTTCCCCCACTCCTCGGCGGACTTCCGCCTCGTCGGCGTAGGAGAAGGGGAGTTAAGGTGCTTGCTTTGGTTCTTTGCTCGTTAGGTTCTAGGTTCTAGGTTCTGGGTTCTCCGTTTGTTCCCTTGTTCGTTTGTTCTTTTGTTCCTTCGTCAGATGACGGCTCTGGCCTCGGGATCGGCGTACAGCACATACGCCAGCCACGTCGAGTTGGCGGGCGCCGCATCGCGGATCGTCTGGCGCGCCTGGCGAAAGCTCTCGCCGATCGTTTTGCCGTCCTTGAGCAGCGCGGTGTAAAAGACCTCCGCGAAGCGCAGCGCCAGCTGATCGTTGACCTCCCAGGACGCGCCGATAAACGCGCCGATCTTCGCATTGCGCACCAGCCGGTCGGCCCAGCCGCCAAGGCCCGTGAAGGAGTAATCGGAGCGCGCGCCGTGGCAGGCGTTGATAAAGACCAGCGGACGCGGACGCTTCCCGCCGAAACGCGCGGCAATATCCGAAGGCCGCAGCACGCCGCCGGTCAGGCTGATCGCGGAGTTGTCGGGCATCTGCGCGTCAAAGCTACCGTGCGCCGCAACATGCAGCACATTGAACGCGCCATTCTCGAAGAGGTCGATCACGCGGTTGCGATCGTTGTAGGGCACGTCGGGCAGCAGCTCAGGCCGCAGGCGGTTGATCTGCTCAAGATATTGCAGCTCGGCCCGCACCGAGGGCAGATTCACTTGCAGCGGCGCGACCGGCCGAATCCTGCGGATCGACATTTTCTCGGCCATGCCCGGCCCCGAGAGCCAGCGCGCGACGTTGAACTGCTCGCATAGATACGGCTCGTCCAGGCGCTCGTTCTGCTCGTCGAAGCGGTAGGGCTTGACGATTTCCCAGGGAATCCAGGGCTCGTCTGAGGTAATCAGCAGCACTTTGGCTTTATCGCGGAAGTTCCAGTAGGCGGCTTTGAGATCATTGGGAAACAGCTCATCCCAGAGCAGACGGCCCAGACTCGCCAGCCGCCGCTCCTGATAGGCTGCCTCGTCGGGATCGGCGGGCGTGGAGCCGGCGAACTTGCTCAGCTCGGCGTAGACCGTCTGCATCTTTTCCAGCGGCGTGCCCTGCAAGCGCACCGAGCCCATATCGGCATGGTGATAATCGATCGCCTCGCTACAGCTGTGGAGCGTAAAGTAGAGCACACGCTCGTCGGCCTGATTGGTCTCGACGCGCAGCTCGATGTCCGGCGGCGCGGCCTCAGCCGAGGCAAACTCCAAAGGCTCAAGCGGCGGCTGGGGCACAGGCGCCGGCGCGGGAGCTGGCTCTGTGATCGCTGTAACAATCGTGGTCTGGCAGCGCGTCTCGCCGATCGGCCGATCGTTTTGGTAAAAGTCCACCCGGATCGTCTGCGGGCCGGCCACACGCGGGATCAGCACAAAGCGAACCTCTGCGTCGTCGTCGCGCGCAACCGACAGCATCTGCGTGTTGCTGCCGAGCAGGTCGAAGCCACGCGCACGCAGCACCACCTCAACCTCGGGGAGCTTGTCGGGCGTCGTATCGGCGACCATGAGCGCGATTGTCGCGGGATCGATCGGCTCTTGCAGCAAGCTCACCATCAAGCTCGTCCGCTGACCGATCACAACTTCGCCGGGATACTCCAGGTTTGGGTAGCGCGTCAGCGCTGCCGGCTCGATCGATTTGGAGCTTTCCGGCATCGCCTCCAGCTCACGCGTTGGGCCGAAGCCACCATAGCTCGCCGCGCCATCGGGCTGAACTGACGGGATCGGCGGCACATTGATCGGGCCGCGCGGGATCGGCGTGGGCACTGGACCTGGTGTCGGCCGCGGTAATGGACTCGTCGGCACATCGATCGGGCCGCGCGGGATCGGCGTGGACGGTTGTGGATACGGCGTCGGCATCGGCGGTGTGGGCTCCGGCGGCTTGGAGCGCGTTGTGTGCTGAGGTCCGATCGAGGACGGCAGACGATCGAGCAGCGAGGGATCGTTTGCCTCGCCTACGCCGCGCATCGACGGGCCTTTCGTCGCATCGATCAGCGACCCGACGTAATCCCGAACCTGTCCAATCGTGTCGAGCGCCTCCAAAAACAACACGAGTGCCGCGCCGCGCTGATGATCGAACCGAGCGCTGGCGTATTCGTCGCGCATGATCGCATACAGCTTTTCGATCGATCGCCGGACGTTGGAGGGAAGCTGATCCTGGTAGGCGGCGAGCGCATCGATAATCGCCTCGATCTGGCGGAACGCTTTTTCGGCAATGATTCGATCCGGCATGGCGGTATCTCCAGGCGCACAGCAGAACACCGGGCCATGCACCTTATCACTAAAGGAGTCGATCACCAACGATTCTTGCAGATCTTCCGCATCAAGTTGTGTCAGACGAGTAGCAGATTTCCAGTGTAGCACGGCTGTCGAGTTCTTGGTTCTTGGAACAGGCCCTCACCCCGGCTCGTTTCACTCGCCACCCCTCTCCCGCTTCGCAGGCGAGGGGGAAGCTTGGTACTTCCTTTATTCGTTAGGTTCTTGGTTCTTGGTTCTCGATCAGGCCCTCACCCCCGCCGCTGCGGCGGCACCCCCTTCCCCATGCTCAGTCGGGCTTCCGCCTTCGCAGCCTGCGGCATAGGCGAGGGGGAAGCTTGGTGCTTCCTTTGTTCGTTAGGTTCTAGGTTCTAGGTTCTTGGTTCTTCGTGGTTCTCTTCTTGCATAGGCCAACCTCGACAAATTCGTAGGAGAAGGAGAGATCTATGCGAGTTCGGATGGTGTGGGTCGCGCTGTGTGCGATGCTGGCGACCTTCGCGTGGGGCGGCAGCGCCGCCGCGCAAAACACGACGGCGAACCAGGCGTTTACGCTTGCGCCGGGCGGCAAGGCGACGATCGACTTTGAAAGCTTTTGCATCGACTACGGCAAGAAGTTTCCAGACCAGGTCGGGCTGCCGCCGAGCAACGTCGCCGATCCGGCGGTCACAGGCGCGCTGAACAACGCGCTGACCAAGGGCTACACCGGCAGCAACGCCCGCGAGGTCCAGCTGGCAATCTGGAAGGCGCGCGGCGCGACAGCGGCACCGCAGCCGGGCAACGTCGGCAACGAAATCGCGCAGAACTTGCAGCAGCCGGCGGCACCGCAGGGCGCAACCTCAGTCATCGACGCGATCAAAAGCAATCAGATCAAGCTGACTGCCGGATCGTGGGGCGGCATCGGCGAGAAGATCACGATCAACGGCACCGAGGACTTTTACCAGGGACGCGGCCAGCTTCAGGTCGAGAATACCTCGGGCCAGCAGCTCAACCTGTACATGCCGATCGGCACCGTGTTTCCAGCGCCAACGCCCGAGTTTCAAAGCATGGCCGGCTACGCCACCAACGTTTCGGTGAATAATCCCGCGCCGACGCAGGCTCAGGCGCTCCCCGAGACCGGATTTGCGGATCAGGTTGCCGACAACATGTGGTTCCTGGTTCTGTATGGAATCGGCGTGGTCATGGCCGGCATCTTTATTCGCAGATACTACGCCCGCGCGTAGACACACCAGCCGAACGCACGAACGGGACACGCAATGTGTCCCGTTTTTTGCTGTGTTTGTATCAGCAGAATAATCGATCCGCAGGCCCAGAGCGTCTCGCAATACGCCCCTACCGAATTCGCTCTAAGGCTTGTTACGTGAGCCGTCGCGCCCGCGCAGATCCAAAAACCGTTGTTGGACGCCGCCCCAGCCCCACGCAACAGACTCGCCGCTTGATCGAAGCTTCGGGAGCGCGCGAGCGGCATCCAGGCCCCGGCTGAGAATGCGCGCTTCAATCCAGCCGGCCGGGAAGCCGGACCAGTAGCCGGGAGCCATGCCGATGTTCACTCGGCACACGGGCTCGACTTCGGCGTGGTAGATCGCGGCCAGCTCGGCGTCGGTGTACGGCGATCGGGCCAGCACGTTTGCTATATATGCGAAGTCGCCGTCGTCCAGCTGCGTATCCAAAAACAGCATCGAGAGCGCATCCCATACGGGGCGGCGCTGATCGAGATCATCCTGCGGCGATCGAAGATGCGATTCCGTCATCGCAACCGCTCCGATCACTGCTCGACGAACGCGCGAATCGTGCTGTTGACCAGCTCGGGCTGCTCATGCACGATCCAGTGCGTGGCATCGGGAACGCGCTTCAGCGTCAGATTGGGCACGAGCGTTTCAAGCCCGTCGAGGTTGCCGGTCAGCAGATAGGTATCTTGCTCACCCCAGATCACCAGCGTCGGCACCTGCACCACATCGGAAGGGTGCTCAACCCCGCCCATCGCCCGGTAATAGTTCAGTCCGCCGGTCAGCGCTCCCGGCTGCGCCCAGGCATCCACATACGCGGCGCGATCTTCTTCGGTCATGTAGCCGCGCGCCAGGCCCTCGGTGAGCACGGTATTCTGCAAGGCGGCGTAGTCGTTGGCCGCAAGCTGGGCCTCGGTCTCGGGACTGCGGAAGCGGATCATGTACTGGCTGGCGGCGCGCTGCCGGCGATTCTGCTTCAGCTCGCGGCTCATGATCGTCGGGTGAGGCGCGTTGATAATCACCAGCTTTTCCAGGTACTCGGGATGGGTCAGCGCGAAATGCCACGCAACCACGCCGCCCCAGTCGTGGCCCACCAGCACACAGCGATCGTGGCCCAGATGCTCGATCAGCGCGCGCACATCCTCGACCAGCACCGGGATCGTGTACTGCTCGACCTCGGCCGGCCGCGACGAGAGATTGTAGCCGCGCAGATCCGGCGCGACGGCATGATAGTCCTGTCCGAACTCCGCGATCTGCCGCTTCCAGGCGTACCAGAACTCAGGAAAGCCATGCAAAAACAGAATCAGCTTTCCGCTGCCTTCGGTGACATAGTGTAGCTGAATGCCGTTGACATCGGCGTAATGATGTAGCATTGTCGTCTCCATGTTTGGGATCGTCCCGCCCATGATCGCCGCAATCGCCTAGCGTGTCAACGTCACCTTATTCAGGCCGCGCGGCGTGTCGACGGCGAAGCCCTTGGCCTGCGCCAGATTCAGCGCCAGCAGCTGGCCCGGCACAATCGACGCGATCGGACTCAGCCACTCCGGCAGCGTCCCCGCCATCGGCAAAAACGTTGTCGCCAGCTCGCGCGCATCCTCGCGATCGGAGACGATCACCAGCTCGGCACTGCGATCACGCAGCTCATGGGCCAGCGCGATCATATCGTCGAAGACCGCGCCCGAGGGCATGATCAGCACGACCGGCGCTCCCGCCGAGATCATCGCGATCGGGCCGTGGCGGAAATCGGCCGAGGAGTAGGCGTTGGCGATCACATAGGTCAGCTCCTTGAGCTTGAGCGACAGCTCGAACGCCGTGGCCATGTTATAGCCGCGCCCGATCACCACGCAGTACTCCATGTAGCGATAGCGCACCGCGTGCCGCGCCGCCTCGGCCGCGCCCTCCAGCGTCTTCGCCAGCGCCTCGGGCAGCAGCTGAAGCTCGGCCAGCCGATCGGCATTGCCGCTCAGCGCCGCCGCCAGCAGCGCCTGCACCGTCAGCTGCGCGGTGTAGGTCTTGGTCGCGGCCACGCTGCGCTCGACTCCGGCGTGCAGCTCGATCACGTGATCGGCGGCGGCGGCCAGCGGTGAGCTGCCATCGTTGGTGATCGCCAGCGTGGGCCGTCCCTGGCGCTTGCCCTCCTCGACCACCGCGACAATATCCGGCGACTGTCCCGACTGCGAGACGCCGACGACCAGTGCGCCCGCCATGCGCGGCGGCGTGCCGTAGAGCGTGTGCAGCGACGGAGTCGCCAGCGCCACCGGATAGCCGGTTAGCGCGGCCCAGGCATACTTCGCATACGTGGCCGTGTGATCCGACGAGCCGCGCGCCGCGATCAGCGCATAGTCGAAGGACGGCAGATGATTGACGATCTCCAACACCGCCGTAGTCTGCTGATCCAGCAGCCGGGCGATCACCTCGGGCTGGCTGTGAATCTCTTGTTCGAGCAAAGAAGTCATGGTCTGATTCCTTCACGCTATAAACATACGGGGCAGCTCAGCGCCGCCCCGTATCTCGTGCGAGCTTAGCGCTCGCCGTTTGGATAAACATCCGCCTCGCCCGGATCGAAGCCCTGGACCGACTTCACCGGACGCTTGGCCTTGGCCTCGCGATCGCGCGGCGTTAGCTCGACATCCGTAACCTGCCCGGCCTCGACGCTGAAGACCACCACGCGATTGCCGTACACGCGGTCGCCGTCCACGATCGCTTTGTAGCGACCGGGCGCAAGATCGACCACGCCAAACCAGCCGTAGCCGTCGGTCGTCTTGGAGACGACGAACGCGTCAGTCTCGGCGTCGTAGATGTCGACGCGGACCTGATCAAAGGGCACGCCGGCCTCGGTCTTCACCGTACCTGCGGCATGGCCCTTAGTCGGCTGCGCCTTCCACGGCATCACGGGCACCGTGGCCGGCTCGGCGAAGACTGGCGGCGTGATCGGATCGTATTCGCTTGGCTGGGTTAGTGCTCGGGTCAGCTCGGCCCGGCTGAGATCGCCCGAGCGACGACCTTCGTTAGTCAAGTTGTCAGGCGTGCGATACGAGTAGCCGACCCAGCCCACGGCGCGGTTGCCCGCCGCGCTGGGAGCCAGCGCCTTGCGCACCTGAGCGACGGAGCCGCCGCCGACGTGATCAGCGCCCGCGCCGATGTAGTTCAGATAGATCGCCGAGCCGATCGCCGCCTGGCGATTGTACTGGTTATCTTTGATGAACTCGTTCCACTCGTGATACATGCGCTGCTGGTTGTTCGGCTCGGTCACGAAGTGCTCGCGCTTGTAGTTCATCGGGATGTTCAGATCGAGAATGCCTTCTGCGACCCAGCCGCGCCAATCTTGCAGCACCTCGGCGTAGGTGCGCGTGTTTTCCCAGCCACCCTGCGTCTGCGGGCCGTAGCCGTAGGTGATCGTATCGGCGCTCACGCGAATGTGGGGGTTGATCTGGGTGCTTTCGAGATAAACCCGGCGCACAATGTTGGTGACCTGATCGCGCCGCCACTGCGCCCACTGCGGATCGGTCGGCTGCGGCACATCGGTGCGGCCGGTCGCCTCCTGGAAGCGCGCCACCGCGACCGGGTTATAGCCCCACGACGGAATATTGATGCCCAGCGTAAAGTCGGGATAGCGCACGCGGTCAAAGTTGATGCCGTCAACATCGTAGTTCTCTACCACGCTGGTGTACATGTTCACGATGTAGTTGGCGGCGTCGGGATGGCCCGGATCGAGCAGATAGTCCGAGCCCGCGCGGTTCGCGCCGTCGGAGCGCAGCATCAGCCAGTTATCGGCGCCGCTCTTGGACGGGCCGTGCGTGTTGAAGACATGGTTTGGATCGACCGGCGCGACGGCGCTGTTCCAGATCGCGGTGGTGATGATCCAGGCGTGTACCTCGATGCCCTGCGCGTGCGCTTTGTCGATCAGCGTCTGAAGCGGATCGAAGGGCAGCGGCGCGATGCCGGCCTGGGTGCGCGGCATACTTGCGTTGTTGCAGAAGCAGTCGCCGCGCCGGCCGACCTGCGCCACGATCGCGTTCAGATTCGCGGCCTTGGTGTCGGCGATCAATTTATCGATCTCAGCCTCGTTGAACAGACCAGGGCCGAACGCATCAACCCAGTAAGCACGAAACTCGGATGTTTGGGCCTGCGCTGGCGCGACGGCAAGAGCGCCGAAGAGAATCGCCAGCATTCCGACCATGCTGAAAAACCGCTGCATATCGAAGTTCCTTTCACCTCATTGTGTGGGCCGAACAGTTGCGAACTCCTACCTCGAATCGGGCGATTCAAGGAGCCGACGAGCGATCACGATCGCTCCACGGGCCGGATCTTCCACCGGCGTCAGCGTGCCCAGCGGCACGCCCGCGAGCGTCTTGATCTGCTGCTGCAATCCCGGAGTGCCGACCAGCAGCCCGCCGCCAAGCGCGACAGGCGGCTCCGCCAGGTCCAGCCGCCGAACCACTGCTGCGATCAGCCGTCCAAGCTCGCGCGCAGCTCCGCTCATGATCGCCGATGCATCGCCGTCCCCCTGACTGGCAAGCGTCGCGATGCGCCCCCCTAGCGCAGCGACCGTCGCTCGCGTTGTCTCGGGCCGATACACGTAGCCGATCAGCTCGGATGGATCGTTCAGCTGCCAGTGCTCCAGAATTGCCGACAGTACTCGCTGCGCGCTGGCCCGGCCATCGGCGGTCTGCGTTGCCAGGCGCAGCGCCTGCACGCCGATGTCGTAGCCGCTGCCCTCGTCGCCTAGCAGGTAGCCCCAGCCACCGGCGCGAGTTGTGCGGCCATCGGGAGCGCGACCGTAGCAGATTGAGCCGGTGCCGCAGATCAGCGCCACGCCCCAGCCAGCGAGCGTGCCTGCCGCCAGCACCAGCTCAGCGTCATTCACGATCGTGAAGCGCGGCGCGTACGCCTGATGCGTCACCCACGCGGTGTATTCTTCGCGGTCAGCCGGCCGATCGACGCCCGCCAGGCCAAAGCAGGCCGACGCGATCGTATCATCAGGGGCGGCGTGCTGCATGGCCGCGCCGATCGCCGTGTGCAGCGCGTTCGTCGCCGCCTCCCAGCCGACCGACTGGTAGTTGCTCGACGGGGCAGTGCCGACGCCGCGCAGATTTCCGTCGCGATCGGCCAGCAGCACGCGCGTCTTGGAGCCGCCGCCGTCGATGCCAAGCAGCAGATCAGCCATGCGCGCGATCCTCCGCCAGCGCCTGCCGCACATGGCCCGCGCTCGCCGCCAATCGCCGCCGCGCCGCCTCGGCGTCGACATGCGCCAGCGCCATCACGACCGCCGTCTTGGCCTCGTAGTTCGCGGCCTCCAGCAGCCGCTGCGCCTCGTCGAACGCGAGGCCGGTTGCGGTCGCCACAATACTGGCCGCGCGCCAGCGCAGCTTTTCGTTGGTCGGCTGCACATCGACCATCAGATTGCCAAAGGTCTTGCCCAGGCGGATCATCACCGTCGTGCTAAGCGTGTTCAGCACCAGCTTCTGCGCCGTGCCGGCCTTCATCCTGGTCGAGCCGGAGATCACCTCGGGGCCGACGATCGGCGCGATCATCAGCTCGACGGCTTGCTCAAGCGGCGACGACTCAGCGCAGGCCAGGCCGGCCACGAACGCGCCCCGGCGTCGAGCCTCGGCGATCCCGCCCAGCACGTAGGGCGTGCGGCCGCTGGCGGCAATGCCCAGCACCACATCGTCCGGCCCGACGTCGCGCCCGGCAATATCGCTGGCGCCCAGCGCGTCGTCGTCCTCGACGGCCTCGATCGCCTCGGTCAGCGCGGTTGTTCCCCCGGCGATCAGCCCGACCACCAGCGCCGATTCTACGCCAAAAGTCGGCGGACACTCGGCGGCATCCAGCACGCCCAGCCGCCCGGATGTTCCAGCGCCAAGGTAGATCAGCCGCCCGCCGCGCTGCACGCGCTCGACCACAATATCAGCCAGCCGCGCGATCGCATCGCCGACTGCCGCTACCGCCGGCGCGACCTGGGCATCCTCCGCCGCGATCAGCCCGACGATCTCGCGTGTTGGCAGCGTATCGATATTTGTCGTCGCCGGATTACTCGACTCAGTTACCGTCCGATTCAGGCTCAACCTTCTACCCCTATCGAATTATTCGTCCGACTCTGTGGTCAAGATCCCACGATAGATTCCCGGCACGGAGTCCGGGATCAGCTCCGCGCCGACGGTTTTGGTGTAAAACTCGGCCGGACCCACACCGCCGATGATCGCGTAGGCGTAGCCTTCTGCCGCCTGCGCCTGAAGCGTCCGCACCAGCAGCGCAGCGCCGATCTTGCGACCTTGCTGCGCCGGATCGACGCCGATCGGACCGAAGAAGTTTTTGTAGGTCGCGTCGTAGCAGGAAAAGCCGAGCACCTGGTTGTTCTCGACGGCGATAAAGCACGAGACCGGCTGGCGCGCAAAGGTCGTCTCGCACTCGGCGGCCCAGCCCTGGCCAAAGGTTTTGGCCACCCAATCCACGACGATGTACTTCTCGGGAACCAGCGCCCGGCAAATATCGACACCGGCGGCGCGCTGCTCGGTGACGAAGGGCTCGGCGTCTGGCAGTGTATACAGTTTGACCAGCATGTCAGGCATTGCGTATATCCTTTTGAGCGATTCGCCGGATCGATTCTAATTCACAATATTTCGATCGTAAAACTTCGTAGGGGCGTATGTAATCCGCTCCGTCGCCTACAAATCTGCCGGATCAATCAATTTCGCACGAGCCGGCGGCGAGTCCGGCGTGGACAACACCTGCGCGATCAACGAGCGATAGCGCAGGCCGGGCGTGATGCTGCCCAGCACCACCGGCTGAGCCGCGCCCGTAGCCGCCGGAACATTGCCGGGCCAGCCGTGCAGCGTGGCGTAGCCCATCAGCGCAAACGCGACAGCCTCCTTGGCATCGGCGCTCAGCGCGAGATCGTCTACGGGCCGCACCGTGACCGGGCTCAGCGCCGAGCGCAGCATCCGCATCAGCGTGGGATTACGCGCTCCGCCGCCGCCGATCAGCGCCTCGTCGACACGCGACAGAAAGCGCTGGTAGGCCCGCGCAATGCTGTGAGCCGTCAGCGCCGTGATCGTCGCGATCATGTCCTCGGTGCTGAGGCCGCGCTCTTGAGCCTGCGCGACGTATCCGCGCGCCTCGGCCGGCCCCCACTGCTCGCGCCCGGTCGATTTGGGCGGCCGCTGATCGAAAAACGGATGCCGCAGCCACTCCGCCAGCAGCACCTGATCGACCTGTCCCGCCGCCGCCAGCTGACCGTCGCGATCGAAGGTTTGCGCGCCATCGGTCAGCAGCCGCACCGCCTCGTCGATCAGCACATTGCCGGGGCCAGTGTCGAAGGCCAGCTCCGCGCCGTTGGGCGAGAGCAGCGTCACGTTGCCGATCCCGCCGATGTTCTGAAGTGCGCGGTAGCTTTGATTATCGGTAAATAGCAGCTGATCCAGATACGGCACCAGCGGAGCGCCTTCGCCGCCGACTGCCATATCGCGCGTCCGGAAATCGGCGGCGACTGTGCAGCCGGTCTGCTCGGCGATCACCGCCGGCGCGCCCAGCTGAAGCGTCGAGCGAACCGAGCCCGGCGCAACCTGGTGATAGACCGTCTGGCCATGCGAGGCGATCAGATCGACCGCTGCGAGAGCTACGCCCGCATCCTGGGCCACAGCCCGCGCGGCCTCGGCGAAGGCCTGGCCCAGCAGCACATTCACCTCGCAGACCTCGGCGGTAGATCCGGTGTTGGGCGGCAGCAGACCACGCACGCGCTCCCGCAGCGCCTCGTCGAAGGGCTGCATCGTAAACGCACGCACCGCCACCTGAAGCGTCTCGTCGTGGCGTTCGATCTCGACCAGCGCGGCGTCGATCGCGTCGATCGAGGTGCCTGAGATCAGCCCAATCACCAGCATACTCGCTCCTGCCTCGTGCAGAATCAAAAACCTTTTCACAAAGCCGATCGCCGACTCTGGACAGGAAGATGAGTTTGGGGGACACCCCCAAACCCCCGACCTGTCGGCGCGCTAGCCTTTGAGCGCGCCCATGCGCACGCCTTCCAGAAAGTAGCGCTGGAAAACCAGGAAAAAGACGATCATCGGCAGGGCTGCCAGCGCCGCGCCCGCGAAGATCAGGCCGTAGTCGGTGCTGAACTCACCTTGCAAGCTGTTGACGCCGACGGGCAGCGTGTAGTTGATGCTTTTTTGCAGCACGATCAGCGGCCACAAGAAGGCGTTCCAGATGCGCACAAAGGTAAAGATCGCCAGCGCGCCGAGAGCAGGCTTCGAGAGCGGCAGGATCACATGCCAGAACACGCCCGGCTCGCTCGATCCGTCGATGCGTGCGGCCTCCTCAAGCTCCGAGGGCAGCGTCTGGATGTACTGGCGCATCAAAAAAATGCCGAAAACATCGGCGGTGCCGGGCAGGATCAGCGCCCACAGACTGTCGATCAGGCCGAGCTGACGTGTGACGATGTAGAGCGGCACCAGCGTGACATGCGCCGGGATCATCAGCGTGCTGAGGATGATCCAGAACATGATGTTCTTGCCCGGATACTGCTTCTTGGCGAAAGCGTAGCCCGACAGCGTATCGAAAAAAACATGAAACAGCGTGACCGACAGCGTGACGATCAGGCTGTTCAGGCCCCAGCGCCAGTAGTTGCGCGCCTGCGAGAAGAGCCGAGCGAAATTTTCGAAGCTGCCGTTGATCGGGATCAGATCCGGCGGCACCTTGATCGTTTCGCGGGTCGGCGTGAGCGCTGTCACAAACAGCCAGTACATCGGCCACAGCGAGATCACCATCGTGACGATCAGCGCTACCCAGGCCAGAATCGACAGCCAGCTCCAGCGCTTACGACCCGTGCCGACATATTTTGTCGCAACTGCCATCGTCTAGTACTCCACGTCGCTGCGCAGAAGCCGGAACTGTAGCACCGCCACCGACGCGATAATCAGAAACAGGATAAAAGCCTGCGCGGCAGCCACGCCGTAGCGAAACTGTTGAAAGCCGTTCTGGTAGATCTGCGTGACGATCGTCTGCGTCGAGTTGCCGACGCCGCTGGGCACCATCACAAAGACTTTCTCAAAAACCTCGAAGCTGGCGATCGTGTAAAGCACGACCAGATACAGCGTCGTCGATTTGATCAGCGGCAGCGTGATATTCCACCATTTGCGAATCGGACCCGCGCCGTCAAGCTCGGCCGCCTCGTAAAAATCCCTGGGAATGCCGCTCATCGCCGCGCTGAACAAAACCACGCCGGTCGCAGGCACAGTCAGGATCGTCGAGAGCGTGATGCTGTTGAGCGCGATGTTGGGATCGGAGAGCCAGCGCACCGGAGCGAGGCCGACCAGGCTCAGCAGGTAGTTGAGAAAGCCCCACTGGGTGTTATACATCCAGCGCCAGACCATCGCGATAATCACCGCGCTGGTGACGGCGGGCAGATAGTAGGCGGCTCGGAAAAACGTTTGCGCGTACTTGTTGAGCGGCTGGATCAGGCTGGCGAGAATCAGGGCCACAAAAATATTCGCGGTGACGGTCAGCAGCGTGTAGTAGAGCGTGTTGCCGAGCGCCGTCACGAACACGCCGCTCTGCGTGGTAAACGCCTCGACGTAGTTATCGAAGCCGACCCACTTACTCTCGCCGCGCAGACGATAATCTTGCAGCGAGATCAGAAACGACCAGACCACCGGGACCAGCACAAAGATCGTGAAGGTCAGCATACTGGGCAGCACAAACGCATAGCCCCAGCCGTATCGCCTCAAAAATTGCTTGATGCTTAAGCCTGCGCCTGCTCGCTTGGTACGCGGTTTTTTCAGCGCCACATTTGCCATAAGGGGGTTTCCTCAAAACTATCTTCTTGGCCCTCACCCCCTCGGTCCCCCTCTCCCATCGCGCTAGGAGAGGGGGAAGAGCGGAGCCTGTACCCTCTCTTGCGTCACCCCTCTCCTGTCGCAACCGAGGCAGAAGACTGCCGAGGTTCGGGGAAGGCGAAGCCAGGGGTGAGGGCCTGTTCCTACTTGGACAGAATGCCGTCGACCTCCGCCGCCGGGCCGTTCAGCGCCTCGTCAGGCTTGATCTGGCCCAGGATCGCGTTCTGGATCTGCGGGTGAATGATCGTGCGGATCTGCGGCCACTCGGCGATGATCGGCGTGATGTAGGTGTACTCCACGAACGGCACGAACTTGTCGATCGGATCGGCGACCTGCACCGACTTGCGCGCGCCCGGAGCCAGGTAGTAGCCCTCGACATCCTGACCGACCTGCGCGCTGGTCAGGTAGCGCGCGAAGTCCATCGCCGCCTGAAGCTTGGTCTGGTCCTCGCTCGCCGCGACCGAGATCAGGCCGATACCGCCGGCCGTCACCGGCTTGCCCGACGCGCCGATCGGCATCGGCACCACGTCGAAGTTCAGACCATCGGCCTTGTAGCCCGCCGACGCGCCGCTAGGCTCGCTGTACATCGCGTAGACCTTCTTTTCTTTGAAGCCGGTCTGGATGTCGGTGATCGCCTGGGTGCCGAAGTCGGGCGGCGTGACCTTGTGGACCTGCGCCAGATCGACGAGCTTCTGCAAGCCGCTGATCGACTCGGGGCTGTTGAAGGTGTACTTGGTGTTGTCGGCACTCAGCGGCGAGCCGCCGTCGCCCAGGATGAACGGCCAGGCGTTGACGACGCCGGGATCGATCAGCGCGGTGTAGCCGTAGACCTGCTCGCCGTTGTCGCGGGTAAAGGTCAGCTGCTTGGCGATCTCGACAAACTCGTCGTAGGTCCAGCCTTCCTTGGGCGGCTCCACGCCCTTCTCCTCGAAGATGTCGAGGTTGAGGTACATGCCGACCGGCGGCACCCACAGCGGCCAGGCGTAGGCTTTGTCCTCGATCTTAACCGCCTCCAGCAGGTTCGGGTAGATGTCGGCGCGATCTTCCTCGGTCAGGAACTCGTCGATCGGCGCGACCACGCCATCCTGTACCAGCAGCGGCAGAATATCGGAGGGCAGACGGAACACATCGACCGCCTGACCGCCCTGCACGGCCTGCGTCAGCTTGGTAAAGCCCGCCTGGTCGCCAGTATAGCCTGTGACCTCGATCTGGATGTCGGGGTTGGCCTTGGTGAACGCCGCGATCGCACCGTCGGTCAGCTTGCCGGTCTGGTTCGCGCCGTCGGGCTGGTAGTTGAGCGCCCAGTACTGGATCGTGCCTTTGTAGCCACTGCTGCTGACCGCCAGGTTGCCCTCGGCCGAGGTGCTGGTTTCTGAAGTTGCGGGCGTTTCGCTGGTGCCGGCCGAGGCCGCTGGAGAAACTTCTGGGCTGCCCGCCGGGCTGGCCGCTGCCGAAGCACTAGCAGCTGGACTGGCCGCACCCGAGGGTGCAGTTGTTGTGTCGCCGGTAGCCGCGCCGCATGCCGCCAGGATCGGAACGATCAGCGCCAGCAGCAGAATCCAGGATACCCATTTTTGTTTCATGAAATCCTCCACATTGAGAAAAACAACCGATAGGAGATGCCGACGGATTCGGGACGTCAAGACCTCCTTTCAAGCTCAGCGATACAATAGCACAGGTGCCGCCCGTTCGCGAAAAGCCTGCTCGTAAGCGGCCCAGTCTGCGCTCATCTGCTCCACCGACTCGCCCGCCAGCAGCGCCTGACGCAGCTTTGGCGATCCGGCCAGTCGATCGAAATGGGCCGTGTTCCAGCTCAGCTGCTCCGGGTAGAGCTGCCCGATCGCGGCGACCAGCGCCACGCCTGCCGCAGCCGGCCGCAGCACATTAGGATCGATCACGTGTGGCTGCACGCCTTCACACAGCTCACCCGAGTACGGATCGGCGCAGGGCGTGAACGCTACCGGACGCCAGCGTACGCCGGGCAGATTCAGCCGGTTGAGCGTGCCGGCCAGCAGCGGCCCGTCGATCCAGGGCGCACCAAGCCACTCGAACGGCTTAGCCGTGCCGCGTCCCACCGAAATATTGATGCCCTCGCTCAGGCAAGTGCCGGGATAGATCAGCGTCGTCTCGGCGGTGGGCATGTTGGGCGAGGGCGGCACCCACGGTAATCCAGTCTCGGCCCAGCGCATCGAGCGCCGCCAGCCGTCGCAGGGCACGACTCTGAGATCGCAGCCGAATTGTTCCTCGGCGTTGATCAGCAGCGCCAGCTCGCCGATCGTCAGGCCGTGGCGCATCGGCACGTCGTACAATCCAACCAGCGTGCGCTGCTCCGGCTCCACGCCCGGCCCTTCGATCGCGCCGCCGATCGGATTCGGCCGATCGGTCACGAGCACCGCCACGCCGGCCTGCGCCGCCACCTCGATCAGCTTGATCGCCGTCCAGACATAGGTGTAGAAGCGGCAGCCCACATCTTGCAGATCGCAGACGATCACGTCAAGATCCGTCAGCTGCTCGGTCGTCGGCGCGAAGTTCGAGCCGTAGAGGCTGTAGAGCGCCACGCCGGAGCGATCCACGCCGCCCGCGATATGCTCGCCGTGTGCGATTCCGCCGCGCAATCCGTGCTCGGGAGCGAAGAGCGCGCGCACATCGGCGGCTTGCAGCAGCGCGTCGGCGGTGCTCGTCAGATCGGGCAGCACGCCGCTGGCATTGGTCAGCACGCCGACGCGCCGATCTTTGAGCAGATCGCGGCGCTCGCCGAGCAACACGCTGATGCCGGGTCGCACGATCACAGCATTCGCTCCTGAAGCGACGGCAGCCTCACCGGCAACTTGCCCTGCGCCTGCGCGCGGCCGGCCAGCACATCGACCAGCGCGTGCAGCGAAACCTCGGGATCGCCGTAGGTCAGCAGCACGGTCGCCGCATTGGGAATCAAGGTCGCGTCGTAGGGACTGCGCACGGCAGCTAGCACCAGCGGACGGCCAAGCTCGGCCAGCATGCGGGCGAACTCGGCCTGTCGCGGCAGCAGCGTGGCATTGCGCGTCACCAGCACCACGATCTCGCTGCTTTCGGCCAGCGCTCGCGCCTCGGACTGCTGATCCTCGCTCAGCTCAGGACCGATCGCCAGACTTGACGTGTTGGGGAACTCATGCGTCACCAGCGACCGCAGCAGCGCCGCGCGCTCGAAAGCTTCCTCCACCAGCGCGAAGCGCGGCAGTACACAGTCGAGCAGCGCCAGCCGTGCGTTGCGAGCCAGTGGCAGGATCTCGGCGCCCTGCGTGATCGTCAGGCAGCGCCGCGCAATCGCCAGCGCCGACTCGTAGAGCGCGGGCGCAGGCTCGGCAAACGGCGGCACATCATGCGTAATGTTGTAAGCCTCGCGCAGCTCGTCGAGCCGCCGCGCCGTCGCCACAAAGGACTCGTGGCACAGATCGCCGCCCTCAACTGCCGCGACCAGCGCTCGCGCCACCTCGATCTGCGAATCCAGCGATCCCAGTGGCAGCAGCACATCCGCGCCCGCCGCCCTGGAGCGAATCGCCGCCTCGCTCGGCGTGTAGCGCGCCGCAATCGCCTGCATGTCCAGCGCATCGGTAAAGATCACGCCCTCGAAGCCGAGATCGCGGCGCAGCAACTGGATCAGAATGGATGGCGACAAGGTGGCCGGATGCACATCAAGGGCCGAGAAAATAATATGCGCGCTCATCAGCGCCGGAATCCCGGCACGAATCGCCGCCTCGAAAGGCGCCAGCTCGATCTCGGTCAGCCGCGCGAGATCGTGACGTACGGTCGGCAGCCCCAGATGCGAGTCGACATCGGTGTCGCCATGACCGGGAAAATGCTTGCCGGCCGCGATCACGCCGGTTGTGCGGTAGCCGTGCAGCGCCGCCAGCGCCAGCTCGCCGACCAGCGCCGGATCTTCGCCAAACGAGCGCGTGCCGATCACCGGATTGGCCGGGTTGCAGTTCACATCCAGCACCGGCGCGAAGTTCAGGTTGATGCCGAACGCTCGCAGCTGCTGGCCTGTGATCCGAGCGCACTGGTAGGCGGACTGCGGGTCGCCCGTTGCCGCCTGCGCCATCTGGCTGGGCGTAGTCACCAGCGGCGCACGCAGCCGGGTGACAGTGCCGCCCTCTTGATCGACGGCGATCAGCAGCGGCGGCAGGCCAAGCTGCGCGGCGTGAGCTTGCAGATCGCTGGTGAGGGCGTGCAGCTCGGCGGGCGTGCCGATATTGTGAGCAAAAAGAATCACACCGTTGGCGCGGGTCTGGCTCAGCGCCTGGAGCAGCTCAGGCGTGGCGTGGCAGCCCTCGAAGCTGAGCATCAGGCTTTGGCCGACAAGATCGGTGAGGCGGGGGGTCATACATCACCTTCGCGAACGAGTCGCGCGACGAAGCGATAGCGATCGCCGCGATAGATCGATTGGACAAACTCGAATGGCCGCTGGGCCGCATCAAACGTCGTGCGCTGAATACGCAGCACCGGCGAGCCTTCGTTGAGCTGGAGCAGCGAGCGCTCACGCGGCAGCGCCAGCACCGCATCGAACTCCTGCACAGCCTCGCAGGGAATGATCCCGAAGCGCTCGCGCAGCACGGCGTAGAGCGATCCATCGTGGTCCATGTGCAGCAGCCGCTCGACACCGTCAAAGAACAGGCAGGCGGTCTCCAGCGCCATCGGCTCGTCGTCGGCCAGGCGCAGCCGCTCGATGCAGACCACCGGCGATCCCTCGGGAATGCGCAGCCGGGCCGCGATCGTGTCGCTGGCGGTCGTGAGCTCAAGGCGCACAAGTCTGGTCGTGGGCGTAAAGCCCCGCGCGCGCATATCTTCGGTGAAGCTGGTCAGCGACTGGACGCTCTGCCGGATCTTGGGCTCGGCTACAAAGGTGCCTTTGCCGCGACTGGTGTAGAGGCGGCCTTCCTGGATCAGCTCGGTGAGCGCCTGCCGCGCCGTCATGCGGCTGATGTCGTACTGCTCGCTCAGCTCCCGCTCCGAGGGCACACGACCGTGCGGCGGCAGGTCTCCGTTGGCGACTTGCGCTTCGAGCAGCTTTTTGAGCTGTATGTAAAGTGGGACCGGACTGTGCTTGTTGAGCATGAGTATTTGTGTTAAAATACCGTAAGAACTACCCAGGTGGTCTATACCACTATAGTCCACATATCCCATGCTTGTCAAGCGTGATTCTCTCATTCAACGCGATCGCGTAGATTCCGACTCATCGTTGCCACTCCCCGGCAGGTTCGCACATGTTTAAGGAGACCTTCCATGGCCGATCGTTCGCATTCGCACCCCAACCGTCGGACGTTCCTGAAAGGCGCTGTTGCCGCAGGCGCGCTACTTGGAACATCGGACGCAGTCCGTTTGCGTGCAGCCCCCCAGGCCGAGCCGTCTGCGGCACAGATTCAATCGCTCACCACCAGCGCCGTGACCGGCGGCGTACGCCACCGCGACTGGCACACAATCCCGCGCAATGATGGTAGCACCGTCGAGGCGCACAGCGCAGACGCGGATGGCGATCTCCAGCTGCTGCGCAATCCTGACGGCTCATTTCAGCCGAAGCGCACGTTTGTGTCCAGCGTGCAGCAGGTTGCCGGGCGCTTCAACATGGTTGCCATGCACTGGATCGCGGATGTGCCGGCCAGCACCACGATCGCGGTTGAGGTGCGCGGCAGCCAGGACGGGCTGAGCTGGAGCCAGTGGGCGATCGTCGGCCATGAGATCGAGGCGCGCGATCGTCGGGAGACGGTCTCGACCTACGAAACCTTCACGGATGTTGTAGACCTGAGCCGCGCCAGTGTGATGCAGTACCGGATCACACTGACCACCGCCGATGTGCGCGTCTCGCCCACGGTCCAGCGGGTGACCGCCACACAGATCGATGCGCTGGACGCGCCGTCGCTGGAAGATCTGGACTCGCGCGGACGTGCGATTCCGTTCCGCGTGGGCAACGGCGGGCCGCCAACCGCGCGGCTGATCCTGCGCGACGGACCCAACGGCTGGGGACCTGGCTACATCGCCCCCGACGATCCGCGCTACTGGCCGCCGTTCTCGGGCGTGTATCCCAACCAGTTCGTAACGATCCACCACACGGCCGGCGCGAACAACCCCGAGAATCCGGTCGCCACGATGCGCGCCGTGTGGTACTACCACGCGATCTACCTCGGCTGGGGCGACATCGGCTATCAGTTCCTGATCGACCAGTACGGCAACGTCTACCAGGGACGCGACGGCGGCGACAGCACCGAGGGCGGCCACGTGTATCGCTACAACAACTACAACTGCGGCGTGTGCCTGATCGGGCAGTTCCAGCCCGGCGCAACCGATGTGCCGTATCCAGGCGGCGAGCCCACGCCCGAGGCGCTCGACAGCGCGATGCGCATGGCTGCGCTTCAGGCGGCGTATCACAACTATAGCCCGCTGGAGCAGCACGCCTACCCCAAGCCGGCCGACGCCTGCCGGCCGAAGCTGGTAAACTACCGTGTCTGCGGCCACCGCGACTGGGGCCGCAACGGAAGCTGTGTCGCCACGGCCTGTCCCGGCGACAATGTGTACAAGCATCTGCCGGCGATTCGCCAGCAGGCTGCTGCGTTGATCCCGCAGATCAAAGATTTTCATCTGATGGAGATCTTGGATCGCAAGTAGGTTCGGTTAGGTCCGGCGGGCCATGAGAAAAACCCGCCGGACATCACTCAAGGAGGAGTTGGCATGTCGTATCGCTGTCCCCGTTGGTGGACCCTACTCACGTTTCTCGTGGTCGGGAGCTTTATCTGCCTCGCTGCGCCACTTTCCGCAGCGCCCGTCGCCCAGACCGATCCGAACACGTTGCAAGCTGCATTCTCAGCCGCCGCGCAGGAATGGAGCGTGCCGGAGAAAGTGCTGCTTTCGGTAGCCTACAACGAGTCCCGCTGGGAGCACCATAACGGCGAGCCCAGCACCACCGGGGGCTTTGGCGTGATGCATCTCACCGATCTCGCCAGCATCGATCCCGATGGTGCCAAGGGCCAGAACGCGGAGATGGGCGCGTCGGCTGTATCCGCGCCCACCGGCACGCTGCACGCCGCAGCCTCGCTGCTGGGTGTTTCGCCGGAAGTGCTCAAGCAGGATGCCGCCCAGAATATTCGCGGCGGCGCTGCGCTGCTGGCCGAGTATGCCCGCCAGACCGTCGGCGGCACGCCCGCTAACGAGGCCGACTGGTACGGCGCGGTCGTGAAGTACAGCAACTCCGACGAGGCCACTATCGCGCTGGGCTACGCCGACGACGTGTACGCCACGATCAACCAGGGCAGCAGCCGCCAGACCGGCGAGGGCCAGCAGGTCACGCTGGCGGCCAAGGCGGTTCAGCCCACTGTCAGCACGGCCGG
>DASWTW010000222.1:0-7584 GCA_036401895.1 Herpetosiphonaceae bacterium | reverse complement strand
GCTGTACGGGCGTGGCGACCGAGGCGGTGGAGCCAAGGGCGGGCTCACGCTGCACGGGAGCGGTCGGGAGCAGCGGCACAATCGGCGAGCGATGCACCAGCGGCGGTAGGCTCGTGCTGCCCGCGCTGCTTGTTCCGGTCGGGGTGGTGGTGCCTGGCGTCTGCACCGCTCCGGTGTTCGACGTGACCGGCGCTGCGCTGCGCATAACAGCGGCTGTTGTCGGCGCGAAGGTGCGCAGCAGCGGCATTGAGCCGGATGTTCCTTGCGAGGAGCCGGCGCTGTAGCGTTGCAGCAGCCTGGTTGCCAGCGGCAGAACCGTATCGATCGACGAGACGCGGGCGGGCTGCACAGGCTGGCGATGAATCACAGGTGATCGCTGGGCCGGAGCGCTGATCGTTGGCGTGTCGCGCTCTGCCGCCGGTCCTGCATCTGCCGCGCTTGTATCTGCCGCGTCTGATGCTGAGGCGGCACTGGCGGGAGTACTTGACTCACTGCCTGTGTCGGCTGCCGTGCGCTGCACTGGTGCAGCCGCAGCGCTGGTCGAGCGCGCGATCACACCAGCGCTGGATGCACTCGTGGGCTGAGCCGTCGCACTGCTCACAGCAGGTGGTGAATCGACAGTGGCTGGCGCTGCTGTAGCCTGTACACTCTCGGCAGTCGTGCTGCTCGTCGGTGCTTCGCTGAGCTGGACCGGAGCCTGGGCTACCGTTGATGCTACTGTTGTGTCCGCCGCTGTCGTCGGAGCGGCTGCCTCCGAGCGATCGATCGTGCTCTCGGCGACGGGCGCGCTGTTCTCCGTCGCTGCTTGTCGTTGTACCTCGGGCTGCGCCGCATCGCTGGCTGCGGCTTCGGGCTGAGAAGCGACCGAAGCCGGCGACTCGATCGCCTCGCGCTGGATCTCCGGCGAAGCCAAGCCGCTTGATTGAGCATCGGATGGCGAGGTGCGCTCGATGTTGTTGCTTGACGTAACCTGCGGGCCTGGCGCGGTCGGCGGCTGATCGGCGCGACGATTGATCGCGCCACTGGTGGTCACAGGCGCCGCGAACGAAGGCTCGTCACTGCCGCGCGCCGGTCGAACCACCGGCAGATCGCCGGAAGCGGGCTGACGATTGATCGTCGCTGGTGCTGCTGGCGCATTGCTGCCATCCGACGACTCCGACAGGCCCATGCGCATCAGCGGACTCTGGGGCGTGCCCCGGAAAAAGGTCATCGGACGCGTGCCTGCCGTCTCGATCGGTGGTGTATCCTCGGATGCGGCAGCCGCAGAAGTGGTAGCGCTCGGAGCGCTGGCGGCTGAATCTGCCGACCGCTGCACCGGGCTGGAGTCTGCTATTGAGTCGACCGAGGCCGATTCTGCGCTCGGCTGTGCCGGTGCGGAGTCGGCTGGGGCAGGATGGCCGGCTGGTGCCGCTGACGCATCCGCCTGCCGATGGATCGGCTCTCCTGGCTGGCGCTGAGTCGGTGCGGTCGGCGCTGCCGTGGGCGCTGGCGATCGATGGATCGGCGCCGAGCTGGCGGGAGCTTGCGCTGCATTAGCGCGTGATGCTGGCGCGGGCTCAGGTGCGGCAGA
Source organism: Herpetosiphonaceae bacterium (assembly GCA_036401895.1). Lineage (GTDB taxonomy): Bacteria > Chloroflexota > Chloroflexia > Chloroflexales > Kallotenuaceae > LB3-1. Next base: position 6,014 of record DASWTW010000222.1, on the reverse strand, counting down.
CTCCGCCGAACGTCGCAGCGTGTCGGGTCGTGCCGATTGAACGCCCCAGCCGCTGCCCATTAGATCGCCGATCAGTGATTGGCTGGCGTCGGCATCCGCGAAGCGATCGATCTGGCCGCCAAACGACGAAGCAGGCGACGAAAAACGATCGCCGCCTGACCAGCCGAGCGCGCCCTGACGTGCCGCGCTCACCTGGCGCTGAGCCGGAGCGTGTGGCGCGAGCGTCAGCGCCGACGACGAAGGCGGCAGCTCGTCCGCGACGAACCGCTGCGCGAAATCATTGGCCCACTGGCCGGGCGCATTGGCTGCATCAAAGCGGCGGAACAAACGCGGCCCAAAGTCGGCGGCGGAGGTCGGCTGATGATGCCGGGCGATGCGCTCGCCCCAAGTCGCCGAGTGCGCAACCCGCTGGACAAGCCGCATGGTCTGCGCAATGCTCGATGGTAGTGTCAGTTCTGGCTTGTGTGCGTTGTTGTTCTTCGATGCAGCCATAGCCTGTTACTTCCCAAACTACTTCCCGAACTGCTGCTCAAATCCGTTATGGATCAGCTCGATCGACTCGACGGCAGCTTCGCCGGTGTTAGCCTTGAACGAAGGACCCATCCACTTGATCGGCAGCGCGCCGGTGATATTCCACTGGATCTGGCGCAGCTCCATGTCCATCAGCACGATCGAGATGTCGGCACGTTCGATCTTGCCCCAGCGGGTTCGGTTGAACCAATTCCACATATCCATGGTCGCAATGCCGCGCTTCAACGTGATGTTGGAGAACTTGACGCGACCCGGCAAGCGGTGTGTGTACTCGTTGCGGCCACCCTCCTGCCATTCAAAGATCTCGGTCTCAACCTGAAGGCCGGAGCATTCGCTAAACGAGCCCTGGATGATACCGTTCATCTCTACTTTAAAGCGATGGGCGCTATAAACCTTACGTGTGTTGCTCATAGTCGGCACTCTCTCACAGAACAGCGATCGCACTCCATACGCTGAAGCGTGCTCATCTGCGCTACTGAAGAACGGCTCAATTAATCGCGGTTTAAACCACGTAGCCGCTCGTTCGCGATCTCAAGATCGCGGCGGAGCAGGCGTTCGACGGCAGCGGTCAGCGCATCGAGATCGATCGTGGATTTCCCGTCCTTCGGCTCTGTAGCGGACTGCTCACCTTGCGGCTGCTGGGCGGTCTGCTCCATCAATCAGCTCCATAATCACTCTTCACTCGCCTCGTTGAGACGCTGATTAATTGACCCGATCTGTTCGAGCCATGACTGGCGCTCCGCATGCTCCATGTTCAGGATCGCGTCATGCGACCAGTGGAAATGGTAGGCGATGTAGGCTACCTCCTCATAGAGCCGGTCGAGGGGGTAGCCTATCATCCCCCCAGGCGGCCCGCATCGATCTCGAACGCGTGAGCGCACTCGGGACAGGCGACCGGAATCATGCTGGTGCCGGTCTCGTTGATCCGGCGATAAAAATCTTGCAGAAATGCCAGATCCGCCGAAAACAGCTCTTCGATCATGCCCGGGTTGACGTCGCGCAGTGAGCCAAGCTTGGTGATCACCCGCGACAACAAAATAATCACCAGATACGCCTGATTCGACCGGACGCGCGGATCACGCATCGGCGCGATCTCGTCCATCGCGGTCGCCAGCCGCATCACACCTTGCCGATGAACATTGCCCTCGCGATCGACGTAGCCGCGCGGCAGTGTAAACTCAAATTCTGTCTGAAGGGTCATCTAGATCTCGTGTTCCTAAAGCATGGTCGTTGCCAGACCACCGCGATGGATGATCTGGCAACGTGAGCGGAAAAGCTTAGCGCTACTTGACGCGCTGCAAGCCCTCGTGTGCCAGAACAACTTCCTCAACCGCGATGTCGTTGTTGTTTGCGTTGAGCTGCGGGCCGCTGATCTTCATCGGCCAGCAATCGGTGATGTTCCAGCGGGCGATCTCCTCGTTGGCCTGGTTGTAGAGCACGATCGAGCCGTTCTTGCGAGCCTTCTCGACGTAGCCGTCCTCAACCATCTTGCGCCAGTCCCACATCTCCATGATGTCGGTGATGCCGCGCTTGAGCGTGATGTCCGACCATTTGAGCACGCCGGGGACTTTTTTGATGATCACGTTGCCGTTCTTGTCGGCCTCTTTGTACTCGATCACCTGCGACTCTGAGGTCAGGCCCGCGCACTCGCGGAAGCGCGCCTGGGTGATACCGTCGATCTCCAGGTAAAAGTGATACCCGGTTAATGGATCTCTGCGCAAACCGATTGACATGCGTGTTCTCCTTGTGTGTTGATGCTAGGTGTGACGGGTGAACATTATTCGCTGATGTCGCCGCCGCCGCTCATCTGGCTGAAGCGGAAGACCACGAACTCGGCAGGCTTGACCGGCGCGATACCAACCTCGACGATCAGCTGGCCCACGTCGCGAACCTCCGGCGGATTCAGCTCGGCGTCGCACTTGACGTAGAACGCTTCCTCCGGCGTCGCGCCGAAGAGCGCGCCGTCGCGCCAGACACGGGTCAGGAACGCGGTGATCGTGCGCTTGACGCGCTCCCAGAGATCCATGTCGTTCGGCTCGAAGACCGCCCACTGGGTGCCCTGGAAGATCGACTCTTCGATCATGTTGAAGAGGCGTCGGACGTTGATGTACTGCCACGAGGTATCGTTCGACAGCGTGCGAGCGCCCCAGACCAGGATGCCACGGCCAGGGAAGGCGCGCACACAGTTGATACCGTTGGGGTTGAGCAGGGCCTGCTCGCTGTTGATCAGCTGGCGCTCCAGCTTCAGCGCGCCGCGCAGTTGCTCGTTGGCGGGCGCCTTATGCACACCGCGCTCGGCGTCGGTGCGGGCATACACGCCTGCGATGTGGCCGCTGGGCGGAACCATGATCTGGTTGCCTGCGCCGTTCTGCGGCCGAGGATTGGCGACATAGATCCAGGGATAGTAGAGCGCGCCGTACTTCGAGTTGAAGTTGGCCTCTTTCATGCGCCAATCGTTGATCTCCTGAGGATTCATGCCCGGCAGCGCGTCGAGAATAGCGAAGCGATCCTTCATCATCTCGCAGTGGTTGAGCATGGCCTTCTGCACGGCAACCACATCTTCGCGCGAAAGCTTGCCGCTCAGGTAGCCGCCCATCAGATCCGGGCAGGCAACCATCGTGATCTCGTCGATCTCTTCCAGCGCGCCGATGCCCGTGCGCTGCGTGGCGTTGCCCTCGAAGGTCGCGGCCGTGGCCAGCGCGGTCTTGGTCGCCGACAGCGTGTAGGTGCCGTTTTGCGGGCGGCGCTCCAGCATCGAGCCGGTGCTCTCCAGCTCAAGCGCCTGAAGGATGCGCGACTCGCGGGTCAGCGTCTCGACGGCGTTGCGGGTGCCTTTGGCGCGGCCCATCGACAGGTTGTCGAACACTTCATCGGGGCGGTTCGGAGCTTTAACCGTAACCTTGAACTGCTCGTTGGTCGCGCCCTCGCCGGTGGCATCTTCAACCTCGACCACGATGCTTTCGGCCGACACGCCCTCGGCTTTGCTGCGCAGCTCAAGCGCCTTGGTGCCGGCGCGGCTGGTCAGCGCTGCGCGCGCAGTACCACCGCGCGAGGCCTGATCGGCCTCTTCTTTGGTCGCGATGCTTTGAACGAAGCAGGAGGCTCCACCGTTCTGGAAATAACCATACACCGAGTGTGGCAGGAAGAAGCCGGGGACAAAGCCCTGAGTCTCGGGGGTGCCAAAATCGTTGACGAACTGGGTCCAGCTCGACACAAAGACGGGCTGGCCGGTGTTACCGGCGGGGCGGCGCTCCGTAAAACCGATGAATGCTGCAACGGACGTGCCGACTCCCTGGATAGGCTTGCTTCCCCGATCGACTTCTTCAATGTAAACACCGGGGTACTGGTACGTAGGCATTATGGACTCCTCAAAATTGCTACAATGTTCTAGGCGGAAAATAGAACATCCGAACTCTTCCCCTCTTGCTGTGCTGACGATGTCTAGCTCGTGGTACTACCTCCTTCAGTGGGGGCGTCGGACAGGCTGCTTGGCCTGTCGCCTACATCGATGATTATTTGATGGCTGGGATTGCGAACGATCAGCGCTTGACGCACCGTGCGACCGCCCGCTTTGATAGCTAAGGTGTATTTTCCAGGCAGCAGGCCGTCCAGGTGGAAGCGGCCCTCGGCGTCGGTGATGACGCGGTGATTATGCCCTTCGATGGTGATCGTTGTATCCGGCAGCGCCACGTCTTCGTCGCCGCGCAGCGTGCCCTCCAGATGGAGACGACCCTGCGGATCGGAGGTGACGTTGAGATTGTGCTCGTCGATCACCACACGCTGCGTGTACAGCGGCGCCGGCTTCGCGTCCTGCTTGGCCTCGCCATTTGTCGAGCTGGAGCCGTTGCCGTTCTGCTCGGCGTGCGCTCCATTCGAGCCATTGGAGCCGTTGCGCTGGGCTGCAAAGCTCGTCCGCAGCGTGGTGGTGAGCACTGGCGGTCCTGCGAGTACCGACTCTTGATCCAGCGCCACCGTGACCACGTAGCTCAACGACGGCTTGAGATGATTCTCCAGAGCTGACCAGAATTCGCCCGGACTTTTCAGCACTCCCTCGGTCTGAGCGATGCTGGTCGTGATCGGGAAGGGATAATCGGCGAGCATTCCCTGGAGATGGGCGGCCGGCAGAACCGGAAAGCGAATCATGGTGCGCAGCACATGCCAGAGCAGCCGGTGCTCGTCCTCGACGGCGCGCGTCCAGGCGGTGAGCAGATAGGTCATCTCGAAATGGAGCGGCGGCCGGCGGCGGGCAGCGCTGGGAGTGCCGCGCCGCTCAAGATCCCAGCCTTCTTCGCGCAGCTGGCGGCGCTCGCGAAGATCAAAGAGGTAGCAGTTGAGCGTCGGCTTCGAGATGCCGCCCGACCATTCGCGGTTGGGAAGGTCGAAGCTTACATCGACATCCGCGACATCAAAGCCGCCTTCTTTGAGCAGAATCTGCCGGATTGTTTCGTCAATCTCGCTGATCATGATGCATGTACTACGTTGCTGCGTGTGTTATTTGACAACAAGAAGCCGCTACAGAGCTGGCGCGCTCTGCACTATTGCTTCTAGCTCTTTCCGAGCTGACCTAAAATGAACAGGTTGTTAGTGCGCGAGGTGCGCGGATCGTCTCGGAAGCATAGGCCCAGGCTCAGCGATCGCGCGTTGTAGCGATCGCTGAGGGGAGTAATGAGCTTGATAGCGCGCCGGTTGATGTTGTGCTGCGTTGTGCTCGGTTGCCGCGCCTTCATACGCTTCCTTGTGCCGCTGTTGGTTCTGGTTAGGCTGTTTCTTGCTCTTCTTCGGTTGCCTGTCGCTGGGCCTTGCCGCTTGAGATGGCCGAGGCTACCGCGTCTCCGGTTGCATCGGCTTCTTGCTCGTGGCTATCGCCCGCCGGTCCAACCGTCATCGGTCCACTGCTGCTCATCGAACGCTGCTGAACAACGTGCGTGAGCTCATGGCCGAGGAGCTTGGTGTCCGCTGGCGAGGCGCTTTCACCGAAGAAAATGTCACTACCAGTTGTGAATGCTTTGGCGCTGATGCTGCGGTTGAGTTGATGAGACTCGGTGTCGGTATGGACTCGCACATCCTTGAAGCTAGATCCGAATGCGCCTTCCATCGATGCTCGCATCCCATCGTCGAGGGGTGAACCGCTCCCACGCTTCGACTGTATTTTACCGCCTAAGTCGGCACTAATTGGTCCACCTTCGAGGCCTACTTCTGGTTTAGCCTGGACCATGCCTCCCTCGTCCTGCTCTTCTTCGGCGTTGCGCTGGACGGCGGTGTGATCGTGCATAGCCTGGACGGCGCCGCCCTCTTCTTGCTCTTCTTCGGCGTTGCGCTGGACGGCGGTGTGATCGTGCATAGCCTGGACGGCGCCGCCTTCTTCCTGCTCTTCTTCGGCGTTGCGCTGGACGGCGGTATGGTCATGTTTGGCCTGGACCATGCCCTCTTCTTGCTCTTCCTCGGCGTTACGCTGAACGGCGGTATGGTCATGTTTGGCCTGA
>DASWTW010000221.1:0-27305 GCA_036401895.1 Herpetosiphonaceae bacterium | reverse complement strand
CGATCGTAGGTGTAGACGGTGAGCTGATCGGCGAGGCGCTCGGCCTGCGCTGCGCTGGGACCAAACGCACGTGAGCACAGAGCGCCGTCAACGATGACGAGCGGCGGCCCCTCGCCGCTGCGCTCATAGACGATCGTCGTGCCGTCGTTGGATACAACCTGAGGCATCGGATACTCCTTTCACGCGATGCCCCATAACTCTACCCCGGCGCTGTGTCAACCACAGTCACACATGGCGCGTCGACAGCCAGGGCGCGAGCAACCATATCATTACAGCAGCCGGCCCACGCTCACCCACGATTTGAGCGCAACCTTAACCGCTGCTACAATAGCCGATACGCCCACTCTCCAGAAAATCCTCTTCGTGAAAAGGGAGCCGCTATGCGCAGTTCGCTTCGTCGCCAGTCCATCTTGATCGCCGCGCTGGTAGCGCTCGGCTCGTTCGGCATAGCGAGCCAGCCGCAGCCCGCTGTCGCCTCCACGCTTACCGCTACGCTCGGCTGCGAAACGCTCCGCACCGGCTTTATCTGCGACGGTTACGTGAGCGGCGGAACGGGAATCTACACGTACAGCTGGAATATTCTCTACAAGTCGCGCTACGATGGGGCCGCCAGCTCGACGATCACTGTCTCCTGCTCGATTGGCACAACCCGCAGCGTTACCTTCAGCGTCCAGGACAGCAGCGGTGCGACGGCCTCCAAAAGCGTCAATGTGTATTGCTCGGGTGGAACGCCGTAAGCTCCAGTAGAAGAACGCCATACAGCAGCGCGCCCGACCAGTGGTCGGGCGTTTCGGCAAATGGGCCGCTGCTGACTACGGCTGCGACTGCTCGTCCGCCAGCCGGATCGCGACCTCGCTGTCCCAGTTCGCCGGATCGGGATCGTCTTCAGGCCCCATCAGCAACGTCTCGTAGCGCGCGCCGAAGCCATCGCCTTTGTCCGACGGGAAGGTGTCCCACACGAGCCCCTGCTTCGCGCCCCAGTCCAGCAGCGCCCCGTTCGCCGGGATGCCGTTTTCTACTCCGGTGTACACCAGCGCTGCGTAGCGGCCGGCCGGCAGCGAGTTTGGCTGGATGCGACCATTGCCGGCTTCTGCATTCGCCACGGGAACGCCGATCTCGACATCGAGATTACACTCCATATCGATAACGTGGAAGCGCATAATCGGCGGGCCGACGGGCGCGATTCCCTGCTGCTCCAGCCAGCCAAAGATCTCATCCAGCGACTGTGGGACCAGGCCGTTGCCCAGCTCTTGCATCGTAACCTCGGTACGGATACCCATGTAGGGCTGCTCGGCGCGCTCTTCGATTTTCGGCTCGGTGATCTTCATGTGCTTGCTCCTTGCTTGGAACGATTGGTTATTGATCGACAGCTTTTTCAACCGGATATTGGATCTCGGTGACATACGTGGGATCGTCGAGGCGAATCGGCATGGTGTGATACAGATTCAGCTCGCGGTCAGGCCCGGCGATGCGGTAGCCGTTGGTGTCGATCCAGGTCAGGATCGCGGCGTGGGCATCGCCGATGGTGTTGTAGGGGCCATGATGAACGGTAGCCGCCACCGTCACGGCGGGCAGCTCGTGGACGCGCATCCGGCCGCTCTCGGGAACCGGACAGCGCAGCATGAAGGCAGCCGCGCCGTCGACATCGCGCTCTTTGAACTCGGTGTCGTACCACAGCACCAGCGTTTGACCGCCAGCGCCGGGATTGGGCCACAGCGCCACGCTGGCATGCGCGCCGATCGCCTCGTACACTTCGCCAAACAGCGATCCGACTGCGCTGTGATGTGGCAGGATCGCCCGGACCTCGGCTACCAGCAGCGGATCGACCTGCTTCAGAATCACGTCATAGGTCGAGAGCTGATCCTCGCGCTCGATCTGCTGAAGACGCGCCTCGACCTCGACCAGCTGGCTGCGCGCCTCGATGAGCTGCTGGCTGATCTGGGCGTGACGCAGCCGCAGCATGCCGCGCATCTGCTCGGGCGTTAATCCTTCATCCAGCACCACCGCGATCTGCTCCAGGGAAAAGCCGAGACCCTTGAGCGCCAGAATGCGATGCAGGCGCGGTAGCTGGCTGGCCGAGTAGTAGCGGTAGCCGGTCGAGCGATCCACCTCGACGGGCTTCAATAGCCCGAGCTGATCGTAGTAGCGCAGGGTGGGAACGGGAACCTGCACCAGCTTCGAGAACTCGCCGATCTTGATCATCGTTACCTGCTTTGTTAGACGTGGCCGCAATTCCTCAGTGCCAGCCAAGCATAAACCCTCAAGCAACTTGAGAGTCAAGACATTTGTTCTACCCAGATCAGCACTTGTGGCAGAACAGAAACGTGCTATACTACCAGATAGTTAGTTAGCCTAACTAATTGAAAGAACTCTATGGCAGATATTCACGAAAACGCGCGTCGGCTGGTACAGCTTTTCGATCTGCTGCGCCGGGGCAAGCACAACCCGGTACACGTACGGCTGAGCCAGCTCAATCTTTCGTTCTCGCATCTGCGGACGCTGCATCTGCTGGCCCACGACAACACGCTGGCGATGAAAGATCTGGCCGAGCAGCTCCAGATGACGCCGCCCTCGGTGACGGCGCTCACGCGGCGGCTGATTCAAACCGGCCTGGTGCAGCGCGAAAGCCATCCCGAAGACAGCCGCGTGGCGCTGCTCTCGCTCACGGACGAGGGCCGCCGCTTCTTCGAGCAGATCTACCAGGATCAGGTGCGCGGCATGGAGCGATTGCTCCACGGACTATCGCCCGAGGAGCAGCAGCTTTTTTTGAGCCTGCTTGAGCGGGCGATCTACACGATGCACACGGAACAGATCGGCGCGACCCATGAGCGGCCAGCGCGCGATGAGGAGGACTGATGGATGCGGTTATTGATGTGCGTGGCCTGCAAAAAGTCTATGCCGACGGCACCGAAGCGGTCAAAGGCATCAGCTTTCAGGTCACACGCGGCGAGTTCTTCGGCTTTCTAGGCCCCAACGGAGCGGGCAAATCCACCACGATCAAAATGTTGATCACGCTGCTGGCCAAGAGCGGCGGCGCGGCCACGATCCTGGGCCATGACATCAGCCGCGAGACCAACCAGATTCGGCGGCTGATCGGCTATGCGGCGCAAGAAGTCGGCGTCGACGATGATCTGACGGCGCGCGAAAACCTGACGCTTCAGGGCAAGCTCTACCATCTGCCCGGCGATGTGCTCAGGCAGCGCGTGGACGAGCTGCTGGCGCTGATGGATCTGACCAACGACGCCGATCGGTCGGCGGGCTCGTTCTCGGGCGGCATGCGCAAGCGGCTGGACTTAGCGACCGGGCTGATTCACCGGCCGCAGGTGCTGTTCCTGGACGAGCCGACCACCGGCCTTGATCCGCAGAATCGCGCCAATCTGTGGCAATACCTGGAGCGGCTGAACAAAGACGAGGGCCTGACGATCTTTCTGACCACGCACTACATGGAAGAGGCCGACCGGCTGTGCGACCGGCTGGCGATCATCGACCACGGCACGATCATCGCCGAGGGCAGCCCGGCGCAGCTCAAGGCCCAGCTAGGCGGCGACGTGATCGCGCTGACTTTCAACGACAACGGCAAGAGCGGCGAGGAGCAGGCTCAGCAGGCGGTCGAGCTGCTCAAGGGCCTGCCGTTTGTGCGCGACACCGCTCTGGCCAAGGACGGCATCAACGTGATCGCGCAGGACGGCGGCGCGATGGTGCCGCAGGTGCTGCTGGCGCTCAACGGGGCCGGACTGAACGTCGGACGCCTGTCGCTGACCAGCCCGACGCTCGACGATGTGTTCTTGAAATATACCGGTCAGTCGATCCGCCAGGAAGAGGTCAACACCAACTGGCGCAGCGGGCGCGGCGGTCCGTGGGGCGGACGGCGTCGACGGCGCTAGCTCGACAGGCGATTGAACGATCCCCGAATAAATGGTTGAGGAACGATCTATGGCAACACAGGCACAGCCGCAGCCACTGGCCCAACCGGTGCCGCGTAATCTCGGGACCTTTCTCAGCGAGCTGAGCGCGCTTTACATGCGCTCGATCCGCAAGCTGTTTCGGCGCCCGGCCATGCTCTACTTTTCGCTGATCCAGCCGATGATCTGGCTGCTGCTCTTCGGGCAGATCTTCAGCCGGCTGACGCAGTTTCCGGGCGCGGCGGCGGCGTTCGGCGGCAAGAGCTACTTTCAATTTTTCATGCCCGCCGTGATTCTCCAGACGATCCTGTTTGGCGCGGCGCAGTCCGGCATCGGCATTATCACCGACATGGACAGCGGCTTTCTCGACAAGCTGCTGACGACGCCGATCAACCGTATGGCGATCCTGCTCGGCAAGATCCTGGGCGATCTCACGCGCATGATCGTGCAGGCGATTCTGATCATCCTGATCACCTGGATCGCGGGACAGTTCCAGGCGCAGCCCGTTACCTACGAGTACGGCATTTTGGGCGTGCTGGGAGCGCTGGGCATCGCGCTGCTGTTTGGGCTGGGGCTGGCGGGGCTGAACGTGTTTATCGCGCTGCGCACGCGCAACACCGAATCGACGTTTTTGATCGCAAACTTCCTGACGCTGCCGCTGCTCTTCACCAGCTCGGCGCAGCTGCCGCTTCAGCTGCTGCCCTCCTGGCTGCAAACGATCGCGCGCTTCAACCCGGTCACCTACGCCATCGACGGCATGCGCATTCTGCTCAACGGCTCGCAGTCGATCACGGGGCTCGATCCCCAGAGCGAGATGATCCGGGCGCTGCTGATTCTGTCCGTGATCGCGGCAATCACGCTGACGCTGGCCGTGCGCAGCTTCCGGCGGAATGTGAGGTAGGGAGAAGGTGTAAGGCCCTCACCCCGCTTCACTTCGTTCAGCACCCCTCTCCCACTGCGGTAGGCGAGGGGTAAGAAACTTCCACGACTATTGCCCCTCTCCTGTCGCGACGGGAGAGGGGGCTAGGGGGTGAGGGCCTCCTCATCCCCGCCGATCCAGCACCGCGACCTGCTCGCAGTGATAGGTCTGCGGGAACAGATCGAAGCCGCGCGCCGCGACCAGATCGTAGCTCTGGCGCAGAATCTCGTAGTCCATCGCCTGGGTGATCGCGTTGCACGAAACATAGACGATGCGTTGCGGTCCGTGCTCGCTGAGCTGCGCGCAGACATCCGGGCCAAGACCGGCGCGCGGCGGATCGACGACCAGCACATCGCCGGCTCCGCCCTGCGAGATGCGAGGGTCGCGCAGGATCTCGGCCACATCGGCCTGCACAACCTCCACCCGATCCTCAAGCCCGTTGAGATGAATATTGCGCTGCGCCAGTGCGACGCTCTCGTCGCTTAGCTCGGCGGCAAAAACCTTGCCGACCTGATCCGCCAGCGCGATGCCGATCGTGCCGACTCCGGCATAAAGATCGATCATGCGCTCGGCGCCGGCCACAAATGGCGTGATATAGCGCAGAATCTGCTCGAAGCCGCCGACATTGTTCTGGAAAAAGGTGTTCGGCCCCATGAGCAGCGTGCGATCCAGAACATACTGCGGCAAGAACTCCGCGCCCCAGTGCTTCACCGGATCGCCAAACGAAAGATCGGCGTGGCGTGGATTGAGCAGCCACCAGACGCTGGTCGCGCCCGCGTCGAGCGCCGCCTGAGCCGCGCGATCCATCTGCTCCTCGTAGGCGCGCTCCGAGGTCACAAACGAGAGCAGCCACTCATCGCGGACGTTGCGCCGCACGACGAGGTAGCGCAAAAAGCCCGTGTTGTGGTACACATTGTAGTCAGGCAGGCCACACTCGCGGGCGGCGGTGTACACTCCGCGAATGATCGTGAACAGCGAGGGCGGGATCAGATGGCACTCGCCGAGATCGACGATCGCATAGAAGCGCTTGCGCACGCGCAGGCCGAAGCGGTCGTCGGAGCACACGTAGTCCATGCGCAGCCGGTAGCCAAACGGATCGGGAGCCGCGACAATCGTGTAGTCGTCGCGCAGCGCGGCGGGCAGCGCCTCGCCCCAGATTTCGAGCAGCGCGGCGTGTTTGGCCGCCAGCTGATCGGTGTACGCAATATCCTGCATCGCGCAGCCACCACACTCGGGGAAATGCGGGCAGGGCCAGCTTTCGAGCCGTGGTGTATGCTTAAGCGCTTTGAACATCGCTTTTTGAAATCGTTTTGAAGACATGGACGGCATTATAGCGTACCGGAGCCGACGCTGCTGTCCTCCACCGACAAAGGATCGCACACATGACGCTGTTGGATGCGGCGGTGCTGGCGCTGCTGGCGCTGATCGGCGCGGGCGGCTACCACCAGGGGCTGATCCGAGGAATCACCCGCACGGCGGCGCTGCTCGCGATCGGTCTGCTGGCGGCGCTGCTCACGGCCGGCGCCACGATCGAGGGCTCGATCCAGAACGTGATCCTGCGCACGCTGGCGATCTTCGGCGGCGTGCTGCTGGTGGTCACGACGCTGACCTGGCTGATCAACTGGGCGATCCCGCGCAGCTTCCACGCGACGCTGATCAACAAAATTCTGGGCATCGTGCCGGCGCTGCTTCAGGGCTTGATCGTGCTGGCGCTGGCGCTGGGCTTTTTCCACCGCATCGCGCTGGACCAGGGGATGCAGGAGTATCTGGCGCGCGGGGTCGTCACTGGGCCGCTGATCCAGCCGTTTAGCTGGCTGGAGCGCACGCTGGCCGGCGTGCAGTAGAACAATGAAGCAGCGTCTGGTTGCGTCCGGCGCAAGGTACTGTATACTAAGCCGTCGCGTGAACCTGTTTCACCAGAATCGATACAGCTTCCTATGCACTGGATGTTCAATCATAGAATCGATCGTTTGCCTCCATCCTGGGCGCTTCCGGCTCGTCTGCGTGAAAGTGGCAGGGCCTGATTGAGCGCGATCTTGAATCTCGCCCGCGCCGAGCTGCGCGCGCTGCTCACCTGGCTGCGCGAGCCGTGGCTGTGGCTGCTGATCGCGGCGATGCTTGTGCTGGGCGGCCTGGCCTACCGCGCGCCGTTCGCCTATCGCCTGGACATCGGCGGATCGCCGCCGGTCGCCTCGAACTGCGTCGCCGACGATGTGTTCGACCGGCCCTACATCGAGGGCTTTAACCGGCCCGACTCCGAGTATGACGTGCCGCGCGCCGAGTGCCAGTTGGCGACGGTGGCCTATCGCTGGGCATTTGAAGACGCGCGTATTCATTTTCCGGGCGTTGGTCAGGCTCCGCTGCGCGCCGATCTCAGCGTGGTTGCGCTGCCGCCCGCCGCCGAGCCGATGACCAGCACTGTCGCGCTGGGCAACACGCCGCTGCTGACGCTGCCGCTGAGCCGGCCGCACGCAACCTATCATCTGCTGCTGCCCGCGACAGGCTCAGGCGATCTGGATCTGCGCTTCCACACGCCTGCGATCCAGCCGCCCGGCGATCCCCGCAAGCTGGCGTTTGCCGCCGACGCGCTGAGCGTAAGCACGCTCACAGCTGCCGTGCCGGATTGGTCGCAGCTCGGGCTGCTGGGCGCGATCGTCGGCGTGGGCTACGGCCTGCTGCGGCGCTGGTCGCTGTCCGCGCGCTGGGCGGCGCTCATCCTGGGTGTTGTAATCGTCGTGCTGGCGGCACTGCTGGTCTGGCAGCGGCTCGGCCTGACGCTCGTCACGTCACGGATCGCGCTCGTGCTGCTGGCCGGCTACGGGCTGTCGATCCTGCTTGAGCCGCTGGCGCGTGGCCTGGCGCGGCTGATCGGGCTGGTGCCGTCGGCGCTTGAGGCGCGCACAGTTACGGCGCTGATCGTGCTGGCGTGGCTGATCCGCGTGCTGGGTCTGCTCCATCCGCAGACGTTTTCGAGCGACATCGGCCTGAACACCAACAATCTGATTCAGCTCACACGCGGCGATATTTTCTTCACCGAAGATCTGCCGGGCGAGGCCGGCGGCGGTCCTGCGCCCTACCCTCCCGGCCAATACATCGCGCTGCTGCCGCTTCAGCTTTTCACCGGCCATACCAACGAGCTGATAACCGTCGCCAACGCGCTCGCCGACAGCCTGGCGATCCTCTGGCTGTGGCTGATCCTGCGCTCAGTCGGGCAGCCGCCGATCGCGGCCTGGCTGGCTGGCGGGATCTATCTCTTTGCCGCGCCGCTGCTGACCTCGCTCTCAGTGGGCGAGATGGCGAATATCTGGGGCCAGGCGCTGGTACTGCCCTGGACGCTGGTGCTGCTGCGCTGGCGACAACGAGCGGCGCCGGATCTGCTGCTCGGCGCGACCACCGCGATGGTGATGCTGGGACATTTCGGCGTGCTGCTTTCGCTGCTGGCGTTTGGCGTGGCGCTGGCGCTGATCTGGCTGATCCAGCGTGACGCTCGCGTCTGGCGTTTGATCCTGATCGGCGGCGGGGCGCTGCTCGGCGTGACGCTGATCTACTACAGCACGCCGCTGCTGCTGAGCGCGGTCCTCGATCGTCCGCCAGCGCCGCCCACCGCCACCACGCCGATCCAGCGAATCGCGCGTGAGGCCGGTGAGCTGCTGCTTCTCGCCGGCGCGATCGGCCCGATCCTGACGGCGCTGGGACTCGCGGGGCTGGCGCTGGCCTGGCGGCACAATCGCGCGCTCGGCGGGCTGCTGCTGGCCTGGTGGCTGGCGATGCTGCTCTCGTGGGCAACGCTGCTCTTCTCACAGCAGGCGCTGCGCTGGGAATCGTTCATCTTTCCCGCGATTGCGCTGGGCGGCGGCATTGCGCTGGCCGAGCTGTGGTGTCGCACGACGATCCTCAGATTGAGCGCCGCGCTTGTCACGGGAGCGCTGTTGATCTCGGGCGGGGCCTGGTGGATCGAGCGGCTGATCAGCTACCGATAGAAGGTTTTTGGGAGTGATACATCACGCCCCTACGAGCCTCGGCAATCGATCACTCGCCGCCCCAGCCGCCGAACGCCGCCAGCTTGCGATCTGGTGGGGCGATAGCCGCAAACGAGCCGCCGCGCAGACGCCCCCAGATCGTCGCGAGGCCGTAGCACAGGACCGCGCCCAGCTCGGCCGGAATGTGCGGCAGCGTTTCGCGCATAAACGTATCGGCGATCGTCTGGATGCCGGTCGAGTGCGTCGGGTAGGGATAGACCAGGCGGTAGAGCCGGTAGAGCGTGACTCCTTCGCTGATCGCCAGCGTGAAGAACGAGATCATCTCGGCGGCGCGCGGCCCAACGATCGTTGCGCCCAGGATGCGCCCGGTCAGCCGCAGGGCATACACCTCGATGAAGCCATAGTTCAAGCCTTCGGTATAGCCTTTGTCGGTGCTGGACAGCTCGACCCGCAGCGTTTTGATCAGGCCGGGATGGTAGCGCCGCGCGATCTGATCCGGCAGCAAGCCAACGCCGGCAACCTCGGGATCGCTGAAGGTGGCGCTGGGATAGAGCGGCTCTGCGCTCCAGGCGGGCAGCCACGGAAACGCGATCTGCTGCACGACGCGCCGCCCCTGCGCGCCCGCCGAGTGCGTCCAGCGCGAGGTCGGCGTGACATCGCCGATCGCGTAGATGCCGGGAATACTCGTCCGGCCATTGCGATCGACCTGAATGCCGGTGTCGGGATCGAACTTCACGCCGATCTGCTCAAGGCCCAGCTTATCGATATTGCGCGCCCTGCCGATCGCCAGCAGCACGCGATCCACGCCTGCGATTGCCGAGCCATCCCTGAGCCGCAGTGTTTCGCTCTCCACGTCGTAGGCCGTCACAGTCACGCCGTAGCGCACATCGATCGCGCTGTCGCGCAGCGAAGCCGTCAGCACCTCGGAAGTTGATTCAGATTCGCGCCGCATCACGCGCTGATCTTTGGTCAGGATCGTCACGCGACTACCCAGCTTGCGAAACGCGAAGGCCAGCTCCATCGCGATTACGCCCGCACCGACGATCGCCAGGTGCCGGGGCGCGTCCTTCAGCTCGAAGATGCTCTCGTTGGTCAGCGCGCGATCGGACGGCAGGCCGGGAATCTCGATCTCGCGAGGACGTGAGCCGGTCGCGATCACGATGTTGGCCGCGCTAACTCGCCGGCGCGATCCGTCGGCGTGCGTGACCTCCAGCTCTTTGGCGCTCACGAAGCGCGCCCAGCCGTGGATATAGCTCAGGTTCTCGATCTGCTGCACATGCGCGGTTTCTTCGTCGCGCAGATGGTCGCGCCGTTGCTGAACCGTCGCCAGGATCGTCGCCGGGTCGGCGGCGCGCTGCGCGGCCTCGTGAATCAGCGTTTTGGATGGAATACAGCCGACGTTGGTACAATCGCCGCCGACCGCGCCGCCCTCGATCAGGGCCACGGGCTTACCGAACGCCGCCAGGCCGATCGCGACTGTCAGCCCGCCCGAGCCCGCGCCGATCACGATCGTCGAGTAGGTTGTGGTTTGTGTCGTCATCGAGAGATTATCCTTTATCACTCACTCGCTCGCGGCGCTTGAGATAGCGCGCGACCAACAGGCTGATGCCGAAGATCGCCAGCGATGCCGCAAAGACGCGCGGATCAAAGCCGGACGGGCCGTCACGAAAATCGCCCTGGATCGATGCGCCCGCCAGCACAAACGCAAACGTTCCAGGAATCGAGCCCAGGATCGTCGCCGTGATAAACGCTCGGTAGTCGATGCGCAGAAAGCCGGCCAGATAGTTGACCAGATCGTAGGGCAGAAAGATCAGACGCATGATCATCACCGCGACAAAGCTGTTGCTGCGCAGCCGCTCGGCGTAGCGCTGCATCAGGCCCGTCGCCTGATCGCCTGTGAGCAGACCGCGCCCGAAGAAGCGCCCGACCACATAGGCGACCGTCGCCGAGCTGTTGCTGCCGATCAGCGTATAGACCACGCCCCACACCGGCCCCCAAACAAAGCCCGCCACGATCGAAAGCACCGCCGCCGAAAACAGCAGCAGCGGGCGCAGCATGTAGGCCACGATAAAGAGCAGCGGGCCGTAGGCGCTGCCGGCCAGCAGACGGATCAGCTGCTGAGCGACCGCAAAGGAGCTGAGATCGTTGCGCCAGGCGTACCACTGGTAGCCGCCCAGCACCAGCAGCCAAAACGTCAGCGCGATCAGCTTGTGCCAGTGGCGGTGCAAAAATCCTGCCGGCGCGCGGAAGAGCCGAGCGCGCGCGGATGAGTCCGACATCCTGAGTCCTCCTACGCCAGCCCGCGCCAGGCCCAGAGCAGCCGCTGACCGGCCGTGGCAAAAACCAGCAGCGCCATCGTCCAGAAGAGCGGCACGAGCGCGCCGGGAATCAGCAGAAACAAAGTGTAAAAGAGCACCGTCTCGCTGCCCTCGATGATCCCGCCGGGCATCGTGATCGTCGTCATCTCGCCGCGTGCCCGTGCGCCCTGGCTGCGCTTTTCCAGCAGCGCCGCGAGATACATCCACGACGCGCCGTTACAGTAGAAGCTGGCCAGCAGCAGCGCCAGACTCAGCCAGGCCGCCGCCGACGGCTGCGCCAGAACCAGCGCGATCGGGAGCGCGGCGTAGATCACCGTGTCGAGCAGCATATCCAGGTAGCCGCCCCAATCCGATTGCTTGCCGTGTACCCGCGCAAACGTGCCGTCGAGACCATCCAGCACGCGGTTGCCGAGCCACAGCACCAGCCCCGACCAGTAGGACTGCTGCGAGATCGCCAGGGCCGCGCACAGCCCGGCGCCAAATGCGATCAGCGTGATCGTCACAGGCTGGATCGAGCGCGGCAGGCCAAACGCAATCGGACTCAGCAGCTGCTCTTTCGGTCCGCGTAAGAGCTTATCAACCATCTATAAGATCCTCAGATTTAGAACATAGAACAACGGAACATAGAACAAAGGGGCACGATCGCAGAGCAACGCTGTGAGTAATCTGTGCTTTGTTTCGCTGTTCTTTCTATAGCAGTGTACGTCGAATACGGCGCTTATGTAAAAATCCTCATACTTGAGATGCTACATTGTGCCTGCCAGAGAACAGACGAACTCACAGGCGACTCCGTTGAATAACCAGATCTGTACGTATGACCCTTGTAGGCACATGCTGCGACCATCGATTGGGCGTGAAGTATGAGGATCACTGGTATGACTCCCCGAACACAGCCAATCTCGCCCGTTTGTACCTGAGCCGGCCGATCAAGAAAATCTTATGTCATGAAATAGTTCCAGGTAGGCCAGGTTTTAAAACCTTCAAGCCAATTGGTGATTTCTTATCCTCTTAAACTCGATAATGAGGTATCTCCCGGCCCTGCAATTAAGGTATTGACTTTTTGACGATGATCTTGTATACTCGCAAAGCTTACTCCATAAACTATTTATTTACTCCTGGCATCTTTAGAAGATCTCGTTTCCGCGATTCCTATAACGTGGAGATGTATTTGTGTACGCTTTATAAGCCAATATTGTATCTTAAGCGTGTACATTCGTGTTTTCTACACCACCCCCGGCCGACCCATCAGCGGTTGGAACCGCGTATCAATGTAACTGAGGTCCGCTCGTTGGAATGGCGCTCCTGATAATCCTAAGAGAGGAGATCGGGTACATGACAGGGCGAGAGTCAGCCGTTCAGTTTCGTGACGATCCTCTACAGTTTCTCGATCAAGCATTCAGGCAAGGCGAGGCTGCTACCTGGTTACCGGGGCGGCAGCTGTGCCTTGCAGAGGCGACAGCAGCTCGGGCGGTGCTCACGAACTCCGACGGCCTGTACCAGGAACACTCCGATTTCTTCTATACCAAGCGAGGAGTCTTCGGCCCACGGTCAGTGCAAGTTGAGATCGGACGAGAGTCACGAAAGCTGCTGCGGGAATACATGCGAACCCATGCGCACGAGCTGTCATCACGGGTACAGCAAGAGCTGGATGGTACCAGTGCGTGGCCGGATGCCGGAAATTGGCTGGTCTATCACTACCTTGCACCTGCATTGCTCACCCCAGACAGCCCGGCACGGCTGCGCCAGACAGTCGATGCGATCGTGGAGCGCGCCGTTCTGGCTGGAGCGCGCCAACGACGCTCTCGCTTAAGCCGGGCGATATTTCGATTTCGCGTGATGCGTGAGCTGGAGCGCGCCGTCAACGAGCGACGAGCGCGCAGCACTGATCAGCCTGCCGATGTCCTTGATGTCATTGTCAGGGCGGCAGGAAAGGATGTGCCCGCCGCCGATCTGGCCGAAGTCTTCCTGTCGTTCGTGTTTGCTGCCGCAGGCTCGGTCGGATTCGTGCTGGGCTGGTCGATCTTCCTCATGGGCACCCATCCCAACACTGCTTCAGAGCCAGGCTGGATCGTCCGGGAGGCGCTCCGGCTCTGGCCAGTAGCATGGTTTTTGGCGCGTCGGCCGGTGCAGCCACATGCGATGGCCGGAATAGCAGTCACTCCTCAAGATCAGGTCATCGTCTGTCCCTATGCCGTCCACCGCAACCCACAGCACTGGGACGCTCCGAACAGCTTCCGGCCGGAGCGCTGGGCCACCGATCCCGCTCAAAACGCGTTCATTCCGTTTGGATCAGGGCCGCACACCTGCGTCGCGGCCGCTCTCTCGATCCAGCTGGTTGAAGACATCCTGCGGATCATCATCGAAAACTACCACTTGGACCTCACCGTGAATACTACCCGCCCGTGCCTGAGCGCCGCCCTTGCGCCACCACAATTCACGCTGGCCCTGGTACCGCGCGGGAGCCGATACTTAGCAGAAGGAAGGAGGTGAGCACTGTGGCAAAAATCGCACACGCTGTGATGCGCGCGCTGTCCATTCGGTCCAATGATCGCTGGTACATGTGGTACGTTTACCACCATATCTAAATCGGTCGCGCGGGGGGCGAACACGCTTCGCTCCCCGTACCCATACAGGAGGGCACATGGACACCGCACCAGAGGAAGTAGGATTTGTTCGTGAACTGCGATCGAGGTGTGCCGCAGAAGGCAGGATTTTTTGGATCAACGATAAGCAGCTTGCCGTTTTTGATCCAGATATAGCCCTGCACATCAACGCGATCAACTTCAGCGACCTCACGCTGCCGGATAAGCTCGCAGACCTGGTGCGCGGTCGAACAGGCAAGCCGATCTCATGGAAGAGCGTTCGTACCGCATGGATCGAGCAGCTGCGACGACTATCCGATAGCGAAGGCGTTGGCCGGATTGCCGCGCGCGTGAGCGCTCTGATCGATGAACACCTCGATCGTCCTGTTGATCTGGTCTGGTTGGCGCGCGAGATCTGTACGCGTGCTTTCTTTCCGCTGGTGCTGGCTGACCTTCCCCCTGCGGATCGCGCGCGCGTGCTTCGGGACCAAACATTTAAGGTCGATCGCCTGATGATTAGGGAAGCGGACGCCGGGCCAAAAACCGTCTGGAAGACGCTCCGCTCGTTCTACATCCAGGCAAGTGCCGGTAGCGCCGTCCGCCGGGAAATCTGGGGCCGTGCTCGCGGGCGCAGGCCACGAAAGCTTGATCTGACCGATCCGATCGTGGACATGTTGCCGGACCTGGGCATCGACCGAGCTGTGGATGCGGTCACCACGATTTTGACGGCTATCGCCGGGCCGCCGGCAGCCAGCACCGCCTGCTTACTCTATGAACTCACCCGGCAAACCGATTGGGCAGAGCGGCTGTCCAGTGAGCTCGATCCCATCCCGTTACACGAGCTGTACGCAGCTCCGATGCGCATGGCACCCACAACAACTCGCTTCGTCAAAGAATCGTTACGCATGTGGAGCCCGCCCTTGTTCATGACCCGTCCTGTGCGCACCGAGATCAACCTCGAACAGGCTTGCCTCAATGGCACGCACCATTATCTGGTCAGCCCGTACCTGACTCACCACGATCCCCGCCACTGGACCGATCCTGACACCTTCGATCCCGACCGCTGGCTACAGGATGCCGGACACAGCTCCCATACCGGCGCGCGCTACGTCCCATTCGGCTGGTCTCCTACGGCGTGCATTGGAGCCAGTGTGGGCACAACGCTGCTCATGCTGTTGAGCCATCTGATGAGCACTCGCTACCGTATCCAGCTGACGGAGCCGGAATCCGTGCGGATTGTGCTCGACGCTGTTCCGCTGCCCGTGCATTTCCACGGCACGATCACTCGCCGCTGACCAGAAGCTAACCGCTGTACGGAGGCCAGGCGCCTGGCGCTAGTATCCGACAACAGAGCCCGCACCCGTACCGTTTCGGAACCTACGGATGCGCCGGAGATATTGCCGGCACGTCAATCAACCAGAGGGAGCAGGGACATGAAGCTCCGTGAGTACACAAGCGAGGATAAAGCTGCGTGCCTCGCGATTTTTGACAGCAACACGCCGAATTACTTCGCGCCTCACGAACGTTCGGATTATGTAGCGTTTCTGGATCAGCCGGAACAGTATTTTGTCGTAGAAACAGATGCTGCTCGCATTGTTGCCTGTGGCGGTATCTTTTGTATTCCCAGGACCGACATCGGTATTCTTTCATGGGACATGGTGGCACGTGACCAGCATCGTCAGGGCATTGGGAGCGCGCTGATGTTTACGCGCTTGCATCTCTTGTGCCAGAATCCGATGATTGCGGTTATCAAAATCCAAACAAGCCAGCACGCTGCTCCTTTCTATGAAACGGCCGGATTTATAACCGAAGAGATCACCGAGCATGGCTTTGGAGCGAACTTGCATCGATACGATATGGTTTTGCACCTCACGCCCGCACAGTGTCAAGCGATTGCTGAGCATGCGGCAGCAGCGCGCGCCCTATTCACAGACGCATGACGAGGAAAGCACAGACCGTCATTTCGCCGCAGCGGTGGGCAACCAGGTGTTGTGCTCAGCTACCAGCTCCTGGAAGTCAATAATGACTCCGTGCTGTGTCAGAACTATTTCGTGAGTCAGAGTCTCACGGCCTACTTGAACTCGTCTGGTGTCGAGTCGCCTCAATTGCTGTGTGAGCATTCGATAATATATTCCAGGCTCGCTGCGGCTGAAGATAGAAGCCCACCACGTGCCATATGTGTTGCACAGGCCGCCGCGCCCTATCACATACTTCATGCTATCCTGGCGCTCGGAATGCTTTTTTATTTTTTACAAACAGATCCTGCACCTGGAGTTACCTGTCCCCAACTCCAGACGACTTCACCCCAGGAGCCACTGCCAGCCCATGTAACTACTTCATCCCAGGAATACCCCGTACACCGGCTGTCTGCTACTCGAACGCTTTACAATTTGATGCTCATGAGCCGCTGAGGAATCTCCCGAATCAGTTGGATCGTCTCAACATTGGCTCTAGATTCTCAATCTCCGAGCAACCAACCAGGCGTCGCGCGGTGCTTGACATTCGCCCACCGCTCAATCTATTATATCAATCAAATTTGATATAAATAGTATTGCTACGATTAGACAGTGAGCAGCTATGACAGCATTTAATCCGGCTCTACCCGACGTTGTTCAATTCTTCAAAGTCCTGGCCGACGAGACGCGGCTGAAGGTTATGCGGCTGCTGGCTCGCTCGGATCTACGAGTGGGAGAGATCGTGGGGCAACTAAACATGCCGCAGAACGCGGTTTCGTACCATCTCAAGCAGCTGCGCTCGCTGGGATTGCTCCGCGATCAACGCAGCAACTCAGATGGGCGCGATGTGTATTACAGCGTGGACCTGGATCGACTTCAGGCGCTCTACCTCGCGGCAGGAGCAGCGCTGCATCCCGGCATAAGCACCACTCTGAGCGAAGAGCCGGCAGTATCCGGCATCGACCGTCCGCTACGAGTGCTTTTTTTGTGTACGCACAATAGCGCGCGATCGCAGCTCGCCGAGGGCATTACGCGTCATCTGGGCGGTACATATGTCGAGGTTTGGAGCGCCGGCAGCGCTCCGGCACAGGTCCATCCCTTGACGCTTGAGCTGCTGGCAGAGCTGGGCATCGATACATCGCGCCATGTTGCGAAGTCGCTTGAACAGTTTCGCGGGCAGCTGTTCGATTATGTCATCACAGTCTGCGATCGGGCGCGGGATAGCTGTCCCACCTTCCCAGACGACCCGGCGCAGATCCATTGGAGCATTCCCGATCCGACGGCAATCGAGGACGAGCAAGAGCGCCGCGCAGCGTTTCTCAAGGTTCGCCGCGAGCTAAGCACGCGCATCCGCTACCTGCTGAGCCTGCCGCATCCAGTCAGCGGACAGCGCTTTCCAATTCGATCGGTCGTCGATTCGTCGACAGGGCAGTTATGAGCAGTGTATTGTTGCGCCGCGCAGGCGCAGAATGCGTCGGCACCTACGCGCTGGTCACAGCCGGCTGCGGCGCGATCATCGTCAACACCACCACGGGAGCGCTGACACATCTTGGCGTCGCGCTGACATTCGGCCTGATCATCACAGTCATGATCGCCGCAGCCGGGCATTTGTCGGGCGCGCACTTCAACCCGGCAGTAACCTGGGCCTTCGCCCTGACACGACATTTTCCGTGGCAGGAGCTGCCGATCTACATCGGCGCACAGATGCTTGGGGCGGTAGGCGGCGCGCTCACGCTGCGTATGCTCTTTGGCGCGGTGGCCGATCTCGGCGCGACGTTGCCCAGCGGCAGCGCAGGCCAGGCATTTGGGCTGGAAATGCTGTTGAGCGCGATCTTGATGTTTGTGATCATGGCCGTCGCCACCGATACACGCGCGGTAGGCCAGCTTGCCGCCATCACGATCGGCGCGACCGTGGCGTTGGATGCGCTGTGGGGTGGTCCGATCAGCGGCGCGTCGATGAACCCGGCGCGCTCGTTCGGTCCGGCACTCGTCGCAGGCGCATGGCGCGATCACTGGATCTATTGGCTTGGGCCACTGATCGGCACAAGCGCAGGCGCCTTGCTCTACCAGCTGTTGCGTACGCCCCAGGCAGAGCAAGCAGCTAACGAGGCTAGTGTAGAGACTGTTGATGTCAACAATTATTGATTATCGGTTAGGAGCCAAGCTATGAGCCGCATTGCTATCTTTGGCGATATTCACGCCAACCTGCCGGCCCTGGAGGCCGTTTTTGCCGACATGGACGCGCAGCAGCTACATGAGCGCTACTGCCTGGGCGATCTTGTCGGCTACGCCACGTTTCCCAACGAGGTCGTCGCCGCGATTCGTGATCGTGACATTCCCACGCTGATCGGCAATTACGATCAGGGCGTCGGCAATGATAGCGACGACTGCGGCTGCGCCTACACCAATCCGGTAGCGGAGGCGCTGGGCAAGCGCTCGATCGCGTGGAGCAACCGCCACACCACACCGGAGAACAAAGCCTATCTGCGCGCGCTGCCGTTCCAGATCCCGCTGCTGCTTGGCGATCTGCGGATCATGCTGGTACACGGCAGCCCGCGCCGCATCAACGAGTACCTCTTCGCGGAGCGGCCCGACAGTAGCCTTGAGCGACTGCTGGACATGGTGGAGGCCGACGTGCTGATCTGCGGCCATACGCATATTCCGTATCACCGCGTGCTGCCGAGCGGGCGGCAGGTGATCAACGCGGGCAGCGTCGGCAAGCCCAAGGACGGCGATCCGCGCGCGTGTTATGTCGTGCTGGAAGCGCAAGGAGCTGCACTGAGCGTCGAATTCCGGCGCGTGGCCTACGACATCGAGCGCGCGGCGCAGGCGATCGAGGCCAGCGAGATGCCGCACGAGTATGCGCAGATGCTGCGCGACGGCAAAGGCTAGCGCTCAGATTGGCCGTACAATACACCCGTAAAGCAGCTAGCGCGAGGTCACGATCATGGCGGAAGCAATCGAGGCGGCGGATACAGCGGCAGAAATGACCGGCCGCTGGGTGCTGGCGGCGACGATCCTGGGCTCCAGCATCGCGTTCATCGACGGCACAGTGGTCAACGTGGCGCTGCCGGTGCTACAGCGTGAGCTCAACGCCACCGCCGCCGATGTGCAGTGGGTCGTCGAGGGCTACACGCTGTTTCTGGCCGCACTGATCCTGGTCGGCGGCTCGCTCGGCGATCGCTACGGGCGGCGGCGGATCTTTGCGCTGGGCATCGTGATCTTTACGCTGGCCTCGGTCTGGTGCGGGCTGGCTCCCGGCGTCGGACAGCTAATCCTGGCGCGGGCGGTGCAGGGCATCGGCGGGGCGCTGCTGGTGCCGAGCAGCCTGGCGATCATCAGCGCAACCTTCAAAGACGAGGCGCGAGGCCGCGCGATCGGAACGTGGAGCGGCTTTACCGCGATCACCTCGGCGCTGGGTCCGGTGCTCGGCGGCTGGCTGGTCGAGCAGGCTTCGTGGCGCTGGGTCTTCTTCATCAACGTGCCGCTGGCGCTTGTTGTGCTGGCGATCGTGGTGCTGCGCGTGCCCGAAAGCCGGGATCAAAGCATGGCCGCGCGGCTGGACTACCTCGGCGCGGTGCTGGTCACGATCGGGCTGGGCGCGCTGGTCTTTGGCCTGATCGAGGCCGGCAATCGTGGGCTGAGCGATCCGCTGGTGCTGGGCGGCGTGGGAGTCGGCGTGATCGCGCTGGCGGCGTTTGTCTTTGTCGAGTGGC
Source organism: Herpetosiphonaceae bacterium (assembly GCA_036401895.1). GTDB lineage: Bacteria > Chloroflexota > Chloroflexia > Chloroflexales > Kallotenuaceae > LB3-1. Next base: position 7,933 of record DASWTW010000221.1, on the reverse strand, counting down.
GCAGCGCGGCGCCGATGATGCCGCTCAACGTTTTCTCGTCGCGAACGTTCAGCGGCGCGAATCTGCTGACGCTGCTGCTCTACGCGGGACTTGGCGGCGCGCTCTTTTTCTTTCCCTTCAACCTGCAACAGGTTCAGGGCTACACGCCCACACAGGCCGGTCTGGCGCTGCTGCCGTTCACCGCGCTGATGTTCTCGCTTTCGCGCTGGGCCGGCGGTCTGGTTGGTCGCTACGGAGCCAAGCGCCCGCTGATCGTCGGGCCGTTGATCGCGGCGGCCGGCTTCGCGCTCTATGCGCTGCCCGGCGTCGGCGGCAGCTACTGGACAACCTTTTTCCCGGCGGTGATCGTGCTGGGCCTGGGCATGACGATCACAGTCGCGCCGCTGACGACCGCCGTGATGAGCGCCGTCGACGCCAGCCGCTCGGGGATCGCCTCAGGGATCAACAACGCCGTCTCGCGCACGGCCGGGCTGCTGGCGATCGCGCTGTTCGGCATCGTGATGCTGCTCAGGTTCGGGTCGAGCCTTGAGCGGCGGCTGGACCAGATCGAGCTTGCGCCGGAGACGCGCCAGTCGATCGTGGAGCAGCGCAGCCGTCTGGCGGCGATCGAGCTGCCGCAGAGCGTGGACGACAGCTCACGCCAGCAGATCGAGCAGGCGATCGATCTGGCCTTCGTGGACGGATTCCGGGCGGTAATGCTGCTCGGCGCGGTGCTGGCGCTGCTCAGCGCGGGCAGCGCGGCATGGCTGATCGACGGCAAAGTTGCGGTGCAGCAGCCCGAGATGGATCAGCACCACGCAGCGCATTGTAAAGAGCACTCGCTGGGATGCGGCCGCTAGCAGATTGAGCCGCAACAAACTCGCGCCCCGACTCGTATCGGTATCGAGTCGGGGCGCGGCGCTGCCGGAGAGCAGCCGGTCCTCAGCGGCGAGGCACCCGCGATCGATTGGAAGCGGCTAGATCCAGCAGTCCGGTCACACCGCTGATCCGGCCATGCACCACGATCGACGTGATGCCGGACGCCGGAGCAGGTAGACTCAACGCCAGCGTGCCGTCGCGATCGTCGCCCGCATAGCCGCCGCCCAGCGCAACCGTCGTGCCATCGCCGCGATTGCCCCAGATCGAAAGCGTCTCGCCGGGCTTGAAGCCGCGTCCAGCCAGCCGAAGCGTCGCGCCGCGCTCAGCTGTCAGCACAAGCGGCCCGTCGAGCTGCACGCCGATCGCCAGAAACAGCGGATTGCCGAGATCGCGGCCGTCGTCGCGAGCCAGCCGCAGGGTTGTATCCGGCGCGGTCCCGGCGACCAGAAAGCGCACCGGCACAAGCGCAAAATCCCGTGGCCGCAGCTCGCCGACCGAGATCGTGAGCGTGCCGCGTCGATCGTCACGGGCGCGAATCCAATCGCCGGGTCGCTGCGGCTGAGCGTCCAGCAGCGTTAGCACCTCAGGATCGTACGCGAGGATCGCATCGCTGCGGCCTGAGCCGCGACCCACATTATACGCTCGCACCTTGATCGTCAGCAGCGAGCCCGCCACCGCGCCGCGCGAGGGCGTGGCAGCTTGCGACCAGAGCACATCGGCGGGCGCGGCCTCGTCGGACGGCGCGGGGTAGGGATTGGTCGGCGTAGGCGCCGGGCAGGGATCGGCGATCAGCACGGACGCCCGGACCTGCGCAACCAGCACGCCGCTGCTGACCAGATACAGCCGTCCGGTGAGCGTGTAGCTGCCGGGCACCGTCGCGCTGCCGCCGGTGATCGTCACCGTGCGCGGCGAGCCAACGGCGATCGGCCCCTCGTAGACGGTCTCAGGCGCGCCCGGCAGACGGCCGCTCTGCTCCACGGTATGCGTCAGACGATAGTCGTCGGTCGTCGCGACCTCGGCGGTAAGCGTGAAGTTCGGGATCGGGCTGCCGGTGATATAGCAGGAGCGCAGGCCGGTGTAAAAGACGCGCTGCTCGGCAGCGCGGGCCGGAGCCAGCACCGCCAACATTACGACAAGCGCGCCGGCCAGCGGCAGCCAGAAACGGCGAAACATACGACATCCTTTCGTGGCTACTTCTGAGTCGCGGGAACAAACGTCTGGTAATTGTAGATCTTGAGGTATTGCTCGGCAACCGGCGCCTGCACCCGATCGCCGCTGAGCGCCCGCGCCATCACGCGCTTGTAGATCGCCCGATCGCTGAGCTCCGCCGTGTACTCCCAGGTCGCGCCCGACACCGTCGCGGCGTTCCAGGTCGCGCCGCCGTCCAGGCTGATCTCGACAGCATCGCCGTTGCGGAGCGTGCCGCTGAGCGTCAGCGTGCGGCCCACGATGCGGGAGCAGGGCGCAGGGCCGTCGATCGTCGCGCTGGGAGCGCCCGCGCTGTTGAGCAGATAGGTCGCGCCCCGGCTGCCGTCGGCGATCAGCACATCCAGGCCGCCGTCGCCGTTGAGATCGGCCAGCGCGAGCGTTTCGGGGCGATAGGCGGCGCTGTAGGGCAGCGGATATTCCTCGTAGGGCGCAAGCGTGCCGTCAGCCTGGCCACGATAGAGCGTGAGCGCCAGCCAGCCGCTGTGCAGCGCCACGACATCGTTATAGCCGTCGTGGTTGAGATCGGCGACCGCGATCGACTCGGGAATGTGCCAGGCGGTCAGCGTGACAGGCGTCGTAGCCAGCAGGCCATCCGGCTGCTGCGCAAAAATATTGATATACGCGTCGGGATGGTTGCCGCCCGCGCCGACAACCAGATCCGCGCGTCCATCGCCGGTCACATCGCCGCCGGCGACGGCGTGCGCGGCAAAGCCGCCGTCGTTGGCGCGTCGCTGGCCGGTGGAGATCAGCGTGTCGGCGGCGAAGGTGTACAGGCCGATGTGATTGGCGGGATTGCCGGTGCCACGCAGCGCCGCGAGATCGAGCTGGCCGTCGTGGTTAAAATCGCCGGCCGCGAGATCGGTTGCGCCGCCGTTGGTGAAGAGCGCGCTTTTGGCCGCGCCCAGCGTGCGATCGCCAAGCTGCGGCAGCACGTCGACGGTGTTATCCAGCGCCGTGTAGGCGGCGTCGGTCAAACAGTCAGCGTTGAGATCGGCGGCCAGCAGCGCCTCGGTATCGGCGGCCAGCGCGCGCTGCACAGGCGCCAGCAGCGAGCCATCGGCCGCGCCGCTCGCCACCGCCAGCCGATTGGCGGGCCGCTGAAGCGCCGCGAGATCCGGCCGTGTATCGCCGTTGAGATCGCCGATCGCGAGCGCCGACGGGCTACTGAGCGCCGGCAGCGTCTGGGTGACAGTCAGCCCTTCGCTCCAGCCCAGCTTGACGAGCTGCGAGTCGGTGCCGATCGCCGACCAGCCGGCCTGTGCTGCCGAGGCCAGGGCCGACGCCGTGAGCGGCAGCACGGCGTAGGGATCGAGCACGCCGCTGCTGGTATTTGCCTGGAGCCGAGCCGACGAGTTGGGCGCGAGATAAACGGGCTTGAGGCCAGCGCTGCTTTTATGGTGGAGCGGGCCGCGCGGCGGAGTTGCCGCGCCCGCCGTGGCGACGGCGAGCAGCGGCAGGATGAACGGGATGAGTCGACGCATGGGAGTTCCTTTGAAGTTCCGAGCCATATGCGATTAGTAGGAGCAACCGCTGGTTGGTAAGCGCGACAGCGACGGTGCTTTCTTGCCGTCATAGATCGCCAGGAGCAAGCGCTGCGGGCAGCGCTTAACACCACGGTACTTGATCTGAACATGAAGATGCGGGCCGGACGAGGCGCCGGTGTTGCCGGAGTAGCCCAGCAGCTGACCAGTCTTGACGGAGCCGTTCGACGCCGAGAATTTGCTGAGATGGCAGTAAACATAGGTGCCGCCGTCGCCAGCAGTGACCTGGTAGCCGTTACCACATCCTCCGGGCTCTTGAAAGCGGGTCGCCGTGCCGCCACGCATGACGTAGACACGAGTGCCGGTCTTGACGGGAAGATCGACGGCTGGATAGTCATGGTGCTTACTGTTGTAAGCGCTGCGCGACAGGGCGCCCTTGGGCAGAGGCAGTGCGTAGCGCTTGGTGCCACCGCTGCTGCCGCTGCTGCCGCCGCTTCCGCCCGAAGGAGCCTCCGCCCCGCCGGTGCCACCACTGGCCGCGTAGGCAGTAGCGCTGGCGCTGCCGGAGGAGACACGCCGCCACGAGACCGTACGCACACCAAACGCGATAGCCGAGGCATAGCCCATCTTGCGTACCGTCGCCTCGGTCAGATCGAACTCTCGATCACCAGCGTATGGCCCGCGATCGACGACTTTTGCCGTCACGATCACGCCATTCTTTCCCTTGAACTGGAGTCGTGTCCCACAGCGCATCGATTTATGCGCAACGCCTACCAGGCCACGGGTGAGCGTCTGGCCACAACCGGTGGGATTGCCCCATAAGCCAGGCCCATACGACGAAGCTTTGGATCTGCGCCACCCGGCAGCACTCGTGGTAGCTACCGGATCGCCGCCAGCAGCATAGTGCCCGGCGCTGCCGCCTCGCGTATCGTCACAGGGAATCTTCAACTGTTGGCCGGAGCGCACCTGCCGATTCGCGCCGATCGTGCCGCGATTGGCGTTGGCGATCCATTTCCAGGGCACATGGAAGCGTGCCGCGATCCGGCTCAGGCTATCGCCGCGCTTGACGGTGTAGGTCGTGCCGCACCGCGAGGCACAGCGCGCGCCGCTGGTCCCGTGAACGACCGCGCTGCTGTGCTGCTGCTCGGCGTGGGCGGCGGCGGAGGTAATCTCCGTATCCGGCGCATCACCGGCGCTCGCCGCGCTCATCGTTTCTACGCTGCCGGCGCTGCCCCAATCGTCTTCGAGATCGCTGTCGAAGAGGCCGAGCGGATCGGTGCGCGTGATCGGATTGCCGCGCACATAGCTGTAGCGGTTGAGGCTGCCCGGCGCGGTCTCTTGCGCTGGGAACGGATCGGGCGTCAGCCAGGTCGCGGTGATCGAATCATAGTAGCGGTTGCGGGCATACACCAGACCACTGGCATCCTGACGATGGCCGGTGTAGCCATAGCCGCTCACCAGATTCGTCGCGCCGCTCTCGACGCCGCCCCAGTCGCCGTAGCGCGCAGGCGTGCCGCCCAGCGCAGCGCCGCGACCGTCGCTGTAGGCAATGTAGCTGCCGAGGCCGTCGCGGTGAGCGAAGCGCGCGCTGCCGCCCGACTCGACGACGAGGTGGTCGAGGCTCTGCGGCTGACTCACCAGCCAGCTCTGCGCCGTGCCGCTCAGCAGGCCCAGCACATTCCACTCGTCGCCGTCGTAGAGCGTGCGCTCACTGCCGAGCAGCGCGCCGTCGGCTGCGCGATCTTCAACCACGATCCGGCGATTCAGCGCGTCATAGAGCGCCGTCTGTGTGCCTGTCGTGTTGCCGGCGGCGTCGAGCAGCGCCACCTTGCTCAGGCGACCCAGAGCGTCGTAGGTGTAGCGCTGCTGGCCCTGGCTGCTGCTGGCGCTGAGCCGCTGGCCGGCCGGATCGTAGCTCAAGGTTGTCGTGCCGCTCCGCGAGTCGGTCAGCGCGAGCAGCCGATCGGCGGCATCGTAGCGCAGCTGTTGAGTCCAGCTCACGCCCGCCTCGGTCGCAGTGACGGCCGTGCGATTGCCGGCCGCGTCGTAGGTGTAGCGCTGATCGAGCGCGGTGGTCGTCGGGCCGGAGCGCTGGCTGCGCACCAGGCGATCGACGGCGTCGTAGGTGTAGGCGGTCTCCTCAAGCGTGATCAGGCCGCCCAGCGTCCCCGCCGAGACGCGCTCCTGCACCCGATTGTCGTTAACGTCAAGCGTGTACTCGTAGGCTGCAAACGCGCCGTTGTTGCCCTCGTTGAGCACCGCCGTCAGCTCGCCCGTGCTATCGTAGGCCCAGCGCTGCGCCGAGGCCGGATACTTGAGATCCAGCAGCCGGCCGTCGGCGTCGTAGGCCAGCTCGATCGGATTGCCCAGCCGATCCACGAGCCTGACCGGCCAGCTGTTGGCGTCGTAGCTTGTCGTCACGGAGCGTCCATCGGGATAGATCGTGGCCGTGGGCGACCGGCTGCATCGTACTGCCAGCTCACGGTCTGGCCGGCGCTATTGGTGGAGCGCACGGGCCGTCCCAGCAAATCGTAGGCGATCGTCTGCTGGCCGTCGGCGGCGCTGCGGGCGATCACCTTGCCGCCGCGATCGTAGCCTGTGGTCTGGGTCTCGCCGCTGGACAGCTTGACCGTGACCGGGCGATTCAGCGCGTCGTACTCGGTGGTGATGCGCGCGCCGTTGGGCCGCTGCTCGACGATCGGATTATCCGTCGCGTCGTAGCTGGTAACGGTGCGATTGCCCAGCGCATCGATGCGCGCCGTCTCGCGACCGAGCAGATCGTACTCGGTGCGGGTGCGATGGCCGTTACCGTCGAGCACTTCGATCGGCGAGCCCGCAGGATCGTAGCGCATCTGGATCGTCTGGCCCAGCGGATCGACGACGCTGCGCAGCCGATCAACCTGATCGTAGGTCATGCGCGTGGTCTGGCCCTTGCCGTCGATCGCAGCGATCATATTCCCGGCCGCGTCGTACTGCTGGCGCGTCGTGATGCCACGAGGATCTTTGGTCGCGATCGGGCGATTCAGCGCATCGTACTCGATCGTCGTCACAAAGCCGCGCGCGTCGGCCTGCGCGATCAGATTATTGGCCGCGTCGTAGACTCGCCTCTGGGTCTGGCCGCCGGGGCTGACAACGCGGGTGGTATTACCGATCGCATCGTAGGCGGTGGTGGTTGCGTTGCCCAGCGGATCGATGCTGCGAACGGCACGACCCAGCAGATCGTACTCGGTGCGCCAGGCATGGCCCAGCGCGTCGATGCGCGTGATCTGACGGCCCGCCGCGTCGTACTCGAATCTGGTGGTCGCGCCGCGCGGATCGGTGATCGCGGCAATATTTCCGGCAGCGTCGTAGCTGGTCACGGTCGCGCTGCCGAGCGCATCGATCGCTTTGATCGGACGGCCGAGCAGATCGTACTCGGTGCGGGTGCGATGGCCCCTGGGATTGGTGACGATCACGGGAGCGCCAGCGGCGTCGTAGCTGGTCGCGGTCACGTTGCCGAGCGCATCGATCGTTTTGAGAGCGCGGCCCTCGGCGTCGTACTCAAACCTGGTGGTCGCGCCACGCGCATCGGTGCTGCGCAGCACCCGATCGAGCGCATCGTAAGCTGTGCTCGTGGTCGCGCCATACGGGTCGCGCGTGCCGACCACGCGGCCCAAACTGTCGTACTGCGTGGTCTGGACGTTGCCGCGCGCGTCGATCTCCTGCGTCGGCTGGTTGGCGGCGTTATAAACTACGCGATTCACGTTGCCCAGCGCATCGATGGTGCGAACCGGGTTATCGTTGGCGTCGTACTCGGTGGTAGTCACAAAGCCGCGTGCATCGATCACGCGGATCGGATTACCAACCGCGTCGTAGGTGGTACGTCTGGTCTGGCCCAGCGCGTTGGTCTCGGCGATCACGCGGCCCTCGGCGTCGTACTGGATGGTTTGCACGCCGCCCAGCGCATCGATGATGCGAATCGGACGGCCCAGCGCGTCGTACTCGGTCGTCGTCGTCGCGCCCACGCGATCGGTCGCGGTGTGCTCCCGGCCTTCGGCGTCGTAAGTCCAGCTTTGGGCAAAGCCGCGCGCATCGATCTGGCGCAGGATGCGGCCGGCAGCGTCGTAGCTGGTGGCGGTGCGATTGCCGAGGCCATCGGTAACGCGAATCGGACGATCGCGCGCATCGTACTCGGTCGTCGTCGTGCCACGCGCGTCGCTGCGTGTGATCAATCGTCCCAGCGAATCGTAGCTGTAGCGGCTGATCGCGCCCGTGCGATCGGTGAGCACGACGGGCCGGTTGCCGGCGTCGTAGGCGACGGTGGTGCGCTGGCCCTGCGGATCGATTGTCGCGAGCAGATTACCGACCGCATCGTACTCGTAGCGCGTGATGCGGCCCAGCGCGTC
>DASWTW010000220.1:0-2184 GCA_036401895.1 Herpetosiphonaceae bacterium | reverse complement strand
CGTGGCGAACACAGAAACAACCGAACAACCGAACACAGGGGATACTTCGGACGGGGCTCGGTGCTCGGTGCTCGGTGCTTCGGACCTCCGTCGCTTCCTGGACGCCACGCTCCCACCCTACATGGTGCCGTCGGCGTTCGTGCTGCTCGACACGCTACCGCTGACGCCCAACGGCAAGCTCGATCGCAAAGCGCTGCCCGCACCGGAAGCCGACCGCCGCGATGCCGAGCAAAGCTACGTCGGGCCACGCGTGCCCGTGGAAGAGCAGCTCGTCGCGATCTGGTCCGAAATCCTGGGCGTTGAGCCGATCGGCATCTTCGACAACTTCTTTCAGCTCGGCGGCCATTCGCTTCAGGCAACGCGCATGATGTCGCGGGTTGCGGAGACGTTCGGGGTGGAGCTGCCGCTGCGCAGCTTCTTCGAGGCGCCGCGCATCGCCGATCTAGCGCTGCTGATCACGCAGCAGCGCAGTGTCGAGGTCGAGCAAGACGAGCTGGCCCAGCTCTTAAGCCAGCTTGAGGGCTTATCAGAGGACGAGATCAAAGCCTTCCTTTCCTCCTAGATCATCACCAGCCAAGCGACCAGGACCGCGTCTGTACACATCAGGCGCGGTCTTGATCTGCCGCAAACAGCCCGGCTGCCAGCTCATCCGCCAGCGGCTCGGGATCGCAGCTTTGCAGATTGCACAACACCACGACACACACCTGATCGTCGGGATAGCGCGCCAGCTGCACGCGAAAGCCGTCTACGCGCCCGCCGTGATACTGCACACGCCGCCCCAACCTGGCTGCGATCTGCCACCCATAGCCGTAGCTCGACCCGTCGCCGACCGCAACATAGGGTGTGAACATCGCATCCAGCGCGGCGGATGTCACGAGTGTTGCGCCGGACAAAGCGCGATCCCAGCGCAGCAGATCCTCGGCAGTCGAGTACAGAGCGCCCGCCGCATAGGCGTCTTCCAGATCCAGAAATGACGCGTTGACCAGCGCGCTGCTCTCGATCGCATAGCTGGCAGCACGACCAGGCAGCACACGCTTGCGATCCGTGTAGCCGCTGCCCGTCATCCCGGCCGGAGCGAAGATCCAGCGCTGCAAAAACTCGGCGTACGGCACTCCCGATACCTGCTCGATCACATAGCCAAGCAGGATATAGCCCCAGTTGCTGTACGCAAAGGTCGAGCCAGGCGCGGATTGCAGCGGCCTGTCACCAAACAACTCGCGCAGATACGCGGGTGTGATCGGTCCGCTGGCAGCTGAATCGATGTAGCTCGGCCAGAATGGGAGATCGGGAATGCCCGAGGTGTGCGTGAGCAACTGATGCAGCGTAACATCCTCCCACGCGGGTAGAGCCGTCGGCACGAGCGCGTTGAGCCGCTGGTGAAGCTTGAGCCTGCCCTGCTCCTGCAAGATCAGGATCGCTAGCGCCGTAAACTGCTTGCTGATCGACGCGAGCTGGAATTTGGTCTGTGCGGTGTTGCGTGTCGACTGCTCTAGATTGGCCCAGCCATAGCCCCGGCAGAGCAGTGGCCTCCCCTTGCGCGCAACCAGCACTGCGCCGCTGAATTCGCCCTGCTCCGCCAGCCCGCGAGTCGACGCTTCGACTGCCGAAAGCCGAACCATGCCGGCCTCAAGGGATGAATGATCTATGTTCTGCACTGCTAAGACCTCACACGCTTTCACATATAACCGCGCTACCATTGCATATCTGCCGACGTCGTTTAATATACTTCCATCATGGAGGATCAATCCTGGCCCGCCCCTCAACCAATGGAGCCTATGAGCAGCGAATACCAGTCCTTCAGCCACGTACTGGCCGACGCGATTCGTCGCGGACACGCCAGCCTTGTTCAGCTACACGCATTGACCGATATTCCCCTGGAAACGATCAAAAACTGGCTCGATGGGCGATCGCTGCGGCCACGGCGCTGGCAGGATGTGATCAAGCTGGCGGCGGCGCTGCACCTGACAGTCCGCGAAACCAATCAGCTCCTGCACGCCGCGCAGCACCCGCCGTTCCACACGCTGCCGCTGGCGACGCTGTCGGCCAAATACCACGATCTCCTGACGCGCTGGTACGCGGGCCGGCATATTCAAGGGCTGGGCGGCACCAGCAGCAGCATCGATCCCGGCCTTCTGGCAGCTGGCCGCGCGCTCCTCGCCACGACGCCAGCGCACGATCTGCCGC
>DASWTW010000219.1:0-2901 GCA_036401895.1 Herpetosiphonaceae bacterium | reverse complement strand
TGTAATGTACCCCGTTGTCAAGACCAGGAAACCGTTGGTTTTAAGGGAGATCTCCTTTCTGCTGCAAAATACACGTCAGCTGGTGTACGGTACTTGAGCGCCTGATGGATGCGCTCGTGATTGTAGAACTGAAAATAGCGGGTGAGGGCGAGCCGGGCCTCACGCGGCGTCGCATAGTCGTTGAGATACACTTCCTCGTATTTGACCGTCCGCCACAAGCGTTCGGTGAACACATTATCTAACGCTCGCCCACGTCCATCCATGCTGATCCTCACGCCAGCCGCTGCCACGAGCGTCGTGTACTGTGGGCTGGTAAAGTGGCTGCCCTGGTCGCTATTCAGGATATCGGGTGTGGCTTGCGCCAGCGCCTGCTGGACGGTCCAGGTCACGAAGGGTTGCGCCAAGGTCTGATCGAGCTGCCAGCTCACGACATAGCGGGCGTACCAATCTAGCACGGCAACCAGGTAGAGCCACCCATGGCGTAAGCGGATATACGTGATGTCAATGCCCCAAATGTGATTGGGACGGACTGCGGTGACATCACGCAACAGGTACGGATAGATTGCCTGCCGCTGGATGCGTTTGCTCAGATTGGGGCCAGGCGCAATCGCCTGGCGTCCCATCTCGCGCATATGCCGCGCGACCGCTTTATGGTTGACCAGCCGGCCTTCACGCCGCAGTTGGGCGGTGATGCGGCGCACGCCGTAGAACGGCCAACGCGTGTAGATCGCGTCAATCTGATGGTTGAGTGCTACCTCCTCGGAAGAGGGTAGGCCTGGTTGGTAGTACAGGCTGGTGCGATTGAGACTAAGCAGGGCCGTTTGGGTGCGGATCGATAGCTCTGGGTCCGTCGCATCCAGCAAGGGCAACCGTTCAGCCCGGCTCAGGAGGGTAGCTTTTTTTTGAGCCAGTTCAGTTGGGTGGTGAGCTTGCCAATCTCGGCATACAGCGCTTGGACTTCCCGTTCATGGGCGGCGGCTTGCGCGGCTTGGAGTTGAGCCGTCTGATCGGCAAACAAGCTCGGCAGCCCGGCGATGGCAATCTCCCGCCAGCGATAGATTTGATTGGGATGGACCTGATATTCGGCAGCCAGTTGGGCCACCGTCTGCTCTTCTTTGAGGACTGCTTGGACAATTTGAGCTTTGAAGGCGGCAGTATAGTTTTTTCTCATACGATTAACCTACCTTAAAACCGCTCATCCAGTGGTCCGATTATGTGGGTACATTATAAAGAAGCCCCTCGCCACCGCGTGACCAGCAACTGTCTATGAGCCATGAGGAACCACATCATGAACCGCAACACACGTATCTTCTTGTTTGGCGTCGTCCTGTTAGGTGTTGGCATGCTCCTCCTTCAATCCTACCCAGAACCCGAAGAAGACCCAATACTGGCCGTCGCTGGCCTCGTGGTTGCCGCGCTTGGGCTGGCGTTCAGTGCCGGCGGCGCATTTAATCTTGATCCATAGACACAGCCACTTCCGCAACACGACACATCCGCTAGAGATAAAGCATCCGGCGCAGCGCTCTGGCCCGCTCCTGGTGACCCTGCTGCGCCAACCGGGCGATCGGTCGTCGCTGCCCGTCGATCGCGCCGCTCGGCTCGCGCGGTTGCGCGGGTGCTCCGAGCCCCCGCTGGTCACGCGCGGTGCTGCTCGCTGGACCCACCGTCATGACCCAGCTTGGCTCCGGTTCCACCGTCACCACCGCTGCTGGATCGATGATGGCACAGCCGGCCTCTCTCGACGAACTGTGCCCCTCGCCGATTAACGCTACGAGCCCGTATGGTTGGGCGATCGCATGGTCGCAACAGCCAAGCGGATCACGCACCACGCACCAGCGCACCAGGACCCACCGTGCTGCCGCCTCCGGCGGGCCTGCTGCGGCAACGCGAAGGAAACCTCCGCGCTCCCTCGCAGGGGATTCTCTGGGTGTTGACGACGACATAGACCGCATGCTATCGTGTTGTGAGCAAAACGCACAACAGGAACGAACTATGTCCCTCGACCAGGCCATCACCAGCTTGCAGCAGGATCTCGCCCGGCTCGCGCAGATGGAGTACCTCGTCGAGGAGCCACCCGGCGACGCGGCGCAGCTCGCCCGCCTTCAGGCCGCCCCGGCTGCGCTCAAGCTGGCCGCCGTGCTCCTCGACGATGCCGACCCGATCGCCGCCGCGCCCATCTGGGAACAGTTCAACGCGGTCTCGCTGGATCTCGCCACCTGGCAGCGCAACGGGCGCGGCTGGTTCGAGGAGCGCTTGGTCCGGCGCGGCCAGAAGGTGCACGGTCCCTATCGCTATTTCCGTTGGCGTGACGAGGCCGGTAAAACCCACACGCGCTACCTCGGCCGCATTGAGGCGCTGCCGGCCGTCCAGCCAGCGCCGCCGATCCCGGCATCGCTCCATCCTGCGGAGCCCAGCACCTGGCGCGGTCGGGTGCAGCCCGTGCGGATTGGCAGCACCAAAAAGGTGCATCTGATGCTGCCGGAGCCGGGCGAAACGACCACGCTCTGCGGACGTCCACTTGGCGCCCAGCCGCTGCGGGCGATCGTGTTTCAGTACGATGATTGTGCGCGGTGCCGGACAGCGGCGACGAAACTCGGCCGGATCTGCGCGGAGTGTGGCAACCCACTGGTGATGCAGGCCGGGCCAGCGATCTGCGTGCACTGTGCGTTGCGCAGTACCACCGACTGAGTCGGTAGGTGTCACACGGATCGGCTAGCGTTCCAGCAGAGGTGCTGCCATGGCTGACGAACTGCCGATCTATCCCTATTGGGATCAAAAGCCCAATCATTTAAAAACCGAAACCCAACTCAAGCGGGAGGGGTTCACGCCGGGCGGGCCAGTACGTGCGCTGATCCGCTACAAGGCGCGGGGCAAGATTCGCCGCTACGCGCTCTACGACCA
>DASWTW010000218.1:0-12102 GCA_036401895.1 Herpetosiphonaceae bacterium | reverse complement strand
TCGCTGGCCCGGCTGCCACAACTCCGCATCTGGAACCTGTACGGCCCAACGGAAGCCACCGCCAATGCGAGCGCAGGGAAGATCGCGGCCACGGCTGCCATAACGATCGGCCGGCCGATCGCGAACACGCAGGCGTACGTGCTGGACCCGCAGATGCAGCCGGTGCCGATCGGCGTGCCCGGCGAGCTCTACCTGGGCGGCGATCAGGTTGCACGTGGCTACAATAATCGCCCCGTGCTGACCGCCGCGCGCTTTGTGCCCGATCCCTTCAGCGGTACTCCTGGCGCGCGCCTCTCCACCACCGGCGACCGCGTGTGCCTGCGGCCCGACGGCACGATCGAGTATCTCGGCCGTCTCGACCAGCAGGTCAAGCTGCGTGGATTCCGCATCGAGCTGGGCGAGATCGAGGCTGTGCTGCGCCAGCATCCCCTGGTGCATGAGTGTGTGGCAATTGTGCGCGAAGACGAGCCGACGGGTGCCCCTGGGGCGAAGCGCCTGGTGGCGTATGTTGTAGAAGAACAAGGGAACAAAGAAACAAGGGAACAAGAAAGCGTCATTGACTCCCCCTCGCCTATCACCGACAAGGCGGAAGCCCGCCGAGGAGTGGGACAGGGGGAAGGCACGCCAGTGTCAGGGGGTGAGGGCCTGACCACTACCCTGCGCGCCTTTCTCCAAACCCGGCTGCCAGGATATATGATTCCGTCAGCCTTTGTCCCACTCGCGGCACTGCCGTTGATGCCCAACGGCAAGCTCGATCGGGCCGCGTTGCCGGCACCCAACCCGATCCGTCCCGAGCTAGATACCACCTTTATCGCGCCCCGCACCTGGATCGAGCAGACGCTCACGCGCATCTGGGCGGAGGTACTCCGACTGGAGCAGGTTGGCATCCACGATAATTTCTTCGACCTCGGCGGCGACTCGATCCTGAGTATTCAGATTGCCGCACGTGCCAATCAGGCCGGGCTGCCGCTGACGGTCAAGCAGATCTTCGCGTATCAGACAGTTGCGGAGCTGGCGGAGGTAGCCGGCACACAACAGGTGGTTCAGGCCGAGCAGGGGACGGTCAGCGGCGCACTGCCGCTCACGCCGATCCAGCGGCGCTTCTTTGAGCAGGACCACCCGGAGCCGCACCATTGGAATCAGTCGCTGCTCCTGGCAACGCGCGAGCAGCTCAGCCTGGATCTGCTGACGCGGGTGATGTACCAGATCCTCGCGCAGCATGATGCGCTCCGGCTGCGCTTTGTTCGTACAGCCGGGGGCTGGCAGCAGACCAACAGCGATCTCACCACGGTGCTACCCTGCACGCGGCTCGATCTGACGGCGCTACCGGCCGCCGAGCAAGCCGTCGCCGTGGAGACGGCTGCCGCTACAATGCAGTCGCAACTGGGGCTGGAAGATGGCGCGCTCTTCAAGGTTGTGTTCTTCGACCTGGGACCGCAACGTGGGAGCCGTCTGCTCCTGGTGGTCCACCATCTGGTTGTAGATGGCGTTTCCTGGCGCATCTTGCTGGAAGACCTTGAAGCAGCCTACCAGCAGCTCAGCCAAGCGGTACCGCCCACGACGGCGATTCGTCTACCGCCCAAAACGACCTCGTATAAGCAGTGGGCGGAGCGGCTAGTACAGTATGCGTATTCACCAGCACTGGCGGCTGAGTGGGAATACTGGCGTGAGGCGATCCCGGCGCAGATACCACCCCTGCCCGTGGATCAGACCGCCGATCGGTTGGACAACCGTGAGGGATCGGCGCGGAGCATCACTGTGGCGCTGGATGCCGACGAAACCTGGACGCTCCTGCATGAGGTGCCCAAGGTCTACCACACCCAGATCAACGACCTGCTGCTGACCGCGCTGGCGCTTACCTTCAACCAGCGCATGGGCCTGAGTACGCTGCTGGTTGATCTTGAAGGCCAGGGCCGCGAGCCGCTCTTCGACGACATCGATGTTTCGCGCACGGTCGGCTGGTTCACGGCGGTCTTTCCGGTGCTGCTCTGCCTGCCCGATGTCGATCAGCTCGGCGATACCCTCACGTCGGTCAAAGAGCAGCTACGCCGCATTCCAAACCGGGGCATTGGGTATGGCATTCTGCGCTATCTGAGCGATCAGCCGGCGATAGCTGCCGCGCTGCGAGCGCAGCCACAGGCCGAGGTCGGATTCAACTATCTGGGTCAGTTCGATCACCTGTTCAATGCTGATGCATTGTTCCAGCCGGCGGCCGAGTCGAGCGGCCCGGCGCGCTCAGCCCAAGCTAAACGTGCGCATTTGGTGGACATCAACGCCGGTGTTTTCGAGGACTGCTTGCGCGTTGAGTGGCTGTATAGCCCGGCGCATCACCAGCACGCCACGATCGACGCGCTGGCACACAGCTTTTGCGAAGCGCTGCGGCAGCTGATCGCGCACTGCCTGGGAGTGGATGAAGGCGGCTATACGCCCTCGGATTTTGCCGCTTTCAACTGGAGTCAGGCTGATCTTGCGGATATAACACATAGCATCGGCAAATTGATGGGAGACAGCTAGATGCAGGTCAAGAACGTTGAGGATTTTTACCCGCTTTCGCCGTTACAGCAAGGCATGCTTTTTCACAGCCTCTACACGCCCGATTCGGGTGAATATTTCGAGCAGTTCACCTGCACGCTGGCTGGACATTTGGATGGTGCCCAATTCGAGCGTGCCTGGCAGCACGTCGTCGATCGCCATCCGAGCCTGCGCGCGGCGTTCATCTGGGAAGGACCACGCGAGCCGGTGCAGGTCGTGCAGCGCCAGGCGAAGCTGCCGTTTTACCACGAAGACTGGCAGTCTTTATCCGTCGATGAGCAGGAGACACGACTGGCAGCGCTGCTGAGCGAGGATCGGCAGCGCGGCTTCGATCTCGCCCGCGCGCCATTGATGCGACTGCGGCTGATCAAGCAAAGCAACCAGAGCCATATCCTGATCTGGAGCCATCACCACCTGTTGATCGACGGCTGGTGCATCTCACTGATCATCCGCGAGGTGCTGGCCTTCTACGATGCGTTTCTGGCCGGTCGGACGCTGCGCCTTCCACATAGCCGCCCCTACCGCGATTACATCATCTGGCTCCAGCAGCAAGATCGGACTGCCGCCGAGCACTTTTGGCGGCAGCAGCTGCATGGAATCAGCGAGCCGACGCCGCTGGGTGTAGGACAGCCACGTCCAGAGCAGCCCGGCGTGCAGCAGAGCTACGGCGAGCAGGTGCTCAGTCTGTCCACAGAAACCACGGCCGCTCTGCGTACATTCGGCCAGCACCACCAACTGACAATCAATACGTTGGTGCAGGGCGCGTGGGCGCTGCTCCTCAGCCGCTACAGCGGGACAAGCGATATTGTGTTCGGCGCGACAGTTTCGGGGCGTCCCGTCAGCCTCAGTGGCGTCGAGTCGATCATCGGTCAATTCATCAACACCCTGCCGGTGCGCGTCCGAGTGCCACCGGCTGCGGCACTTGTGCCCTGGCTGCAAGCACTGCAAGCGCAGCATGTTGAGCTACGTCAGTATGAGTACAGCCCGCTGGTGGACGTTCAGGGCTGGAGCGAGATACCACGGGGACAGCCCCTGTTTGAGAGCCTCCTGGTCGTCGAGAACTACCCTTTCGATCTATCGCTGCTTGAGCGTCCGCATGGCCCGCACGTCCAGGATATTCATGCAGTGGAGCGCCAGAACTATCCGCTGGCGATCTTCGCCTCGCCGGGCCAGGAGCTGGGCTTTCGCATCCTTTACAATGCCGATCGATTCGATGCCGAGACGATTACGCGCATGCTCGGCCATCTCCAAACGATCCTCGCGGGCATGGCGGCTACATCCTTGGCAGGCCCACGCCTGGATCGGATCACGCTGCTGAGCCCGTCTGAGCAGCAGCAAATGCTCACCGACTGGAACCCGCCAGCCATCGCCGCGCCGCCCGACGAGAGCATTCAGCAGCGCTTCGAGGCACAGGCGGCGAGAACCCCGGACGCGATCGCCGTCGTCTCTCCGACCATCCTTCCCGGCGCGTTCGACAGAGCGAGCAGCGACCAGGCTGACCCATTCCAGGCAGAGCGGCTGACCTATGGCACGCTGAATGAGCGCGCCAACCAGCTCGCGCGCCATCTCCGTGCCCTTGGCATTGGGCTGGAAACCCCTGTTGGCTTCTACCTTGATCGCTCGGCTGATCTCATCGTCGCGATCCTCGGCATCCTGAAAGCGGGTGCCGCGTATGTGCCGCTCAATCCCAACTATCCCATGGAGCGGCTCCAGTTTATGCTCGAAGATACGCGCGCGCCCGTACTGCTGACCACCGCCGGACTCACCGGTCAGCTACCACCACACCAGGCGCACGTAGTGTACCTGGACACCGACTGGCAGCAGATTAGCTGCCAGGCTACGACCAATCTGCTGCCAGCCAACACCGCCCACCACCTGGCCTACGTCATCTACACCTCCGGCTCCACAGGTCGTCCGAAGGGCGTCCAGGTAAGCCATGGCAGCGTGCTGAGCCTTATGGATGCGACGCGACCGGTTTTTCAATTTACCGACGAGGATGTGTGGACGGTGGTCCACTCGTTCGGCTTCGACTTCTCGGTGTGGGAGATGTGGGCGCCACTGCTGCACGGGAGCCGACTGGTTGTCGTGCCGGAGTGGATCGCGCAGGCACCAGAGGTTTTCTACGATCTGCTCTGCCACGAGCGCGTCACAATCATCAACCAGACACCATCAGCGCTACGCCACCTACTCCCGATCAAGGCCGTGGCGGAAACCATGGGCAGCCAGCACGCGCTGCGGCTGATCATGTGTGGTGGCGAAGCGTTTCCACGTGAGCTGGCCGCCGAGGCACTACAGTGGAATGTGCCGATCTGGAACTTCTATGGTCCAACCGAGGCCACGGTCTGGGCGGCGATCCAGCCGGTTGCGCACCTTGAAGCAACCGCCTTCGTCCCAGTCGGCCGGCCCCTGGCGAACAGCCAGATCTACCTGCTCGACAAGTACGGCCAACCTGTACCTGTGGGCGTGGCCGGCGAGCTGCATATTGGCGGTGCTAATCTGGCACGCGGCTATCTCAACCGGCCTATGTTGACCGCTGAAAAGTTCGTGCCCCATCCATTTAGTGGTCAGGCGGGTGTTCCTGCTGGTGCCCGGCTCTACCGCAGTGGCGATGTCGCACGCTATTTAGCGGATGGACGCATCGAATTTTTGGGCCGCATTGATGCTCAGATCAAGCTGCGTGGCTTCCGCATTGAGCTGGGCGAGATCGAGGCCGTATTGAGCCAGCATCCGGCAGTCAAAACGAGCGTCGTGCTGATGCGCGAGGATACACCGCCCGCTGGAGGGCACCCGGATCAGCGGCTAGTGGCCTATCTGGTGACCCATCCAGATGCGCCGGGGCTGGACGCGGAGCGCGTCAGCCGGGAATCAGAGCACATTGCTCACTGGCAGCTGACCTGGGACGAGACGTACGCTCAGGGATCAGCCAGCGATCCAACCTTTAATCTGACCGGCTGGACCAGCAACTATACCCGGCAGCCGATCCCGGCCGAGGAAATGCGCGACTGGCGCGATCATACGGTTGCCAGGATTCTGGGACTGCAACCGGAGCGGGTGCTGGAGATTGGCTGTGGTACCGGACTGCTGCTCTTCGCCATCGCGCCGCAGTGTAGCCAGTATATCGGCACGGATATGTCGCGGACGGTTCTGGACACCTTGCAGCAGCACATCGGCGCACGGAATCTCCCCCAGGTCACGTTGCGGCAGCAGGCAGCCGACGACCCTACTGGACTGCCGGCGCACAGCTTCGATGTGGTGATCCTCAACTCGGTGATCCAGTATTTTCCCAACGTCGAATACCTGATCCGTACGATCGAGCACGCGCTGCGGTGTGTCAAGCCTGGTGGAGCGCTGTTTATCGGCGACGTACGCAATCTGGAACTGCTGGAAGCGTTCCACACTGCGGTCGAGCTTGCGCATGCGCCGGATACCCTCACTACCGAGCAGTTCCGCCAGCGGGTGCAGCGCCGGATTGCTCAGGAAAAAGAGCTGGTCATCCATCCACAGCTGTTCTCCGCGCTCCAGCACAGGTTCCCGCAGATCAGTGCTGTCGAGATTCAATTAAAGCGCGGCAGCGCCGATAACGAGGTGACTCAGTTCCGCTACGATGTCGTGCTACGCGTCAACCAGCCTGGCGCTCCTGCCGGACCGGTGACAACGCTCGACTGGATGCACGGCGAGCTAACGCCCGCTGATGTACGTCAGGTACTCTGTGAGACCAGCCCCGAGCGGTTGGAGATCGCGAACATACCCAACCGGCGGCTGATCCCGGCGCTCACACTTGGCGAGCTGCTGACCCGCCAGGATACAGCGCCGAATGTGGGTGAGTTGAGAGCAGCATTGCGTGACGCCCTCGCGGCTGAAGTAGACACGGCTGTGACGCCCGAAGCGTGGTGGGAAGTGTGCGCGGATCTGCCCTATAACGCCATGGTCACGTGGTCACAGACCACTGGTTCTGGACAGTATGATGTGTACTACCAGCGTACCGACACAGGACGGCGCCCGTCCCTTCCGCCGACTTCCCGCGTAATAAAGCCCTGGCAAGAATACGCCAATCGACCACTCACCGGGCAATGGCTTGAGGCCCTGGAGCCACAGCTGCGCCAGTTCCTGCAAACTCGCTTACCGGCCTACATGGTGCCGGCGGCCTTTGTGCTGCTCGAAGCATTGCCGCTGACAACCAATGGTAAGATCGATCGCGCCGCACTGCCAGCCCCGACGAGTGCGCGACCCGAGCTGCGGGATAGCTTTATCGCGCCCCGCACGCCGATTGAAGAGGTGCTTACCGCAATCTGGGCGGATGTGCTCAAGTTTGAGCGGATCGGCATTCATGACAACTTCTTCGAGCTGGGTGGGCACTCGCTGCTGGCGATCCAGGTGATCGCGCGAGTCGGCGAGGCATTTCAACTGCGGCTGCCACTTCAGCGGCTGTTCGATGCGCCGACGATTGCGCAGCTCGCCACTGTGATCGCCGAGCAGAAGGGCAACCAGTCGAGCTATAGTGCCGCCATGATGCCGCTGCCGCAGATTGTCCCTGCGCTTGAGCAGCGCGATCAGCCCTTCCCGATGACGGAGATTCAGCAAGCCTACTGGGTTGGACGGAGCGGCGTGTTTGAGCTAGGCAACGTCGCCGCCCATATTTATCTCGAGATCGAGAGCGACCGCCTGGACCTGGAGCGGCTAACACGTGCGGTCCGACGGCTGGTGGATCGGCATGGCATGCTACGCGCGATTGTGCTGCCTGACGGACAACAGCAGATCCTATCGGACGTGCCACCCTACCAGATCATCCAGCACGACCTGCGCGACTACACGGCCGAGGAGGCCGAGCGTGAGCTTGCCGTGATCCGTGAGCGTGGGTCGCATCAGATCCTGGCCACTGATCGCTGGCCGCTCTTTGAAATCAAGGCAACGCTGCTCAGCCAACGTCGTATCCGGCTGCACGTCAGCATTGACCTGCTGATTATCGATGCCTGGAGCGCCCAGATCATCCTACGCGAGCTTTCTCAGCTCTATGAAGATCCGGCTGTCGCGCTGCCAGCGCTGGAACTGTCATTCCGCGATTACATCATGGCCGAGCAGATGCTCGCCGAGACCGCTCTGTATCAGCGCGCCGATGAGTACTGGACCCGGCGACTCCCGACCTTGTCGCCGCCGCCTGAGCTGCCACTGGCCAACAATCCTGCCGCCATCACGGCGCAGCGCTTCATCCGCCGCCAGCATCGGCTCGAACCTGACACCTGGCAGCGGCTCAAGCGGCGGGCTACCTCGTCCGGTTTGACACCAACTGGCGCGCTCCTGGCCGCGTTTACCGAAGTGCTGGCCGTGTGGAGCAAGAGTCCGCGGTTTACGATCAACCTGACGCTCTTCAACCGCTTGCCACTCCATCCGCAGGTCAACGACATCGTCGGCGACTTTACCTCGGTCACGCTCCTGGCGGTTGATCCCGGCGACGCGCGATCATTTGTCGCACGCGCACAGCGGCTACAAGAGCAGCTCTGGGAAGATCTGGATCATCGCTACGTCAGCGGCGTGCGTGTCCTGCGCGATCTTGCGCGGCTGCGTGGCACAGCGCCACATGCCGCCATGCCGATCGTATTTACCAGCGCGCTCAGCCTGGCAACCTCGGCCTACGCGGGCAGTACTGTTTTCGACACGCTGATCGAGCCGGTGTATGCGATTTCTCAGACACCGCAGGTCTGGCTCGACCATCAGGTCTCCGAGCATGGCGGTGCGCTGGTCTTCAAGTGGGATGCCGTAGAGGAGCTATTCCCGGCTGGCCTGCTTAACGATATGTTCAGCGCCTACTGCCAGCTTTTGGGTCGACTCGCCGACGAGCCGTCGCTGTGGAACGCGCCAATCAGGCAGCTCCTGCCTGAGACGCAACTGCTACAGCGCAGCGTGATCAATGCCACTGACGCGCCGATCTCCGACGATCTGCTTCACACGTTGTTTCTGAACCAGGTGACCCGGCGCGCCGACCAGCCCGCGGTGATCACTCCTACACACACGCTGAGCTATACCGAGCTTCAGTGCCGCGCTCAGGCGATCGGGCGTTCGCTGCAAGAGCAGGGAGTACAACCTAATCAGCTTGTCGCCGTGGTGCTCGACAAGGGCTGGGAGCAGATCGTCGCGGTGCTCGGCGTCCTGCTGTCTGGCGCGGCGTACCTGCCGATCGATCCGGATCTGCCACCGGAGCGACTGTGGTATTTGCTGGAGCATGCTGAAGCGCAGATCGTGCTGACCAGCGAGCGGTTAGACGCAGCGCGCGCATGGCCGGAACAGGTCCAGCGCCTGGCGATCGATCGGATCGAGCCCGAGGTGCAGGTACTTGCATGGCCCGTGGTGCAGCGACCAGAAGATCTGGCGTACGTGATCTACACCAGCGGATCAACTGGCCTCCCCAAGGGCGTGATGATCGACCATCGCGGGGCAGTCAACACGCTGCTCGACATTAACCAGCGCTTTGCGGTCGGCGTGCAGGATCGCATCCTGGCCTGCTCGTCGCTCAGCTTCGATCTGTCGGTGTACGACATCTTCGGCACGCTGGCAGCGGGTGGCACAATCGTGATGCCCAGCGCAGCCGAAACCCGCAACCCGGCGCACTGGCTGGAGTTGATCGACCGCGCCGGTGTGACGATCTGGAATTCGGTGCCCGCCCTGATGCAGATGCTGATCGAATATCTGCTGGCGCAGGGGCTGCGGCTGCCTGACACACTGCGGCTGGTGCTGCTCAGCGGCGATTGGATTCCGGTCGCGCTGCCGGAGCAGATCGTCGCGCTCGGCCAGACGCCTGAGATCATCAGCCTGGGCGGCGCCACCGAAGCGTCGATCTGGTCGATCCTCTACCCGATCGGAACGGTACAGCCGGACTGGCGCAGTATCCCGTATGGTCGGCCGATGCGCAACCAGCGCTTTCACATTCTCAACGCCGCGCTGGAGCCATGCCCGGTCTGGGTACCCGGCCAGCTTTACATCGGTGGAATCGGCCTCGCCCAGGGCTACTGGCGCGATCCCGAGAAGACCGGCGAGCGCTTCATCATCCATCCGCAGACTGGCGAGCGCCTGTACGTGACGGGCGATCTCGGTCGTTATTTGCCAAGCGGTGAGATTGAGTTCCTGGGCCGTGAAGACTTCCAGGTCAAAGTGCAGGGCTATCGTGTCGAGCTCGGCGAGATCGAGGCTACTTTGCTCCAGCATCCCGACGTCGCGGCGGCGGTCGTCGTCACGACAACTGCAGGATCAGCCGAGCAACACGCCGGCCCAGGCACCGGCACCAAGCGCCTGATCGCGTATGTGGTGCCTAGGTCGGCAGAGCCGGAACAAGAAGCACACGCAGCTCAATATCAGGAGCTGGCTGCGGAGACGCTGCACAGCTTCTTGCAGACCAAGCTGCCCGCATATATGCGTCCAGCACGGTTTGTGCTGTTGGATCGGCTGCCGCTCACGCCCAACGGCAAAATCGATCGACAGTCATTGCCAGCGCCGGAACTTGCGAGATCCACCGAAGGCAACGGGCATGTACCGCCCAGAAGCCAGACCGAGCGAACGCTGACGCAGATTTGGTCGGAAGTGCTCCGGGCGGAGCAGGTAGGAGTCACCGATAACTTTTTCGAGCTTGGCGGCGACTCGATTCTTGGCATTCAAGTTACCGCGCGGGCCAATCAGGCCGGCCTACCGCTCAATGCGCGCCAGATCTTTCAAACACAGACGATCGCCGAGCTGGCCGCAACGCTTGACACTACCAGCAATACCCGCGCAACTCTCGCCGATCAAGGCATCGTGACTGGCCCGGTGCTGCTCACCCCGATTCAACACTGGTTCTTTGAGAACATCCCCATCGATCCGCAGCACTGGAATCAGGCGCTGCTGCTTGAGGTGCCGTCGCAGCTTGACTTTGAGCGACTCGATCGGGCCGTGAGGCAGGTCCAGATCCAGCATGACGCGCTCCGGCTACGCTTTACACCCGGCACCGCTGGATGGCAGCAGCACTCTGCGGGCCTCGAAGCGATCGAGCCGCTGAGCCGCATAGACCTGACAGCGCTCACCGTGGATGAGCAGCGCGCGCGGCTAGAAACAGCGGCAGCCGAGCTGCAAGCCAGCCTGGATCTAGCCTCTGGGCCACTGCTGCGAGTTGTCCACCTCGGCCTGGGGACCGATCAGCCTGGCCGTCTGCTCCTGATCATCCATCACCTGGCAATCGATGCTGTCTCGTGGCGCATTCTGCTGGAAGACTTGCAGTCCATATACGATCAGCTGGGCAATGGCGATGTGGTACAGGTCCCGCCGAAGACTACCTCGTTCCAGCATTGGGCCGAACAGCTAACCGCCTTCGCCCAATCCGCCGCTGTCACCAACGATCGAGAGTACTGGCTGGAGGCGACACGTAAGCAGGTAGCTCCACTGCCGATAGATACGCCGCATGGTGCTGAGCACAACCTGATGGGCACGGCCATGAGTATCACTACCGCACTGAGCACGGCGGAGACAGCCGCGCTCCTGCATACAGTACCTCAGGTGTACCAAACCCAGATCAACGATCTGCTGCTGACTGCTCTTGGTCAAACGATTACGCGCTGGAGCGGCGGTACCTTGCTGCTGGTAGACCTGGAGGCGCACGGACGCGAACCATTCTTCGAGGAAATCGATCTATCGCGTACCGTCGGCTGGCTAGCGTCGCTCTTTCCAGTCTGCCTGGAGCTAGGACAGAGCACGCTTGGTGCGGAAATCAAATCGGTTAAGGAACAGCTACGACGCATTCCGCAGCATGGTCTGAGCTATGGCCTGCTGCGCTATCTGCACCCGAATCCTCAGATCGGCGCGGAGCTACGTGGGTTGCCGCAAGCTCAGATCCGATTCAACTACCTTGGACAGCTTGATGCGGCGCTGACCGGTACATCGCTCTTTGCCCCGGCTGGAGAGTCGAGCGGCCCAGCACAAAGTCCACGCGGCAGACGACCATACCTGCTGAGCATCACCAGTAGCGTGGCGGAGGGACAGCTTCACCTCACGTGGACGTACAGTCTGCACCTACATCACACAACAACCATCGAGTGGCTGGCAGCACAGTACATTGCCGACCTCCAGGCTTTGATCCAGCACTGTTTGTCGCCGGATGCCGGCGGCTTCACTCCCTCGGATTTCCCCGAGGCTGGCCTCACGCAAGCAGATCTGGACGAATTGCTGGAGCAGATCTAAGCAGCAAATAGGGCACTGAAGTGCCCTGACATGCTCCCGGTAATAGGACCATGTGATCGGTTACAGCAATGAGCAGACTTGTTGAGCCATGATCGATGTAGGGGCACGCCGGTGGGGTGTCCTACACGTCACCGACGTGCCCCTACGGATCAATACATATGCTCATTGCTATAGAATGGCTCGCAACGAGCGGATCATTCGGATGAAGACCAGCACCGTCACCGAGGAGCAGATTGTTCAGATTCTGCGCGAGGCAGCAACGGGCGACCCGTCGATCGTCACTGGTTGCCGGGCTCATGGCATCGCGGAGAACACGGTTTACACATGGCGCAAGCTATATGGCGGTGTGGATGTGGTAGTGAATAGGAGCAGTAT
>DASWTW010000217.1:0-42460 GCA_036401895.1 Herpetosiphonaceae bacterium | reverse complement strand
ATAACTCGCTATCGCACGGCGTGGCCACACACGGCGGCGTGGTGCAGGTCGAGGCCTGGCACAACGGAGCCGAGGCCTGGCTTGAAGTCCGCGACGACGGACCAGCCAAGCCGCCGGCAGCGCCCAAACCCAGCAGCGGCCTCGGCCTTTCGATCATCGAGACGCTGGCAGCGGCGGATCTTGGCGGCTCGTTCAGCCTGAATCTGGACGCCGAGTGGTCGCGGGCGCAGGTGCGCTGGCCCTACACGCCGCCGAATCTGATGGAAGAGCCCGAGGTTGTGGAAGATTAAGCGCCGCGATCAGACAACTTTCTCGACAATCTCCTCGACGCGGCTAAAGATCTCCTCCGGCGCGTAGGCCTTGAGCGCTTCAACATTTGTAAAGCCCCAGGCGACTGCGCCGAAGGGCAGAGCTACGCGCCGGGCAGCCTCGATGTCGCGGATCTCATCACCGATGCAGAGCGTCTGGCTGCGCGGAATCCGGCTCTTCTTCAAGATCTTCCGAAATTGCACATGTTTGCCAAACAGCGCCGCGCCGCACTCGTAGTAGGTGACCAGCGCGGCGTTTTGCGGCCCCAGCACCCGGCGAATATTCGCCTCTGAGTTCGAGCTGACCACCGCCAGCGTCACGCCCCGCCGCGCAAGCTCGTGCAGCATTCCGTCCACGCCATCGAAGAGCACGATCTGCGCAACATTTTGTCCCATCAGACGTTTGGCATGGCGGCCGATAAAAGGCAGCTTCCAGGCCGGCACACCCAGATGCTGGATCATCTGCCGGGCGCTGTAGCCGCGCAGCGTGTCAAGCTCGCCGGCCTCGACGCGTTTAAACTTGTATTTGTCGGCGATCGTGTTGAAGGTGCTGACGAACCAAGGAAACGAGTTCGCCAGCGTGCCGTCGAAATCAAAAATCACCAGCTGATATTTCACGAGGATGCTCCATCTTGCTTGCTGCCATGTATAATAGCTCTACCTTGCCTCGGTATCAGGTATTCAGAGCGCATCTATAATTCTACGTTGGCGTTGCAGCATAGCTCTGGGCTTCGACGTACAACTACAATTTACTACCAACACCAATGTCTACACGATTACCTCCTTGGGCCTGGGCAGTGGCCTGGATTCTGGCATGCGCTGCCGGAATCATCAACGTCGTCGGCGTCTTGAGCTTTCAGCATCAAGCCTTTACCCATCTCACCGGCACAACCTCATTGCTGGCTGCCGCGATTACAGACGCGCAGTGGCCCAACGTCTGGCACCTCCTGGCCGTGATCGGCTCGTTCGTCGGCGGTGCCGCCATCAGTGGAGCGATCATCAAGGATGATCCGCTCGCACTTCCTCGCCGGTATAGCATCGCGTTAGTGATTGAGTCGCTGGTATTGCTCGGCGCGGTACCACTGCTCAATCATCACGTGGTTCTCGGCATGTACCTGGCCTGCGCAGCGTCTGGCCTTCAGAATGCCATGGTCTCCACGTATAGCGGCAGCATCCTGCGCACCTCGCACCTCACGGGCATGTTTACGGATCTCGGCATCTTTGTAGGCCAGCTGTTCACCGGCGCGCAGGTTGAACAACGCAGGCTGCATGTGAGCTTGCTCGTGATCTCGGCATTTCTGAGCGGCGGAATCGGCGGGAGTCTTCTCTTCCATGCACTTGGCTACGCTACACTATACGTCGCGGCAGTTATAACCGGTAGCATAGCACTGATCTACGCCGTCTATCGAGGTTTGTCCAGCAGCAGACTCCCACAGCTGAGGGATCGCTCTTAGCCGAAAACAGATCGTAGCCATTCGCAGTGTACAGCATCGCCCCGAAGCTTTAACAAGCCTCACTCCACCTCACGCGACGCGTACCTCGATTTTAACCGAGTTTCTATGGTAGAATCGTTATGTGCCATTGATCGACACACATGCTCATGTTCATATCGAGGCTTTCAACGCCGATCGCGCCGAGGTGCTGGAGCGCGCCACGGCGGCTGGTGTCGCTCGGCTGATCAACATCGGCTACGACCTGCCGTCGAGCTACGCCAGCGCCGCGCTTGCCGCCGAGCATCCTCAGGTCTTTGCGACCGCCGGGATTCAGCCGCACTACGCGCTTGAGACGACCGCCGAGCATCTGCGCGAGATCATCGCGCTGCTTCAGCAGCCCAAAGTCGTCGCGCTAGGCGAGATCGGCCTGGACTATCACCATAACCGCGCGCCGCAGGATGCACAGCACGCGCTGTTTCGTCAGCAGCTGGCTCTCGCACACGAGCACAAGCTGCCGGTGGTGATCCACGCCCGCGATGCACAGGCCGACACCGTGCGGATTCTATCTGAGTCTGCGCAGGGCCTCACGATTGTTATGCATGCCTTCAGCGGCGATTGGGCCTACGCCGCCGCCTGCCTTGAGCTGGGCGCGTATATCTCGCTGGCCGGGCCGGTTACCTTCCCCAAAGCAACTGATCTCCACGAAGTCGCGCAGCGCGTCCCGCTCGATCGCCTGTTGATCGAGACCGATTGCCCGTATCTCTCGCCACATCCACACCGGGGCAAGCGCAACGAGCCGGCGCGAGTTCACTTCGTGGCTGAACGAATCGCCGCGCTGCGTGGTATACCATACGACGACGTTGTACAAACAACCTGGGACAACGCGCATCGAGTATTTTCCAAGCTGAACGCTTAATCATGGCGGATGTTGCCGCATCACAGGCGTTGACATCTCCATCCAGACACTATGGCAGTAGTAACACCAGTGCTTCATCGGCGTCGGCCAGCGTCCGGCGTTACGCAACTCGGACCAGTTCTGATCACGATTCTGCTCGGCGCGACAATGACACTGTCGACCGTGCAGAGCATCGCGGCGTCGAACTGGGCGCGTGGCCTGCAATTGCTGCTGGTCGTCGCGATCGGCGGCATCGTCGTGGGCGCGGGCTTTGCCCATGCGCGCTGGCTGCCCAAATGGCTGGCGCACAGCCTGAGCGTCGTGCTTGGCGTCGCCTGGGCCGTTAATCGCATCGGGCCGCTGCTGGGAGACGCGCTGCCGACCTGGCGGGATCAGGCGACTGAAATTCTGATCCGGGCGATTATCTTGATGCGCATCCTGACCAACGGCGGCACCGGCGAGGATCTGCTGCTCTTCATCACGGTGCTGGCGCTGATGGCCTGGGCGCTGGCCTACGGGACGATGTGGATGCTGATCCGGCGCGGCTGGTCGTGGGCGCCGCTGATCGTGAACGCCATGATCCTGCTTGTCAATCTGACCTACGCCTCGCCCAAGCCGCCGGCGATCCTGTTCTACCTGTTCACGGGAGCGAGCCTGCTTCTGCTGGTTCACCAGAGCTATCTCAACCGCGAGCATACCTGGAACGCGGCTATGATCGAGGTGCCGGATCTGCTCGGCTGGCGCTTCGTGGCCTCAGGCGCGATGGTGGTGGCGCTGCTGCTTACCGTCACAACACTGATGCCCACGCGGATCACCAGCGCGCAGGTGGCGCATGTCTGGCAGCGCGTGCG
This sequence comes from Herpetosiphonaceae bacterium, assembly GCA_036401895.1. Taxonomy (GTDB): domain Bacteria; phylum Chloroflexota; class Chloroflexia; order Chloroflexales; family Kallotenuaceae; genus LB3-1. The sequence goes on along the minus strand of DASWTW010000217.1, from coordinate 38,973 downwards.
CCAGCCCTGGCAGAATATCCAGAATAGCTGGGATAAAGCCTTCTCCAACATCAACGCGCCGGCCAACGCCAGCGGCGGCGGCTTCTTCGGCGGACGCGCCCTGAACCTGGGCGGCGCGCGATCGCTGGGCAATGAGCTGGTGATGGAGGTTAAGTCGGTTGACGGCGAGGGCAAGCCCTACTTCGACTACTGGCGCGCCACAGCCTACGATCGCTATGTGGGCGACTTCGGGCCGGGCGGGCTCACCTGGTCCGACACAACAGGACAGGTCGCGGCGGCGACGCTGGGCCTGGATCAGGAAGAGCGCGCGCGAACGCCGATCGAGGCCGGCAAAGGCATGTCGCAGCTGGACACCGTCGAGCGCTCGGTGGTCACGCAGACCTACACCATGCGCCAGAACTTCCCGCAGCCGACGCTCTTTGCGGCGACACAGCCGGTAACGGTCAGCGTGCCGATTCACGTCAAGCACTCGTTTATCAACGTAGACGGCAACACCGTCGCCAACTATACCGACACCTCGCTCTTCACAGCGCAATCCAGCGGCGTGCGCTCCGGCACGGAGTACACCGTCAACTCGCTGGTGAGCGTCGCCGACAAGCAGAGCCTGCGCCAGGTACCGGCCGAGTACGCGCCCTGGCTCCAGCGCTACCTCCAGCTGCCCGAGGGCAACCAGCTTGATCAGGTCAAGGCCAAAGCCCAGGAGCTGGCCGGAGCAGCGACCAATCCGTACGATAAGGCCGAGGCGATCCAGAACTATCTGCGCACGTTCACCTACGACGAGAAGATTCCCTTCCCGCCCGAAGACCGGGATCGCGTCGACTGGTTCTTGTTCGACCTTCAGCGCGGCTACTGCGATTATTTCGCCTCCGCGATGGCAGTAATGCTGCGCTCACAGGGCGTTCCGGCGCGGCTGGTCTCCGGCTACGCGGGTGGCGTGTACAGCAGCGAAAAAGGCGTGTATGAGGTGCGACAGAACGTCGCGCATACCTGGGTCGAAGTGTATTTCTCCGGCTTCGGCTGGCAGCGCTTCGAGCCGACGCCTGCATCGTACGCCACGCCGCCTGAGCGACCCGAGTCGGCGGATCAGACAGGCGCGGAAGGCTCCGAGAGCAGCGATCCCAGCGAGCTGTTCACGGGCCGCAATATCACGCTGGAAGAGCTGGAGCGCCGGCTGGCCGAGCAGGAGCGCGGAATCTCCAATCCTGATGCGATCAACAAGCTGATTGCCGAGCAGGAAGCGGCAGCGCGACGAGCAGCCCTGATCCGCAACGGCACCGTCGGCGGCGGACTCGCGGCGATCGCGGTGGTGCTGTTCATCTTCCTGCGACGGCCGAACGGCGTGGGAGCGGCAGCGCTGGCCTATACGCGCACGCTGCGGATCGCGCGCTGGGCCGGTATTGGGCCCAAAGAGTCCGCCACGCCGCGTGAGTTTGCGCTCCAGCTGGCCGAGCACATGCCCGCCCATCGCTCGCCGCTCAACGATATTGCCACCGCCTACACTCGTGAGCGCTACAGCCCGCGCTCTGCTCAGGCCGTGCAGCCGGGCATCGTCGAGCAGGCATGGGAGCAGATTCGCTGGCCGCTGCTGGGAACGCTGTTCAGCCGCTGGGTCGGCATGGGCCGCGATCGTAAGAACAAAGACGATGGCGTGCGGCTCAGCCGACGACGAGCGAATACTCGCAAGCGACGGTAAGCCGCAAAGAAGACGCGCCGGTCAGGAAGAACTCTGACCGGCGCGGTTTTTATGCTTGAGGTATGCAGAGTTAGAACAATCGCAGGGACACGCCGGCCGTGTGTCCTTGAGCCAGTTAGCCATCCAGCGCCAGACGAATACCCAGAAACGGCGTTCGGCGCTCCGGCTGAAGTCGCAGACGACAGGCGCAGCGCGCAAAGCCCTCGGGATTGGCGAAGCAGCCGCCGCGAATGATGCGTCGCGTCTCAACCGGCGGCGGGGCATGCTCGGGCGCAGTGCGCAGCAAACGCTGTAAAAAGCGTGGTGTGCGCCGCTCGCTGCGTGGCTTGCTGCCGTTGCGCCCATCGTCGGCGTGGTAGGGATAGGACGCCTGAAGCGATTGCGTCCACTCCCAGACAGAGCCGGCCATCTCCAGCACACCATACGGCGATGCGCCCGCCGGATATTGCCCGACCGGCGTTGTGATTCCGAGGCCGCTCTCGCGAACGTTGCAGCGCTGGAGATCGAGCTCATCGCCCCAGGGAAAGACGCGCCCGTCGACGCCGCGCGCCGCTTTTTCCCACTCGGCCTCTGTCGGCAACCGGTAGCGCCGCCCGGTCTGCTCGCCGAGCCAGACGCAGAACGCCTGCGCCTCGTGCCAGCTTACGTCCACCACAGGATGATCGCGCAGCTCGTCGGGCAGCGCGCCGCCCCACACAATCGGGCGATGGGCGTCCGTGGCCGCTTGAAAAACTGCATACAGCGCGCTGGTCACCGGCACCTGCGCGATCGCAAACGTCTCGACCCAGACCTCGTGCTGCGGCGATTCCTCGGCGTAGCTTTCGCGGGTGCCGCCATAGCGCTTCGCCAGCGCTGATCGATCGGCGTCGAGCGTGCCCATGCGAAACGCGCCGGCCGGAATCGTGATCATCTCGGGCAGCAGCGCCTGGAGCTGTTCGGCGCCGCTCATCGTGGCTCGCGAGCCAGCAGCCGATCGAAGGCATCCGGCGGCAGCTCGTCGAGCGTGCGCACCACCAGATCCGCGCTCAGCTCGGGATGCGACCAGAGCACGCCCACGGTGGCCATTCCGGCGCGGCGTCCGCCCTCGACTCCGGCCGGTGCATCCTCCACCACCACGCAGCGATCAGGCGCGATGCCCAGCTTCTCGGCCGCGACCAGAAACACCTGCGGGTCGGGCTTGCCGCGCTGGACATCCTCAGCCGACGTAATCGCTTCAAAGAAGTGCTCGATCTCCAGCGCGGCAAGAATCGCCTCGACGTTGAGCCGTGGCGCCGAGGATGCGACCGCCTGTCGCCAGCCGGCTGCGTGAAGCGCTTCCAGCCAGCGCCGCACGCCCGGCAGCGGCTGCACGCCGCGCTCAGCCATCAGCTCACGGTAGCGCGCCTCCTTGAGATCGCCGATCCGCCCGATCTCGGCATCGGCCAGATCCGCGCCCATCCAATCGCGCAGAATCGCATCGTTGCGCCAGCCGAACGTTGCTGCAAAGCGATCGCGGCTTAGATCGAAGCCCTCGGCGGCCATGGTCTCGTGCCAGGCCAGCCAGTGATAATCGCCCGAGTCGATCAGTGTCCCGTCGACATCCCACAGAACGCCGCGCTGCCCCGGCATTTGATGATTATGTATAGTCATTGTATCGATGCTCCTTGTGTAACACCAGCTACAGGGATTGTACCAGCGTCAGCGATCGCCGCCGCATGCCTGTACTTCGGACGCAAGAGTACTGAGGAGCAGCATACCTCTCGTACTAGCACCTTTGCTTGACCCGATCATAGCCGCTGGTTATTCTGACGCTACACGCCCCCATCAAGATTGTGAATGTATGACTGTAGCTACCGAGACGATACGATTCCTGCTCTGCAAGCTGGCGGATGAGCATTACGGCTTGCCGATGGAAGTTGTGCGCGAGGTCATTCGCTGGCGCGTGCCGACTCCGATCCCCGGAACGCCGACTACCGTGCTTGGCATGCTGCACCATCGCGGCGCGATCCTGCCGGTGATCGACGTGCGCTCGCTGCTAGGCATTGGCAGGCCAGCGCCGGGACGCAGCTCACGGATCATCGTCGTTGAGCACAACAGTATCCACGCCGGGATCGTCGGCGACGCGGTGGCGGATATTGTGGAGCGTGACGATCGCGCGATCGAGCCGCTGCCGTCGTCGCTACCGCCGGCGCAGGCGCACTACCTGACGGGCCTGATCGTCCACGAGGAGCAGCCGGTAGCGCTGATCGATCTTGAGGCTGTGTTTGCGGCGATCACGGCGAGCAATGATGCAGGCTGAGCAGTTCATCGTCGTGGTCGCAGGCCGGCAGCGCTACGCTGTGCCGCGTCACACGGTACGCAGCCTTCAGCGCGTGGCAACGAGCCCATCGCTGCCGGGGCTGGCGGATCTGCTGGGCGATACTACCGCCGCGGACGAGCAGTTCGGGCTGGTGGTCGCCGACGAGCAGCGCAACATTACACTCCGCGTGCGCCACGCCGACCTGCGCGGCCGCCTGCCGCAGTTTGAACTTCCGGCCTGGATCGCGCCGCTGGCGCATCCCGCCGTGTGTGGATGTATTCTTGACGAGACTGAACTGATGCCGTTGGTTGATCTTGTGCAGCTCGCACGTCAGATTGGACACGATGCCCCATGAACCTGTCGATTGTACAACGCTTGGTTCCTGAAGTAACGACTGAGGATGCCGATGACACGTCCCGTTATCGTCCGCTGGTTCAGGCGGTCGGCATCGGCGGGCTGGTCGGGTTCGGCTTTATGGCGACCGTGATCTTTCTGGTCTGGCTGCAAACCCGTGAGCAGAATCTGCTCTGGCCGCTAGGCGTCTCGGTGCTGTCGGTGCTGGCCGGAATTCCCGTGCTGCTGCTGGCCTTCCGCGATCATGTGGCGATGGCGGGGAAGCTGAGCCTGTTCTATCTGATGATCGCGATCACCTTCGAGATCTGGGCCTACAACGGCATCACCGGCCCGGTGCCGGTGTACTACGTGCTGCCGGTGATTCTGGCCGGCCTCATGAGCGGCATCAGCAACAGCATGCGCATGGGAGCGATCGTGCTGGGCTGCTACAGCACGATGGCGCTGCTGGAAGGCTTCGGGATGATTGTTCCCAAGCGCGTCGAGAGCCAGATGTTGAATCTGCTTTTTAGCACGCTCAACTATCTGCTGACCTTTGTGCTGGTCACGCTGACGATCATGCTTTCGACACGCTCGCTCGACAGCAGCTCGGCGCAGGCGCGCAGCTGGGCGCAAGAATTATGGGAAACCAACAAAACGCTGCTCGACAAAAATTCCCAGCAGATCGAGCTGGCCTCTGAGCTATCCGCCGCCGCCGCCGAGATGTCGGCGACTTCGCAGCAGCAGGCCAGCGGCTCAACCGAGCAGGCTTCGGCGGTCGCGGAAGTCACCTCGACGATCGAGGAGCTGGGCTACACCTCGCGTCAGATCGCGCAGTCGGCGGAGCAGGTGAGCGATGCGGCCAGCGCCACGCTGGAAAATATCAGCCAGGGCCAGAGCGCCGTCGACGAGAGCGTCTCGGCCATGGAGCGTATCAAGGGCAAAGTTCAGGACGTCGCAACGCGTATCCTGGCGCTGGGCGAGCGCTCCCAGCAGATCGGCGAGATCATCGATCTGATCGACGACATCTCCGACGAAACGCATCTGCTCTCGCTCAACGCCGCGATCGAGGCCGCCGGCGCCGGCGAGTACGGACGCCGCTTCGCGGTTGTGGCCGCTGAGGTCAAGAATCTGGCCAACCGCACGATCGCCGCCGCCAAAGAAGTTAAGAGCGTGGTCGCCGAGATTCAGGCCGCGACATCGTCGGCGGTCATGGCGACCGAAGAAGGTGTGAAAGAGGTTGAGCGCGGCGCGCTGCTGGCCAATCGCGCAGGGCAAGTTATGGATACGATCGTGATGATGGCCGAGCGCACGGTCCAATCGTCGCAGGAGATTAGCCTGGCAACCTCACAGCAGCAGACCGCCAGCGAGCAGGTTGTCGAGACCATGCGCGATGTCGCCGAAGTTTCGCGACAGACCGCCGCCGGATCGCGCCAGATGGCGGAGGCCGCCGCCACGCTGACAGCAATCGCCGAACGACTGCACGGCTTGACGAGTAGCAGCTAAAGGAAGAACCAAGAACCTAACGTTGTTTTCTCTAGGTTCTAGGTTCTTGGTTCTAGGTTCTTTATTCGTATGGACCTCAGCGCGTTCTACGCACAATTTCGCGAAGAAACTGTCGACAACGTCCGTGTGATCGCGGAAGGCTTGTTGGCGCTTGAGAGTAACCCCACCGATCGCGCAACGATCGATGGGGTCTTTCGCGCCGCGCATACCATCAAAGGCTCCGCCCGTCTGCTGGGCTTTGCGGCGGCTGCCAACGTCGCCCACGCGATGGAAAGCTTGCTCGGCGCGCTGCGTGCGGGAACGCTCACGATCTCGCCCGCGCTCAACGACCTGCTGCTCCAGGCTAACGACGCAATGCAGGCCCTGGCGATCGCCGCCAGCGAGCAGCGCGTGCTTGACCTCGACACTGGCGATCTGATCGCGCAGCTTGAGCAGGCGGCCAGCGGCGATGCTGCGACTTTCGATGCGTCGCCCGATCCCGACCCGCCCGGCGATGCGCCTGTGCCGGTGGAGGCGGTTGAAGAGTCGATCGTGATCGAGCCGGCAGCGCCAGCGCTAACCAACGGATCGGAGCATAGACCGGCTGCCGTCGTGCCGACCAACGGCAACGGATCGAATCATGCGCCGGCCGCGGTTGTGCCAGCCAACGGCAACGGATCGGAAGCGCCAATTGCCGTCGCATCGTCTCTGGCTGGTGTTGCGCCTGCGTCGAACCCGCGAGTTCAGCGCGCGACGGTTCGCGTTCGCGTCGATCGGCTGGATCGGCTGCTGGCGGTGGCGGGCGAGCTGATGGTGGGCCAGCAGGAAGATAGCCTGCATCTGCAAAGCCTGCAAACGCTGACGATGCTGATTGCGCAGCAGCAGCGCACGCTTCAGACGCTCGAAAGTGAGCTGCGCCATGTGCGCATGTCGCCCTCGCAGCGCCAGAGCGTGACGCATCGCCTCAACGAGCTTCAGGGCCGTGAAAGCGAGCTGAGCCAGATCGTACGCACGCAGCACGACGCCTACACGCGTCGCTCCGCCGCGCAAACGCTGCTCATCGACGAGCTTGAGGCCGAAGTCTTCGCGGCGCGGCTGGTTCCGGTCGCGACGATTTTCGCGACGCTGCCGCGCGCTGTCCGTGAGCTGGCGCGCAGCCTCAACAAGCAGGTCGAGCTTGAGCTGGGCGGCGAGGAGACCGAGGCCGATCGCAAGGTGCTCGACGCGCTCAGCGATCCGCTGCTGCATATGGTCCGCAACGCGCTCGATCACGGCCTGGAGTCGGTCGAGGAGCGCACCGCTGCCGGCAAGCCTCCAACGGGCCGTCTGGTCGTCGCGGCGACTGCCGAGCATGGCCAGATCCGCATTGCCGTGACCGACGACGGGCGGGGGATGGACCCGGCCAAGCTGCGCGCTGCCGCCGTGCGCAAAGGGCTGATCGACGAGCAATCGGCGGCGCTGCTCAACGACGTCGAGACGCTGGATCTGATCTTTATGCCCGGCTTCTCGATGAGTCCGATCATCACGGATGTCTCGGGGCGCGGCGTCGGCATGGACGTGGTGCGCTCGCGGATGGTTGAGCTGGGCGGCCAGGTGATCGTCGAGAGCGAGGTAGGGCGCGGCACCACGATCGCGCTGGTGCTGCCGGTCTCGCTGATGACCTCGCAGGTGCTGCTGGTCGAGGCCGGCAATCAGCTCTGGGCGCTGCCGTCGCGCAGCTGCCAGAGCCTGCTGCGGCTGGATCGTGAAGAGATTCATCGCGTCGAGGGACAGCCGCTGCTCAAGATCGACGGCAAAATGGTGCCGCTGGTCTCGCTGGCGGATCTGCTGGACCTGCCGCAGGATACCGGAACACTGGCGCGTGACCACGCGATTCTGCTTGGCGCGTCACGTCCGATCGCGATGCTGGTCGATCGCATGGTCGACGAGCGCGAGGTTGTGGTCAAGCCGCTGGGGCCGCTCTTTCCCGATCATCCGCTGGTCTCCGGCATCGCGCCGCTGCCCAACGGCTCGCTGGCGGTGGTGCTGAGCGCTCAGGGCCTGATCACGCGCACCCGTCGCGCCCGCGCCACGCGCATGACACCCAAGCCGGTCGCTCGATCGCACCGGCTGCTGATCACCGACGACTCGTTCACTACCCGCGAGCTGCTGCGATCGATCCTTCAGTCGGCCGGCTATAACGTCACCACCGCTGTCGATGGCCAGGACGCGCTCGACAAGCTGCGCGCCGACAACCAGTTCGATCTGGTGGTGAGCGACGTCGAGATGCCGCGACTGGACGGCTTCGGCCTGACCTCCAGCATCCGCTCCGACCCCGAGCTGACGCATATTCCGGTGATCATCGTGACCAGTCTGCACTCGGACGAGCACAAGCGTCAGGGCATTGTCGCGGGCGCGCAGGCGTACATCGTCAAATCGCAGTTCGACCAGTCAAATCTGCTGAGCGCAGTGCGCGATCTGCTCGGCGCAGGGCCATGATTGCCGTCCTTTTTCGCCTCTATCAAACGGCGATTGCGGTTTGGGACGCAGGACTATACCGACGCCCTGTAGATTCTCGTATGCTGCACAGCAGTCACGAACGCGTGAACACAACGATCGTCCACGCCGCACACATAGACAGTCAAGCGACCAAGTGATAGCTAGCGCATGCGATGCGGCTCTGATCGCATGCTGGAGGTTTGCATGAGCGCAACCATTCTGATCGTCGACGATAGCAGACTCGTTACCGACATTGTCAAAATGCGGCTTGAAATGTACGGCTACGAAGTCCAGGTAGCGCATAGCGGCGAGGATGGCCTTAGCCGAGTCCGGGATGTCATGCCCGATCTGATCGTGCTGGATGTGCAGATGCCGGGCATCGACGGCTACGAGGTTTGTCGCCGCCTGCGTGAGCAGCCAGCGCTGGAAGATCTGCCGATCATTATGCTGACCTCGATGGATGACCGGCGGGCCGGCTTCGAGGCGGGCGTTGACGATTATCTCAACAAAGATCTGGATCTGCTGGACCTGCCCAATCGCGTCAAGGTGCTGCTGGGAGTCTAAGTAGAACCTAGAACTTAGAACCAAGAACCTAACGGAAAACCAGAAACCTTAGAACCTAACGCGAGAACAAAGAATCTAACGCTAAAACAGAGAACAAAGAGTTAAGAACGAAGAACTAGATAAACCCTGGTTCTAGGTTCTTGGTTCTAGGTTCTTCGCTTCGTCGCTCGGAGTTTCGCTACTGCTATGCCGATCCGTGTCTTGATTGTCGATGATTCAGCGCTGATGCGTCGCGCGCTGACGACGCTGCTCACCTCCGATCCCGAGATCGAGGTGGTTGGCACGGCGCGTGATGGGCAGGCCGCGATCGAGCAGGTGGCGACGCTGCGCCCCGATGTGATCACGATGGACGTGCGTATGCCGGTGATGGATGGCCTGCAAACCACCGAGCATATCATGGCCTACTACCCCACGCCGATCCTGGTGCTTACGGCCTCGCTGTCGCGCTTCGACATCGACATCACCTTTCGCATGCTGGGCCTGGGCGCGCTGGACGTGATGGAAAAGCCTTCCAGCAACGATCCCGGCGGGCTGGAGCAGGCGCGCGCAGGTCTGATCAAGCGCATCAAGATCTTGTCGCGGGTACGGGTTGTGACGCATCTACGCGGCCGGCGGCGCACGCCCCAGGACACGCCGAGCACCATCAGCGGCGACAAAGCTGCTCAGCAGCGATCGCGCGGCTCGCGGCCACTGGCCACTAGCGATATGATCCGCCGGTCGCGTGGCTCGCGCTCACTGGCCAACAGCGAGACCGCACGCCGACTCTATGGCTCGCGGCCACTCGGGAGCAGCGAGACCGCACGCCGGCTGCGCGGCTCTCGTCCGCTCGGCGCGCTGCCTCAGGCCTCAGCCGCTCCCACACCGCCGGCAGCCGCGACTCCGCCAGCGCCAGCGACGAGCAAGCCAACCACCACGCCGCGAATCAGCTCGCTGGGCGCTGCCAATCGCCTGATCGTGATCGGCGCTTCGACCGGCGGGCCGCGTGTGGTGCAGCAGATCTTGCGCCATCTGCCGGCTAATCTGCCGGCGGCTGTGCTGCTGGTCCAGCATATCGCCGACGGCTTCACACGTGGCATGGTCGATTGGCTGGCCGGATCGAGCGGCATGCCGGTGCAACTGGCGCAATCGGGCGACATCGCCATGCCGGGACGAATCTTTGTCGCGCCCGACAACATGCATCTGCTGATCGACGGCGACGGCGTGCTCAGCATCTCATCGCAGCCCGCGCTGCTTCAGCGGCCATCCGTCGACGTGACGATGCAGCGCGCAGCCGAGTCCTACGGCCCACGCACGATCGGCGTGCTGCTGACCGGCATGGGCCGCGACGGCGCGCTGGGCATGACGGCGATCCACCGCGAGGGCGGCTACACAATCGCGCAGAACGCCGAAAGCTGCATCGTCTTTGGCATGCCGCGCGCCGCGATCGAGGCGCGTGTGGTCGACGAAGTATTGACGCCCGAAGCGATCGCCGGACGGCTGCAAGTGCTGCTACGCGAGAGCGTGGTCAAGGAGCGACGATGATGCGCCCGACTCTCTCCACCGGCCAGTTTCAAACACTTGCGACCAGCATCGCCGAGTACAGCGGCTTTTCGATGGACAGCAGCCGCCACCGCTCGCTTGAGAGCGCGCTGGCCGTGCGCATGGAGGCGCTCGGCATCGACGATGTGCGCGCCTACTTACAGCAGATCGAAGGCGCCGAGCTGCACCGCCTGACCGAGCTGGTCGTCAACCACGAGACGCAGTTCTTTCGCACGCCGGCGCATCACCGGGCACTGCGCGAGGTAATCCTGCCGACGTTCCATCGCGAGCGCAGCGCAACGCAGCCGCTACGCTGCTGGAGCGCGGGCTGTGCGACTGGCGAGGAGCCCTACTCGCTGGCGATCTCGATCCTGACCACGCTGGGCGAGCCGCTGCCGCGACCGATTGAGATCCATGCGACCGACATCAGCACCCAGGCGCTGGAAAAAGCGCAGATCGGGCGCTACCGTGGCCGGACGCTGATGAACATCGCGCAGGACGAGATGAGGCGCTATTTCTCGCCCGACATGAGCTACAACGTGATCCGGCCCGAGGTGCGCAGCCTGATCCACTTCGAGCAGCACAATCTGCATACGCCGGTGCCGGTCTGGGCGCGGCAGCTCGATATTATTTTTTGCCAGAACGTGACGATCTACTTCTCGGTAGATGTGTGTCGCGCCTTGATGGGCCGCTTCTTCGATGCGCTCCGTCCGGGCGGCTATCTGTTCCTGGGATTTTCCGAAACGCTCTGGCGTATCTTTGACCGCTTTGAAACGGTTGAACTAGCGGGCGCATTCGTGTATCGCAAGCCGCTGCCGCGAACCGGCGCGCTGAGAATGCGCCATCAGCTTCAGCTCAAGGAGCGAGCCGAGCGAGCGGCTGCGCGCGAAGAACGAGCGTTGCTGAGCGAGCATCCCGCCGTCGTCGAAAAGCCGCAGCCCGTGCGCGATGCCAAGCCGCGTACACCGGCCCGGCTGCCGGTACGGCCGCCTGCGCCATTGCCGGCGCGCTCGATCCTGGAGCAGGGCTTGAGCCAGCTTCAATCGGGCCTGCTCGACGATGCGCTCACGAGCCTACAGCAAGTTCGTTCTGACGATCCGGTCTATGCCCAGGCGCTGGCGGCGATCGCGCGCATCCACGCCAATCGCGGCGACTGGGAGCAGGCGGCGGCCGAGGCCAAGCGGGCGATCGAGCGCGATGTGCTGGTCCACGATGCGCATCTGCTGCTGGGCATGCTGTGCGCCAACCAGGAGCGCTGGGACGAGGCGATCACGCATCTGGAGCGGGTGCGCTACCTGGTGCCGCAGGCGCCGCTGCCCTCGTTTCACCTTGCCAACGCCTACCGCAGCCGGCAGCGCCTGGATCTGGCCGACCGCGAGTATCGCAGCACGCTGCGCAAGCTCGCCGACCTGGACGCGACCGAGGTTTTGGACGGCGTGACTGTCGCCTGGCTGCGCGAAACCTGCCAACGGTTTTTGCAACATTTGGAAATCGATCGGCTGCAACACCGCTAGTTTGAGGATGTTTTTTCATGTCGTGGAAAAGTCTCGTAAGCCATCGCTCTTCCCACCAACGCATCACGGGACGATCGCCGGTGGTCGTGCCGAGGCCGCGACGGATAGCGGCGGGCGATCACCCTGAGCTGGCGCAAGATCTGCGCATGGCCCGCGAGCTACAGCAGGGCTTGCTGTTGCAGACGGTGCCGCGCCTGCATAAATGGGAGCTTGCCGCAGCCTCGCTGCCAGCCAGCGAGCTGGGCGGCGATCTTTATGATTTCCCGGTGGTCGACGAAAACTGGCACGGCCTGATGATCGGCGATGTTTCGGGGCATGGGCTGGCCGCCGCGCTGCGCATGGCCGTCGCGCGCACGCTGTTTCGCCAGATCGCGCGCGACAGGCTGACGCCCAGCGAGACGCTGGCTGCGCTTAACCGCGCGCTGATCAGCGAGATGCCGCACGGTATGGTGACGATGCTCTACGTCCACGCCGAGATCCACACCGGAACGCTGCATATCGCCAACGCGGGACACAACTTCCCGGTGCTGATCGGCAAAGACGTGCAGGAGCTTGAGATCAGCGGCCTGCCGCTGGGCATCGATCCCGACGCCGAGTACGAGACGATCACAGCGACGCTGGCGCCCGGCGAGACGGCGCTGCTGTACACCGACGGCATCACCGAGGCCAACGACGCCCGCGAGCGCATGTACGGCTTTACGCGGCTGCAATCGCTGCTGCTGCGCAACCACCAGCAGCGCCCGCGCTCGATGATGGCGACGATCCTCAACACCGTCAAAACCTGGAGCGGCAACACGCTTGCCGACGACATGACGATGGTGCTGATGCGGCGGCGGCTGCCGGATCTCAACGCCGAGCTGCGCAACATCAGCGTGGATGTGATGGGCGAGATGGGCGCGGCGGCGCTGTGGGTCGAGCTGGGCGACCTGCCGGCGGATGTGCAGTCCTGGCAGGCGGCGCTGCCCCAGGTCGGCAAGATTGTGCAGGCGCGCCATGGACGCGGCCTGAGCCGTGAGCTGCTGGCGCAGCTGCGTCTGACCCTGGAAGAATATCGCACGACCGTCCGTGCGGAACTCGATGCATGTGTATAGCTGTGTGGAGCGTGGAATGCGCGTTTGGCGTGACGAGCCTTACCAACGATCGATCGGCCAGCTCCCTGTTCTACGTCGCAGGAGCCATCCATGATTACCTCTGAGCCGCTGGTGTTCATGCCGCTCGACCTCGACACGTTTGTCGGGAGCGAGCGCTTTATGGACGGCTCTGAACTGGGCACCGCCTTTACGCAAGGCATTCGCGCCTACCTGAGCGCGCAGTACCCGGAAGCCGTCGAGCGTTTCAAAGCGGCGCTGATCGCGGCATATGTGGACGGCAGCCAGAACGCGATCATCTCGGATCGTGAGCGCGCGATCATCTACCTGTATATCGGCAACGCCTGGGCCTTCGCCGAAGACTGGGACGCCTCGCTGCGCGAGTATCTTGAGGCCGTCCGCACCGATCCGTCGCTCTCGGAGGCGCACTACAACCTGGGCGTCGCGTTTGCCGCCATGGGCCAGACTGAGCGCGCGATCGCCGCGTTCAAAGAAGCGCTGGAGCACAACGATAGCCTGTACGAGGCGCACTTTGCGCTGGGCCGCTGCTACCAGCATCTCGACGACTCGGTGCGCGCCTATATTCACTACGCCTCGGCGCGCGAGGTGCGGCCCCAGGCAGGCGAGCCGCTCTACTACATGGGCCTGATGCACCAGCGTCACGGCGCGCACGAGCTGGCCCAGCGCTGCTTCGCGGAGGCGCTGCGCGTCGAGCCGACCTTTATCTCGCCCGAGTCCGAGCCGCAGGAGCTGGTCAACAAGACCGAGGCCGATACCTCGCAGTGGTACTACCGCCTGTCGGACGATCTCAAAAATCAGGGCGCGGAAGAAGAGGCCGAGCGGATCTACCGCGCGCTGCTGGAGTGGAAGCCCGAGGAGCATCGCGCCCGGTTTTTGCTGGGCAACCTGCTGGCCCGGCGGCGGCGCTGGGAAGAGGCCGTACGCGAGTATCTGCATATTCCGCCGCAAGATCCGTTCTTTGTCGCGGCCCGGCTGCGCATTGCGGCGGTGCTGCGGCTTAGCAAGCGGCTGACGCAGGCCTACACGATCCTCTACGAGTGCGCCCGGCAGCGCCCGACCGAAGGCCAGATCTTCGTGCAGATGGGCAAGCTGCTCTACGATCTCGGCAAGCCGCTGGCCGCCGCACGCGCCCTTGAGCGCGCCACACAGCTGCTGGGCGACGACTCGGTCGCGTTCTATCTGCTGGGCTTCATGTATCTCGTGCTCAACAAAGAGCAGTGGGCGATCACGGCCTGGCGCAAAGCGATCGCGCTGACGCCGCGCGCCGCATCGCTGCGCTACGACCTGGCCTGCATCTACATCCGGCGCGGGCGGCACGATCTGGCAGCCACAGAGCTTGAGGCGGTGATCGAGCAAAAATCGCAAGATGTCGAGGCGGCGTTCCTGCTGGGAACCTGCTACAAAGAGCTGCTGGAGCCGGCGCGGGCGATCCCGCTCTTCGAGCAGGTGATCAAAACCCAGCCCAACCACGCGCAGGCGCTCTACTACCTGGGCGCGTGCTATCTGCAAACAGGCAACACCCCCGTCGGCCGGGCCTACCTCCGGCGCTACGATCGCTTTATGGCGCGCGGTGGCCGCGTGCCGCGATTACCGCATCAGGTTGTGCCTTCATCTTCCTAATGGTCGGAGCGTAGTTTATGCATCGTGTCATGTTATCTATTCCATCCGATCCGGCGTTTGAGCGCGTCGTGCGGGCCAGCGCAGCCGAGCTGGGCGAAACGTTCGGCTTCGATCCCGAGCGGATCGAGGACTTGAAGCTCGCCGTCAGCGAGGCGGTCAACAACGCGATCGACCATGGCAGCAAGCGCCAGGCGCACATGCCCGTCGAGGTCTCGTTTCAGGTGAACGGCGATCATCTTGAGGTGCGCGTGACCGATCACGGCGGCGGTGTGGAGCGGATCGACTGGAGCCGCCGGGTAGTGGAAGAAGACAACCTGGATGCCGGCATGCTGCGTGGCTTCGGCATGTATCTTATCAGCTCGCTGGTCGATCAGTGCGAGGTCAGCAGCACCGCCGAGGGCACCGTCATGACCCTGCGGATCTTTCGCAAGCCCGTGGAATAAGCCGGGCAGCTTTCGATGTAGACGCAACCCAAAGGGACCAAGTGATATTCCAGCGGTAATCAGCGTGTTGCGGGCGCAACAGCTCCATAGAAAGGACCATCCTCATGGCTCAGCATACGATCCGGCGCGAAGAACAAGGCGATCTGGCGATCCTGCGCATCAGCATGCCCAGCGTCGATGCGATCTCGGCGGCGGCGATCGAGCAGATGTGCAGCGATATGCGGCCAATCACCGCGCTCGACTTTGCGCAAGTCAACTTTATAAACTCGGCCGGCATCTCGGCGCTGCTCAAGTTCGTCGTCGCGGCGCGCAAATCCGGCTACAAGCTCTTCGCGATCAACGTCAGCCCGCACCATCAGAAAATCTTCAAGATGGTCGAGATGTCGCGCTTCATGCCGATCGTGGACGAGGCGGATCTGGCGGCGTATCGCGAACCGGCGCGCGTCTGATTGGGTATAATGCTCCCATTTGAGGATCTGCGCGGCTGCGAGGGCGGCGCGTAGATCCCACTTACTACAGACTCTAGGAAGCGCAACGGGGCGAGTTCTGGGCAAGTGTTGGGAGCACAAGGGTGAGTCAACGGCGGGCGGATCTTTTACTGGTGTTGATCTCGGTCATCTGGGGTACCACCTTCACGATGGTACACGAGACCGTGGCGACGTTTCCGGCGCTGGCGCTGATCGCGATGCGCTTCTGGTTCGCGGCGCTGGTCTTCGTGCCGACACTGATCAGCCGGCGCGCGGAGCTGACACGGCAGAATCTAAAGGTGGGAATCCTGCTGGGTGCGCTGCTCTTTGCCGGATTCACGACTCAGACGATCGGCCTGGGCTACACCAGCCCAACGCGTGGCGGATTCATCACCGGCTTAAACGTGGTTCTGGTGCCGCTGCTGGGCCTGATCTTCGGGCAGCGCCCACCCACGCGCGCGGTTGTCGGTGTGGCGCTGGCGGTGGCCGGGCTGACGGTTCTGTCCTGGGGCTGCCAGCTACCCTGGCTCGGCTGCGCGGCGGACGTGGTGAGCACGCCCGCGCAGCGCACCGGCGATCTGCTGATTCTGGTGTGTGCCTTCGCCTTCGCGATGCATATCGTCGCGGTCAGCCGCTGGGCGACGACGCTACCGCTGATCACGCTCAACGGCGTGCAGATGTTTACCGCAGCGCTGCTGGGCTCGGTCGCGGCGCTCTTCGCGGGGTCGATCCCGGTGCCGTCGCTGAGCGTGTGGGGCGTAGGACTTTTTCTGGGCGTGGTCGCCACGGCGATGATGTTCTGGCTCCAGCTGTGGCTTCAGCGCTACACCACGGCCACGCACACGGCGCTGATCTTCGCGCTGGAGCCGGTCTTTGCGGCCTTCTTCGCGTGGCTGTGGATCGACGAGGCGCTGACGTGGGCGGTTCTGCTGGGCGGTGGCCTGATGCTGCTGGGCGTGATCGTCGCGGAGGTCTCATTTGGCCGCCGCGCCGACGGTGATAATGGGCAGCCGCGCCGCGCCGACGATCCGATGCTGGACGGCGCGCAATGATTCAGGCTGTGCTGTTTGATTTCGATGGCCTGCTCGCCGACAGCGAGCCGCTCTCGAAGGCGGCCTGGCAGCGTCTTGCGGCGGGCTATGACCGGATGCTGAGCCAGGACTTAATCGATCGGATGTTTGGTCTGCGGCTGCTCGAAAGCGCGACGCTGGTCAAACAGGAGCTGGATCTACCGCTTTCGATCGAGCAGGTGATGGCCGGGCGCGACGAGGAATTTCTGGCCTCGCTGCCGGGAAATCTCAGGCCGATGCCTGAGGCCGCCGCGACCGTTGTAGCCGTGCGTGAGCTGGGGCTGCGCGTCGGGCTGGCAACCTCGGGCCATGCGCGCTATATCGAGATTGCGCTGCGTGAGCTAGGTCTGGCCGGCGCGTTCGATGCGATCGTGACCGGCGATACGGTCGCTCAAGGCAAGCCGGCGCCGGACATTTTTCTGCGCACCGCCGAGCTGCTGGGAGTCAGGCCCGCCGCCTGCGTAGTCGTCGAGGACGCGCCGCATGGAATCGTCGCCGCCAAAGCCGCCGGCATGTTCGCGGTTGCAGTGCCGAATGAGCTAACACAGGATCTGGACTTCTCGGCGGCGGATATGATCTGTTCATCGTTGGGCGAGTTTCGCGTCTGGATCGAGCAGCAATAGGTTCGGAAGAAGAGAGAGGAGAGGCCGGTGGAGCTGGAATGGTTAGCTATACAGGTGGAGCTGGAGGAAAAGCCATGATTCCAGTTTCGTTACACGAATCCCCGGCCTCACCGGCGCCGCCCTCAGCAGCGGACTCCTTCGACGATCTGCTGGATCGACATCTGCGCCAGCTGTTGATCGATCTTCAGGTGTTCGTGCCCTACGATGTCGCCGCCGTCTGGCTCGGCCACGACGATCGCCCGACGCTGCGGATCGTATATCCCAGCCAGGCCACACTGCCACCCACGCCCTCGGCGCGACATTTTATCTTTCAAACCACGGGTGAGGCCGCGCGGATCGACGATCTGCGCGATCAGCCCGGCGAAGCCGACACCAACCATCGCTCGTGGCTGGGCGTGCCGCTGGTCCTGCACGGGCGACGGCGCGGCTGGGTCGAAATGCTCAGCACGCAGCCGAATCGGTTCAGCGATACCGATCTGGAGCGCGCGCAAACGCTCGTGCGCTATGCCGGGTACGGCCTGGCGCAGCTCGAAGCGGCCGTACACACGCGCCATGAGCTGGAAGCGCAGCGTCACATGCTGAGCGGCATCGAGGCGGCGTTTGTTGCCAGCACGCTCGGCGAAACCTTCGAGCAACTGCTGGGCGAGATCGTCGCGGCCAGCGATGCGGTGGCCGGCACGCTGATGCTGCCGACCGAGCTGGCCTACGCGCTGGGCTTCAACCAGGCGGCTCAGATGCCATCCGGCACGAGTGCGATCGACGACGATCGGCTGATGACCGTGATTGCGCGCTGGTCGTCAGAGACTGCCGAAACTGACGAAGCGACCGCTATCAAAGCCAAGCCGGCTCAGCGCGAGGCCGGGCTGGTGCTGCCCTTCATCCACGGCAACGAGGCGCTGGGCTGGGCCGAGCTACGCTACGCCGCGCCGCTGCCCTTCGGCGTGGTCGAGCCGGCCGCGCTTCAGCAGATCAATGCGATCACGACGGCGCTGCTAGTCTGGCTGCGTGAGCAGATCCAGCGCGAGCAGCAGGCGCAGCAATCGGTGCGGATGCTGGTGCAGCACATCCACCAGATGCGCTCCAACGCCATGAGCGATCTGATCGAAGGGCTGGCGCATGAGCTGCAAAAT
Organism: Herpetosiphonaceae bacterium; assembly: GCA_036401895.1. GTDB lineage: Bacteria > Chloroflexota > Chloroflexia > Chloroflexales > Kallotenuaceae > LB3-1. Next base: position 20,651 of record DASWTW010000217.1, on the reverse strand, counting down.
CCGATCAGCGCGATCATCGGCATGACCGGTCTGCTACAGCGCGATCCGGCGATCTCGGATTCGGCGGCGGCGGATGTGCGCTCGATCGCCGACGAAGCTCAGCGCATCGCGGAGTTCGTCAAGCGGCTGTCGAACTTCGGTCACTCGCCCGGCACCAGCAAAGTGCCGCTGAAGCTCAACGATCTGGTCGCCGACACAGTCGCGGTGGTCAAAGGGCTGGCGCAACAGCGCGAGATCGCCTTCCACTGCCGGCTTCCCGATGAGTCGCCGGTAGTGCTCGGCAGCCGGGCGCAGCTCCAGCAGGTTTTTCTGGATCTGATCAACAACGCGCTCGAAGCCGTGGAGACCAGCGACGAGCCGATGATTAGCGTCGAGGTCACCTGCGAAGGTCAGTGGGCGCAGGTCCAGATCAGCGACAACGGCTACGGCATTCCCGAAGATCTGCGTGAGCGAATCTTCGCGCCGGGCTTTACTACCAAAACCTCGGGCGGGATGCGCCGCGGCCTGGGCATCGGACTGCCGATGGCGTTAGATATTGTACGTAATCACTGGGGAACGATCGCGGTCAGCTCTCAGATCTGGGAGGGTAGCTGCTTTACATTACGTCTGCCACAGATCTAGACGTTTACCGTTCTTAACGGTACACTTCCGTGTACGACGCACAGCCGTAAGGAAATGCTCCTATGCAGATAACCCCGGCGCTCTCTGCTCCGACAACAGCCACCCCACGACTCCTGGTCGTGGAGGACGATCCGCTAGTCCGAACCGTCTGCGTGCGGTTGCTGAAGATGCGGCAGTATGAAGTTGATCAGGTTGACAATGGACTGCGCGCGTTGGAGCGACTGGGCGAGGTTGCATACGATATTGTTTTGACCGATCTCAGCATGCCGCTGCTTAACGGCCTCGGCCTGCTGCGCCAGATCAAAGAGCGCTACCCCGACACCGACGCGATCATGATCACCGCGTTCGGCTCGATCGATACCGCCAAGCAGGCGCTGAAGCTCGGCGCGTTCGATTATCTGACCAAGCCGCTGGAGCTGGACGATCTTGAGCGCACGGTGCAGACCTGCCTTGAGATGCGCGAGCTGCGTCGGCTGCGCCACGAGCGCGAGACGCTTTCCGAGATGGTCGCGCTGATGGAGCTGAGCCGCACGATCTCGGCCCGGCTTGACGTGACGACTCAGATCCGCGATTTCATCGGCCAGCTGCGCAACCGCTTCAAGCCGGCCAGCGTCGCGCTCTCGCTGCTCGATCCGAATGAGCATAAGCTGACGCTGATGGATCACAAAGGCATCGCGGGCACGATCGAGGTTGGGCGTGATGTGGCGCTGTCCAAGCTCGGCGGCGACGATAATGTGGTGAGCGCTCACGCTGAGCTGGTCGCGCAGCACGCGGCGGCCAATCAGGTAGTGCATGTGCTGCGGGTGCAGGATCGGCCGGTGGGCGTGCTGCAAATGACCTGGAGCGAGGGCACGCCGAATCTGAGCGACAAAGAAACCCAGCTCTTCGAGGTCTTCACATCGAGCATGGCGGTCGCGCTGGAGAACGGGCGGCTTTACAGCAAGCTCAAGCACCAGAACCTGCAAACCATCGCGGCGCTGGCGGCGGCGATCGATGCGCGCGACACCTACACCAGCGGACACTCCGAGCAGGTGACCAAGTACGCGGTGCGCATGGCCGAGGTGATGCAGAAGACCGAGACCTGGATCGAGCGACTGCGCTACGGCGCGCTGCTCCACGACGTGGGCAAGATCGGCGTTCCCGACTCGATCCTGCTCAAGCCGGGCCAGCTCACGCCGGAAGAGTTCGAGAAGATGAAGCAGCATCCGGTCACCGGCGCGCGAATCGTGGAGACCGTGCTGGACGATGTGCGCGATATTATTCGCCATCACCACGAGCGCTACGACGGCAGCGGCTATCCCGACGGCCTGCGCGGCGAGGATATTCCGCTTGAGTCGCGGGTGATCGCCGTGGCCGACGCGTTCGACGCCATGACCTCGGATCGGGCCTACCGCAAAGGCATGTCGGTGGAGCAGGCGATCAAGATACTGCGTGCCGGCCGCAACGAGCAGTGGCAGGGCGACATCGTGGATGTGCTGATTGACCTGATCGACGGCGAGGGCGAGACGCTGCTGGAAGGCAAAGATCGACCGCCTCAGGCGACGTTCTGCGACGGCAACGTGGGCACGCTGCTGTAAGATATTTCAGGCGAGAAAAAGTCAATGGGCTGGTGGAGTAGCTCCGCCAGCCCTTTATCATCCACCAGAAATTGCAGCCGTATCGATCACGCAGCCGCCGGTTGGAAGAAAGAGCATACCTATGCTGCAAATTGCAAAGATCGCCTGTACCAACAATGCCGCGTTCGTCATGAATTTTTCGATTCGCTGGCTCGACCATGATGGCATCTGGCATATCAGCGAGTGGAATAGCGGCAACTATGCGATCAACCAGACGCGGACCAGCCCGGATCTTATCTCGATCTACGTACCAAGCTACGCCCGCGCGATTACGCCCTATGTCCACGCGATTCTGGGAAAGCACGGAGCTGGAGCGCCGTTTGTCAGCTACTCGGCCAACAACCAGGTTGCCGTGTACGAGGTTAAAGGCACGACGCTCGACTTTTCAGTCAATCTGATCCAGTGAGGCCGCCAGCTTGCTCTGCCTCTGCCCGCCCCAGGCGACGTTCTGCGACGGCAATCTCGGCAGGCTGCCGAATAGGCCAGCGATTTAGCGGGGTGGAGCTGATCCCTCGCCACACTTCACTATCTGAGTGGGATCTTTATGATACAGTGGCTGGATCAGGGTTATCTTCATCAGATTCTCGGCTGTAAGGTTCAGCGACATATCCGTCGTCAGCGCCAGCTCTACATTTGTCCGTAGCTCTTCTGTTATGGTTGCAGCATGGCCGAACAAACGAACAGTGATGCTATCGCCCGTACGTTGTATCCGAATATTGGTTCCAGGAAAGAGCGTAAACGTATTCCCCTGCTGCGGCTGTATCTGTATCGATGAGCCATCCCAGGGAATAACCGTGACGACTTGCCCCTCCAACTGATTACATATGCAGCACGCGATGCTTTCACCTTCAGTCTCGGAACTGGTGTTACGATACGTATCGCTCATCGTATCCTCCTGTATCAGCTTCCTGGATCATACGCTGCATTGCGTGGGCTATCAGTGGTTCCAGCGAAGCTACGTGTCCTGTTGACCAGGCAGCCGTGAACGCGTCGTCGCCAAGCAGGCCCCGAATAGCAACGGTTTGCCGCTGGCAGCATTCGACTATCTCGGGAAGTTTGGCAACGCCGCTCCGCTGGTAGAGCGCATCGGCGGCACCTAGTAGCTGAGCAGCCAGATCGTTCTGCCGAAGATCGACGGCAATATCGACGATGTTGTTGAGACAGAAGAGAATGTTCTCAACATCGTTGTGCTCAAGATAGATCAACACCCCCTCGTGCAGCAGACGCGCTGCCTGGCTATATTGCTTGCATAATCGGGCAATGTCGCCAAGATTCGCCTTGATCAGCGCGACGGTGCTGGGCTGAGCGCCGTTCTGCTGTAACAGGCTCAGCCCGCCCTGGTAGCGCTCGGTTGCTCGTTCCAGATCGCCTTGTTTATAGGCGATATTCCCCAGGTTATTGAGGATCAGCGCGACGTGCTTGTGATCATCCAGCGCCTGGTAGAGCACGAGACTTTCTTCAAACAACGTCCGCGCCCGGTCATACTCGCTCTGGTTGAAGGCCAGCACACCCAGGCTGTTCAGCGCCTGCGCGATCCCCGGCTGATCCTGCTGCTGCTTCCAGAGCTGCAAGCTTGCGGTAAAGTAGCGTCGAGCAGCCGCCATATCGCCGCGCACCCGAGCCAGAATACCGCTGCCGTACCAGATCTTGGCGGCTTGCCGCGGCTGCGCATAGTCCAGCCTGGTCAGCGCAAGATCGAGCCAGCTTTGGCCTTCTTGGACATAGCCGCGAATCCACCAGAAGCGCCACAGCACGCCGCACAGCCGCAGCCCGATCTCGATCTGAGCAGCGTTCTCGTCGGCAAAGGCCCAGGCCAGCACAGCGCGCAGGTTTTCATGATCCACCGCCAAATGCTCGATCCAGGATGTTTCCTGTCCGCCTGCCAGTTCCTCCTCGGCTCGCTCTACCAGATCCAGAAAATAGGCAGCATGGCGACCACGAATCGCCTCGATTTTGCCGCTCAGCTCAAGCTGCTCGAACGCGTACGCTTGCAACGTCGTAAGCATGGCAAAACGGGGCTCGCCCTCACAGCCCTCGACCTCGCGCACCAGATGTTTATCGAGTAGCGAGCCAAGCGCAAGATCCGCAGGCAGATCAGCATCAGCTTGATCGCGCAGCGCCTCCGCAGCCGGAATCGTCCAGCCGCCGACAAAGATGCTGAGCCGGTTAAAAAACTGCTGCTCATCGGCGGTCAAGAGCTGGTAGCTCCAGTCGATGGTTGTGCGCAGCGTTTGGTGACGCAGTGGAAGATTACGCGGGCCGTTCACCAGCAGCAGCAGCGGCTCGACCAGCCGTTCGCGCAGGTTTTGCAGCGGCAAGCGGCGCATATGCACAGCGGCCAGCTCGATCGCCAGTGGCAGCCCGTCGAGATGGCGGCAGATCTCGCCGATCATATGGGCGTTGGCGGGCGTGAGTGTAAATCTTGGCTGCACGGCCCGCGTGCGCTCGCAGAAAAGCTGCACCGATTCGATCGCCAGCAGCTCAGCTAAAGGCGGCGCAGGATCGGCGGGCGGCGTGACCAGCGGCGGAATGGGATACAGCTGCTCACCCAGCAGATTTAACGGCTCGCGACTGGTAGCCAGCAGATGCATCTGTGGACATTGGCTCAGCAGCCCATGCACAACCTCGGCGCAGGCGGCGACAACATGCTCGCAATTATCCAGCACCACCAGCGCGTGTTTATCGCGCAGGGCGTGACACAGCGTGTCGCCGGCTACCTCACGGATACGTAGGCTGCGCATCATCGTCTGCGCCACCAGGTCGGGATCGTGCAGCACAGCCAGATCGACCAGCCAGACGCCATCGGCAAATGTGGGCAGCAGATCCATGGCGACTTCGAGCGCCAGCCGGGTTTTGCCGCTGCCGCCTACGCCGGTGATGGTTATCAGGCGCTGGGACGAAACAAAGCCGGCCAGCTCAGCGCGCTCAGTAGCTCGGCCGACGAAGCTGGTTGTTTGCAGCGGCAGATTGGAGCGCCGATGCTGTGGCAAAGCCGGAGGTGAGGCTGGCTCTATGTGTGCGGGCGCGGGCAGTCGATCAACTGATGATTCGGCGCGGGCAGCGCGCAAGAAAGTAGCGTGCTCCTCCTCGGGCAGATCCAGGCATTGCGCCAGGCGCTGAGCCATGGGTCGCGAAGGATGCAGAATATCGGCTTCGATTTTGCGAATCGTGCTTTCTGAGCACCCGACACGCTCGGCTAGCTGGGTTTGGGTGAGATCGAGTCCTCGGCGGCGAAGACGGAGCCAGATACCAAACGAAAAGATCTCGTGCATCAGCTTGCCTTTGCTCAGGCTCGATCGCTGATCGAGTTCACGTATTCGTTATCGCTGGCAGAGATTTGGCGGAGATGTACGGCTCAGACCGCATGGCCAGCATGAGCTAACAAATCGATGGATGCTGTACACGTCAGGAAGACTACTCCGGCAGGACGCGCCGGAATTCCTACCCAGTATAGCATGGCAGTTCCACGATCGACAATCGCCAATTCCCAAAATAATGTCGCTTTTTATGTCGAAAACCGACACTGCTCGGCGGTCTGCTGATGGTGTAATACAGCCACGCTCGATTGAGCAGTGATTAACCGCAACAGGAGGAACCAGTATGAATCAAGTAACACCCGCCGATCTGGCAGCGTTACTTCCGCTCGGCCCAGACGAGGTTATATTTCAATATGAAATCGATCTCGATAGTACCTTTCCCTCTCCGATGGTGACAGGCGTAACCAAGCTCAATACCCAGGAGCTGCCCGCCCAATTCTCGAAGACGATCTATAAAACCAACTCCAATGAAAGCTGGTCAATTGGCTTCAACCTCTTCCAGGATGGCACCGATGTTTGGTATCAGCCATTCTTCTGGCTGGAAAGCACTCCCCAAGCTGGACGATTAACGTCCAGCGGCAAGTTTCAGCAAGCCGGCACGCCTTGCCCGCTAGAGCGGGATCATCCTCAGCTTGCCAGCGTTGATATTCCCACCTACTCCTGGCTGCAATGCCAGGTCCAGCCGCTGTTTTACACCTTTGCGTTGAGCATCGCCAGTGGCAGTGTCATACCCAATACTGCCATGCCAACCCCGCAGATCGCAAAGACCTCAACAATTCAGAATACGGGATCTGAGCCCGTAACCTATACGCCCGAGATCACCTACGAATATCAGGAGCAAGCCGAGGCCAGTGTTACCGACACCCACTCGTTCCAGGTTGGCACAAAGATTTCATATTCCTCCAAAGTCAATTGGTTCGGCAGTGGCGGCGAGTTCAAGCTTGAGCTGAGCTTCCAATATGGTTACACCTACTCGACGGCTGCGACATCGACCAAAAGCCACCACTATACCGTTTCTGAAAAGCTGGTTGTCACGCTCCAGCCTGGTGAGACAAAGTATATTTCGGTCATCATTGATGCTGATGAGCATGCAACCGCGAATGTCGCGCTGGACTTCCAGCTCTCAGGAACCATGAACGGGGAGGCGCTCCCGGCCACGTTCCTACAACAGGTCGCCGAGGCTGTATCAAACGGCACACAGGTGACAGTCCTGAGCTCAACAACCGTTGGATATACAATTACAGGAACCGTCCAGGCAAACGTGGCTGCGGGGAGCAACATTGTCGTTACCGACACGCCGCCCACCCTGGCCCAGGTTGTAGCGCTGCTGGCAGCCGATCGCGTTGCTGCGGTGTAGGCGGCGCGGTAACCGCACAGAGGAAAGGGCCAAGAAATCAAACCTCCGAGCCGGAACTGGCGTTATAGTCCAATTCTGCGCTCGGAGGTTTTGTTGTAAGCCAAACCTGATGCCGGCGACTCGTTCTGGGCTTGCGCCAGGCTACGAGCTTTGCAGCTCGAAGTTGGCGATCGGCTGGCCTTCGTGCAGCACAAACAGCAGGCCGTCGCGCTCCTCGACCTCGACGTACTCGCCAACGAGATTCTCAGGCAGCGGGCCGTAGCGCCGGCCGTTGAAGCTGATGCGATAGCCGCTGCTGACCTTGCGCCGCATCACGCCGTCATCGCTCTGCTCTTCCTCGCCGTTCTGCTCGTCCGGGCTTTCTTCTTCGGCAGGTTGCTCAGCGCTGGCACTGGCCGACTTATTGCGCTCCAGCGCGGTCCACGGGATCACAAAGCGCTCAGCCTGATCGATGATCGGCTGGGGCAGCGCCGCGGCCAGCTGTTGGCGACGGCGGACGACGACGAAGGTGAGCAGTCCACTGGCGATTGCCAGCAGCAGCCAGCGAAATTGTTGTTGCGTCATACAAACTCTCTGGATGTTATTTTTCCGCCGCCGACGCCGCTGGTGCTCGAAGGCTGCGCAGCAGCGTCAGATTGCGAATATCTGCGGACTCGTCCGGCTCTTTGGGTGTTTCCAGCACCATCGGCAGCTCCATGAAGCGCGGATCGTTGACCAGCAGCCGAAAGCCTTCGATGCCGATCTCGCCCTCGCCGATCCCGGTGTGCCGATCGAGATGGCTACCAAGCGTGCCCTTGCTGTCGTTGAGATGAAACGCCTTGATGCGCTCGGAGCCGATCAGGCCAATCAGCCGATCAAAGACAGCCTCGTAGCCCTCGGGCGTGCGGAAGTCGTAGCCGGCCGCAAAGATGTGGCACGTATCTACGCACACTCCTACCCGCTCTGGATGCGAGACGTTCTCGATCAGCCAGGCCAGCTCCTCAAAGCGACCGCCGAGACAGGTTCCCTGGCCCGCCGTGGTCTCCAGCAGCACCATGGTATCACCGCCGACGCCCTCGGCAAACAGCCGGTTCAGCGCCTCGACCTCGCGCGCAAGACCTGTGTCGCAGCCGGAGCCGGTATGCGCGCCCGGATGGGTTACCAGATACGGAATGCCGAGCTGCTCACAGCGCTCCAGCTCATGTCCAAACGCCGCGATCGATTTCTCCCACAGGTCGTCTTTGGGCGAGGCCAGGTTGATCAAATACGAGTCATGTACGATCAACGGGCCGATGCCTGTGCGCTCCTGCTCCGCCTTGAACTTTTGAATCGCTTCATCGTCGAGGGGCTTGGCGTTCCACTGCCGCTCGTTTTTGCTGAAGATCTGCATCGTCCGGCAGCCGACCGTCTCGCCGCGCGCAAATGCGGTGTGTAGTCCGCCGGAGACTGACATATGTGCGCCAAAATTCATGAAGCGCATTATAGCACTGCTGGCAAGCGAGGAATATACAGAACAAAGGAACCGGGTGCCATGCCCAGAGGGCGCCCGGCGCACAAATGATCAAATGATCAAGCTTGTGTTAGTTCTTTGTTCCCTTGTTCGTTTGTTCCTTTGTTCATTTCGTAGGGTAGGGGCGGACTCATGCTATAATGCACAGCCGTGCGCTCACCAGGCGCGAGAACGCGTGCCATGCGGGCGATGTTGCTACTGTTCTATTCCAGAGGTATTACTCGTGCCAACGATCCTTGTCGTCGACGACGATGTTAATCTGCTTTCATCGCTCGGAGCAACGCTGGAGGCCGAAGGTCATCGTGTGCTGCGCGCCAGCCGGCTTGATCAGGCGGGCCGCTATGTCGCCACCGAGATGATCGATATTGTGTTGCTCGAAGTTGAGACCGAGCATGGACGCGGCTGGGATTTTCTGCGCGAGCTAACGACCCTGCGCAACTTGCCCGTGATTGTCGCCAGCGGCCATGGGCTGGAAGAAGATATTGTCGCCGCGCTGGATCTGGGAGCGGTCGATTATCTGACCAAGCCGTTTCGGACTAACGAGCTGATGGCCCGCATCCGCACGCGCCTGCGCGAGGCGCCGAGCCAGCGCCAGGCTGTGCCGCCCGCCACGCCGAGCCCCGCAGCCAGACAGCAGGTCGCGCCGCCGCCCGCCGCCGGCTACCCCGACGAAGAGTTTGATCCCGACGCGCCGCTCTTTATGGGCCTCGCCGACGAGCACTCGCTGCTTCAGGAGCGCGCCGCAGTGGAGACCTACGCGGGCAACATCGAGGAGCTGCCGCTGGGGCCACGTCTGCGCGCCGCTCGACAGCGCGGTAACCTTTCGCTGGTGCAGGTAGAGCTAGACACCAAGCTGCGGATCTGGTATCTCCAGGCCATGGAAGAAACTCGCTTCGGGATGCTGCCACGCGGCATGGCCGAGCAGATGCTGCGCACCTACGTCCAGTACCTGGGCCTCGACGTCGAGCACGCTCTCGCCGATTATCGCGAAGAGTTCGCGGATCTTCCGGTGCAGCCGCTGGCGCATCTCGGCGGCAAGCCCGAGCCTCGCGAAATCCCGCGCTGGATCGTGATCGGAGTCTCGTCGCTGCTGGCGCTGATTCTCGGGCTGGGCAGCCTGTGGGTGCTGGTGCCGGATCAGGTGATCGCGCTCAACACGAATCTGCGCACCATGATCAACCCGCCCACCGCGACCGCCACGCCCACGATCACGCCGCCGCCGACGCTGACACCCACCGCGACCGCCACGCCGACATCGACGCCAACGCTCACGCCGACGACGGCCCCCACCAGCACGCCGACGCTCGCGCCGACGGTTGATCCCAATGTCACTGCGACGGCCGGTCCGTAGCGCACGTCGAATAGATTGCTTATCAGGAGATTATCTGTGACAGTACCGTGGTCGACAATTATTTGGAGCCAGTTCGAAGCCTCGATCCACATGCTCGATAAGGCGATCGGCGATTGTCCCGACGAGCTATGGCACGCTACTATGTGGGGCGAGCATACGGATCGGCCGGATCTTTCGGAGTTCTGGTATGTGGCCTATCATACGCTCTTCTGGCTGGATTTTTATCTGACCGGCGAAGTCGAAGGCTTTGCGCCGCCAGCACCGTTTACGCTGGACGAGTTCGATCCGGCGGGCGTGGTCCCTGAGCCGGCCTACACCAAAGCTGAGCTACAAAGCTATCTTGCCTACTGCCGCCGCAAGTGCCAGACGACGCTTGAAGCGCTGACCGACGAGGAGGCCAATCGACGCTGCACGTTCCCCTGGGGCTCGCTCAGCTTTGCGGAGCTGCTGCTCAACAGCATGCGCCACGTCCAGGAGCACGGCGCGCAGCTACGCATGATCCTCGGCCAGCGCCTGGGCTCGGAGCCGGGCTGGAGAGCGTACACCGGGAGCTAGCACCCCAGATGCGAGCAACGAAAAGGAGCGGATTGTGGCCCGCTCCTTTTTGATTCTATGTTGTTCGGGAATTGTTACGCGCCGACCGGCTCGTCCTTCTGCCCGGCGCCGACGCCGAATTTGTCGCGGTTGAAGTAGATGATGCGCTTCCAGACCGGCGTGACCTGATCGGCGAAGACAACCACCAGATCTTGTGGCTGGGCCTGCTTCAAGGCATGATCCACAGCTTCGACCTCGGACAGGATCGTCGTGATCTGGTCTTCGCTCAGGCCGCCGCTCAGCGCACCCTGCTTGACCAGCCCGACCGCCTCGCCGGCTTTGCGCCCGCGCAGATTGGTATCCTGCTTGATAATCATCCGGTCGAACATTTTGGCGCCCAGCTCGCCCAGACGGAGCAGATCTTGATCGCGGCGATCGCCAGGCCCCGAGATCACGCCGATCACCTGCTTATGATTCGATCGCAGCCTGGATACCAGATCGACCATGTGCTCAAGCGCAGCCGGATTGTGGCCGTAGTCCATGATCACGCGGAATGGATGCTCGTCGAAGATATTCAGCCGTCCCGGCGTCTGGTAGAACGAGGTTGTGAAGGTTCGCAGCGCCTGGCGGATCGTCTCGACCGGCACGTCCAGCGCATACGTGATCGCCGCCGCCGCCAGCGCGTTGGCCACGTTGACGCGGGCCTTGCCTTCCAGCGTCGCCGGGATCAGATGCGTCCACAGCAGCGGAATATACTGCTCGGCGTCGTACACCGCGATCATATCGCCGCGCACGCCCTGCTGCAACACCACCGCCACGCCGCCCTCGGCGATATGCTCACGCAGCGCCTCGGAGCCATTGTCGCCGCCATGCATCGAGAAGAGCACGATCCGGCCACCGGCGCGATCGCGCATGCTCAGCGTCAGCGGATCGTCGGCGTTGAGCACGCTTGAGCCGGTTTTATGCACCACTTCGACCACCAGCGACTTGATGCGCGCCAGGTCTTCCAGCGTCTCGACGCCACGCAGCCCGAGATGATCGGCCTGCACGTTGAGCACCGCGCCGACATCACAGCGATCGAAGCCCAGCCCTTCGCGCAGAATGCCACCGCGCGCCGTCTCAAGCACCGCGGCCTCGATCGTCGGATCTTTGAGCGCCATGCGCGCGCTCCACGGCCCGGTCAGATCGCCGCGCATGTACAGCTCGCCGTCGATATAGATACCGTCGGTAGTCGTCAGACCTGTGCGCAGGCCATGCATCTTGAGAATATGCGCGACCATGCGTGAGGTCGTCGTCTTGCCGTTGGTGCCGGTGATCGACACGATTGGAATGCGGCTCTGGGTGTTGCGCGGAAACAGCATATCGATCACGGGCTTGGCGACATTGCGCGGCGTACCCTCAGATGGCTGCAAATGCATGCGGAAGCCCGGCCCGGCGTTGACCTCGACGATCCCGCCGCCGGTCTCGCGCAGCGACTCGGCGATATTCGGCGAGATAATGTCGATGCCGGCGATGTCCAGGCCAACCACCCGCGCCGCACGCCGGGCGATCTCAAGATTGTCGTAGTGGATCTCGTGGGTGCGATCAATCGCGGTGCCGCCCGTGGAAATGTTGGCCGTCGAGCGCAGGAAGAAGACCTCGCCCTCGGGCAGCACGCTTTCGAGCGTCAAACCAGCCTGCTCCAGCAAGCGATTGGCCTGATCATTGATCGTCAGCCGCGTCAAGACTTTCTCGTGGCCGATGCCGCGCCGGGGATCGCGATTCGTGATCTCGATCAGCTCGGCGATCGTGTGCTTGCCGTCGCCGACGACATGCGCCGGCACGCGCTCCGCCACCGCGATCACCTGATCGTTGACGACCAGCACGCGATAATCCTTGCCATGCAGGTAGCGCTCGACCAGCACCGCCGATCGATATTGCGCCGCCTGCTCGTAGCCCCAGCGCACCTGCTCGGCGTCTTGCAGGTTCAGCGACACGCCGCGACCGTGGCTGACATCCAGCGGCTTGGTGACCACGGGATAGCCGATCCGCTCGGCGGCGGCGACCGCATCGTCGGCGGAGCGCACCAGCCGATTGCGCGGCACGGGCAGGCCCACATCGTCGAGCAGCTTATTGGTCAACTCTTTATCGCTGGCCGTCTCGACCGCAATATGCGAAGTGTGGCTGGTGACGCTGGCGCGAATGCGCTTCTGGTGCTTGCCGTAGCCCAGCTGGACCAGGCTATGGTCGTCCAGGCGGATCGCCGGAACGCCGCGCCGGCGCGCCTCATCCACCAGCGACATGGTCGTCGGACCCAGCGCCAGCCGCTCCGTCAGGCGGATCAGCTCCTCAAGCTCGGCCTTGTAATCAAAGGGCGCGTCAGGCTCGGTAACGTTCCCCGCGCGCTCCGGCGTGAGCAGCTCCAGGCCCTGCACGCCTTGCAGCTCAGCCGGCAGCAGATGATTGACCAGCCGCAGCGCCAGCCGCGCCGACAACATACCCACGCGCTCCTCGATGTACGAGTAGACCACGTAGTAGACGCCGCGCTCCTCGCCTGCGCCACGCGTCTTGCCGTAGGTCACGGGCGTGCCGGACAGGCACTGTAGCTCCAGCGCGATATGCTCGGCAATATGGCCGATCCAGGTGCCCTCGCGCAGCCGCCGCACGAAGCCGCCGGGCTCGCCGTAGGAGCAGCCATGCTCATGCAGCGTCGGGATCAGCTCCAACAGCCGATCCGAGAAGGTGTCGAGCTTGCTGGAAGGATACTCCTCCAGCGGTCCGAGATCGAGCTTGAAACGAATGACGGGACGGTAGCCGTATGGATTCGGGCCACGGTAGACTCGGGTTTCTAGGACACGCATCGAAGCACCTCGCTGAATCAGATAAAGAAGAACAAAAGAACAAAAGAACAAGAAAACAAGGAGCGCCCAAAATCACTTTGTTCCTTTGTTCCTTGGTTCATTTGTTCCCTATCAAATGCCTTCGCCCTCTGCGTAGAGGCCCGCCTCGAAGGGCAGCGGCGGCGTCGCCGGCATCACCGGACAACGACGGTTTATATCAAATTGATAGCCATGAGTCAGCAGATGAAAGCGCATGTTGTGGATCGTCAGTGGCGCGTGGTCGGAGATGCGGTAGATGTCGTTGTAGCTCATCTCGGTACCGTCCACAACCGTCACCGAGCCACGCCCGATCACGGTCACCATGCGACTGGAGTCAACCTCGATCGCGGTGTCTTCGTCCAGGCCGACGCCCAGCAGGTAGGGATTGTGCGCCAGCGCCGTCACCAGACGGCCCGTGCGGCCACGCGCCCCAAAGTGCTGATCGACCAGCAGCCGGTTGATCAGGCCCAGCCCCGGCGCGAAATGCATCATCGCCTTGCGGGGCGTGATGCCGCTCATACCGTAGGCCATCATATGCTGGCAGACAGCAGACGCGCCCGCGCTGGTGCCGGCAACTGTGCAGCCCGCGCGATAGGCACGCCGAATCCGAGTCGCTGCCGGGGTACCGCCCAGGATCGTCATCAGCTTCAGCTGGTTGCCGCCGGTGAGAAACAGACCCGACGATTTGCTGATCGGCGCGAGAATATTCTCGTTGCAGCAGTCCTCGCGGGAGTAAAGCTTGAGCACATGCACGTCGGCCGCGCCCAGCTCGGTGAAGATGCGCTCGTAGATCTGCGAAACGATCTCGTAGATCTCTGAGGCCGTGGCAATGATTGCGATGCGGCTTTGCTCGCCGCCCGCAAGCTCGACAAACCGGCGCAGGATCGTGCGGTTCCCGACTTTGTCTTCCGCACCGCCGATCATCATCAGTGTGCCGGTATTTGGAAAGGGCTCGTTGCCCGCTGGATCATTGGAAAGCGTCATGGACGCGCATTGTAGCATGAAAAAGCGGCCTCCGTCTCAACGAAGCCGCCTTTTTGGGAGATTTTTATGTAATCCAGTCGTATGTCGCCGCTGCGGCTGGCTGGATCGATCAGAGCGTATGCAATACGCCCCTACGAAGATTCGTTGTGCCTCAGATTTTGCCCGCCGCGCGACCTTTCGCCAGCACGCGCTCGGCCATTTTCAGCGAGGCCGCGTCGATCAGATCGCCGTTGAGCGAGATCGCGCCGCGTGCCTCGCCGCCCAGCGCCTGCTCGTAGCGATCGTGGATCTGCTGCGCGCGCGTCAGCTCCTCGTCGCTGGGCGAGAAAATCGTGTTGATCGGCTCGATCTGGCTGGGATGGATCGCCCACTTGCCGTCGCAGCCGAGCAGCCGCGCCTGGGTAGCGCTGTTGTGCAGCCCTTGCGCGTCGGTGTACACGCCGTACGGCCCGTCGATCGCGTCGAGACCGGCCGCCTTGGCCGCGACGACCATCCGGCTCAGCGCGGCGTGCCAGATATGACCGGGATACTCCGCGACCGCGCCGCCGATCGTCAGCAGCGGAGCGCCGATCGAGGCCGCAAAATCGCCGGGGCCGAAGATCAGCGCGGCCAGGCGCCGGCTGGCGGTCGCGATCTGCTCGACATGCACCATGCCCTGCGCGCTTTCGATCTGCGCCTCGATCGCGATCGGCCGGGAGAAGCTCATCTTCATCTCGATCTGGCTCAGCAGCATATCGAGCATGTACACATCGCCCGGCAGATTCACCTTGGGCAGGATCACCACGTCGATGTTGTGGCCGGCGCCTTCGACAACCGTGATCAGGTCGTCGTAGAACCATTGGGAGGTTGTGGCGTTGACGCGAACGGCGCGCAGCTTACGGCCCCAATCGTTTTCGTTGAGCGCCTTGATGATCAGCCGTCGCGCCTCGGGTCGCTGGTCGGGCGCGACCGAATCTTCAAGATCCAGAAAGATCAGATCGGCGGCGGCGCTCACGGCCTTGGCAATGAATCTGGGATTGCTGCCCGGCACCGCCAGCTCTGTGCGGCGCGGTTGGGTAGTGGTCACAGTGTCTCTCCTGGCAAAGCTCATGGCCTGAGAGTATACACCATGTCCGGCGGCGCCGTTGCGCCGGCCTACGACGAGCGTGCGGAGCGCTGCCCGAAGCCGCCGTTGAGCTTGCCGCGTGATTGGGCGACCGCGTAGGCAATGCCGCTTTGCAGATCCGAGCGCGTCTCCAGCGTGCCGAGGTTCACGCCCAGGCCTACCAGCGTCTGCGCGATCTCGGGACGAATGCCGGTCAGCACCGCGCGCGCACCCAGCAGCTGGACCGCCTGCGCCGCCTGCACCAGAATATTCGCCACCTGCGTGTCAACCACCGACACGCCCGTTATGTCGATCAGCGCGGTCTCGGCCTGGCACTCGGCAACGCCTTGCAGCAGCGTCTCGACGATCTGAGCCGCGCGGCCGGAGTCGATCGCGCCGATCAGCGGCATAACCACCACCTGATCCGTGATCGGAATCAGCGGCGTCGACAGCTCGCGCAGCGTCTGTTCCTGCACGCGAATAATCTCTTCTTGCAGATGCGAGCGCTCTTCTTCGGCACGTTTGCGGGCGGTGATGTCGCGGACGCTGCAAATAATCTGCACGCCGTCCTCGAACTCCAGCGGGCTCAGGCTGATCTCAAGCGGAAACTCGCTGCCGTCTTTGCGCTCGCCGAGCAGATCCAGGCCAAAGCCCATCGGCCGGGTATGCGGCGCCTCCACATAGCTTGTGCGAAACCGAAAGTGATTGGCGCGCAGCCGCTTGGGCAGCAACATATCGACCGAGTGATCGATCAGCTCGCCGCGATCGTAGCCGAACAACGCCTCGATCTGTTGGTTCACCAGCAGCATGACGCCCTGGTCGTCCGTGATGATGATTCCGTCGGGTGCAGCCTCGATCAATCCCCGGAAGCGCTGCTCGGCGTGTCTGCGCTGCTCCTGGCTGGCACGCAGCTCATCGGCAACGTGCTGGTGCAGGGAGACCATCTCCTCCAGCTCGGCGATGCGACGGCGCAGGGCGCGCACTTCTTCGGTAGAAGCTTCAGAATCGTAGCTCATACTGGGCACGTGGCGCTGCTGCCACGTCCTCCTTTCAGGACAAACACATCAAGATTATGGATTGGGGATGATTGAAGACAGATACAGCGCAGAACTATAGAAGAATGCTCTGCGCTACGCAAGGGCTTTTAGGTAGAGGTTTGACCACACTATTATTATCAGTAGTAACCAGGAGTAGAGTTTGCGCTTAAGCGGCGTTAGGCGCGGGTCTGGCTCACACAAACACCGTGCAGCCGCGCCGCTCAAGCTGCTCGATCCAGGCTGGACGCGCGGCTAATCTGTTCCAGCGCAGGTCGAGCTTTTCCAGCTGCGTCAGCTCAGCCAGACCGGCGGGTAGCTCGGTCAGCTGGTTGGCGCGCAGATCCAGAAAGCGCAGATTGCTCAAGCTGCCGATCGAGTCGGGCAAGGATGTTAGCTGATTATTGCGCAGATCCAGATCGGTGAGCGATGCGAGATCGCCGAGCGTGGTGGGCAGCGACTGCAAGCGGTTGTCTTGCAGAATCAGCTTGCGCAGGCGGCCAAGCTTGCCGATCGACGAGGGCAAACTCGCCAGCCGGTTGTTCATCAGATACAGCTCTTTGAGCGCCGACAGCTCGCCGATCGACGAGGGCAACGACTCAAGCTGATTATTGTAAAGCCGCAGCTCGATCAGCCTGGTGAGCCGGGTAACGCTCGCTGGTAGAGCAGACAGCTGATTATCGGTGAGACCCAGGTAGATCAGGCTGCTCAGGTTCGCAAACGACTCCGGCAGTGTCGTAAGCCGATTATCGCTCAAATACAGGAAGGACAGCCGCCGCAAGTAGCCGATCGACTCCGGCAGCGCTGCAAAGGCGTTGTGGCCAAGATCCAGCATTTCGAGCTGCGTCAGGCTGCCGATACCATCGGGCAGCGTAGTGAAACGATTTTCCGCGATATTCAGCGTGCGCAGCTGAGTCAGCTGCCAGATCGATTCCGGCAGTGACTCAAGCTGATTGCTGTACATGCTCAACGTTTGCAGCCGCCGCAGCTCGCCGATCGACTCCGGTAGCGCTGTGAGCTGGTTGCGATCGAGATTCAGCTCTTCCAGCTCGCTCGTCATCAAAGACTCGGGCAGCGACGTGAGCTGCTGATCGGCCAGATTCAAGCTCGTTTGAGCGCTCATGTTATGTCGCCGTGCCTACTGAGGCGTGACCCGCAGGATTTGCAGGCCGCCGCTGGTTGCAAGATAGATCAGCGAGCCGTCCACCTCAACGTCGAGCGGTAGGTCCGTCATCGGGTACGTCGTCACGATCTCCATATAGTCAGGATCGCGCACATCCACGATCGATAAGCCCACCGGATTGAAGGTCGCATAGGCCCAGCCGTTGGCAACCTCTAGATCGGTGGGAAAGCCGCGCAGCTGGCGTGTCGATCGCAGAACCGGAGTCTCCGGCGTGCTGATGTCGTAGACGGCCAGTGTGTCCAGCCATGTGGCGTACAGATACGACCCGTCGACCTGGGCATCATACACTTCCTCGGGCGTGCTAACGGTTCCCAGCGGCACGGGATTGTCAGGATCGCTGATGTCGACGACATGAATACCATACGCATAATCGGCGAGATACGCGATCGAGCCTTTGACGGCGACGGAGGCACTACCGGTCGTGCCATAGCTTCCACGCGGCTGGAATGCAGAGCCGTTCACCACATCGGCGATCGCGAGATCGGGGATGGGAGCGATCCAGTAAGGGCTCGTCGCATACACCCGCTGATCGACAACCTCAATATCGTTGCCGCCGATACTATTGATTGCCGTCAGCCAGCGTGGCTGTGCGGGCTGGGCAATGTTCAGCAGATGGATCTGCACTTCCCAAGAGCTGGGGTGATCGATCGTGGACACATACGCCAGCGGCGGCTGTATCTCGATGTCGAGAATATAGGGCTCCTTGAAATTCGGAAGCTTGACGCCGCCGACCACGCGCGGCTGGCCGGGATTGCTCACGTCGACAACATACACCACATCCGCCGAGCCGATGTAGGCATACGAGCCTTCCAGCTCAACCGTCCTGATATCGCCGGGAATCCGTGCCAGTTCCTGAAGCGTAGGCGGCGGCACGGGAAAACGCGTCAAAGGCAGAAACGCGCAGTAGGTCGTCTCGGTAGCACAATCGGCGGCTCCGGTTGCCGCCGGATCGTGTTGTGCAATCGTCGTCGCCGTGGAGGGGGTGACATGTACCGTGAGCAGCGCCGTGAGCAGGCTCAGCAGCAGTGTGATCGAACGCAGCGAACGCATAGTCAATCCTAACCATAGAGAAATAATGAGATGCCGGTAGCTACAAGAATGTCACTTATTGAGCTGTAACGCGCACGATGTGCAGGCCGTTACTGGTTGCCAGATAGAGCAGCGAGCCGTCCACTTCCAGCGCGTTGACCTGCCCCTGCCCGGGCGGCGGATACGAGGTCACTAGCTCTGGAATCTCGGGATTACGCACATCCAGGATCGAGAGGCCCACCGAGCTAAGGCCAACATAGGCCCAGCCGTTGGCCACTTCCAGATCCGCCGGGAAGCCAAGCATCTCGCGGATCGAGCGCACAGCCGGAGCCTGGGGCGTGCTGATATCGTAGACCGCCAGCGTGTTGACCATGGCTACGTATAAATTCGAGCCGTCGATGTCCATAGAGTAGGGCATATGCGGCGTGCTGATCGCTTGCAGCAGCTTAGGGCTGTCAGGATCGGCGGCATCGATCACTAGGATGCCGTGTTCGTTATCTGTGACATAAACGATCGAGCCGTTGACTGCTACCGACCAGCTGCCGTCGTTGCCATAGCTGCCGCGCCTGAACAAGCTGGACGAGCCCACAACATCGGCGATCACAAGATCCGGCCAGGGAGCGGACCAGCGCGGCCCTGCCGCATACACCCGCTGATCGACCACCTCGATATCGGCCCCTCCCAGCTCGGATGTCGATGCAAGCAATTGTGGCTGCGCAGGCTGTCCGACATTCAGCAGGTACACCCGCGTATCCATACA
Source organism: Herpetosiphonaceae bacterium (assembly GCA_036401895.1). Lineage (GTDB taxonomy): Bacteria > Chloroflexota > Chloroflexia > Chloroflexales > Kallotenuaceae > LB3-1. The sequence goes on along the minus strand of DASWTW010000217.1, from coordinate 1,434 downwards.
GCATGACGAGACGCGCTCAAAGGTGGACACGTAGGCCAGCGGCGGCTGCACCTCAATATCTACGATCGATGGCAGCCCCAGTCCCTGGAATTGGTATGTACCGACCTCGCGCGGCTGTAGCGGATCGCTCACATCAATGATCAGCAGCTCGTTATCACGGCCAATGTAGGCATACGCGCCACTCAGCTCAACCGCCGAAATATTGCCGGAAACTGAGCCCAGCGGCTGGAACGTGGGCGGGAAGGCTGGAACACGCATCCAGGGCAGAAACATGCAATGTGTGGTCTCGGACGTGCAGTCGGCCGCCGCAGCTTGTCGTACGCTGGAGGTCGCGGCAGATGGCGTGGCCTGAGCGCCGGCGAGCAGCGCTGTGAGCAGGCTCAGCAGCAGTGTGATCGAACGCAGCGAACGCATAGTCAATCCTAGCATGTGTAAAAGGGTTGAATGGCCTGACGCCGCACGAACGTCGTACGTATGCAATCTGCATTGTCACCTGGTTCGGCAGGCTACACCATAGTCCTTTGAACGCTCATCGCACTCCGCCGTAAGGCGGAAGCTCACGGCGCGGTCGCCTGCACGATCTGCAAGCCGCTGCTGGTCGCCAGGTAGATCAGCGAGCCGTCGACTTCCAGCGCGCGCACCGATTCCGCCACTGGATACGTCGTCAGCAGCTCTGGATCATCAGGATTGCGTACATCCAGGATCGCGAGGCCGACCGAGTCGAAGGTCACATAGGCACGACCGTTCGTCACCTCCAGATCTGTCGGATAGCCAAGCATCTCACGGGTTGAGCGCAGAGCCGGAGCCTGGGGCGTGCTGAGATCGAAGACGGCCAGGCCGTTGGCGATCGCCACGTACAGATACGATCCGTCGACCTCGACATCATAGGCGACATCCGGCGTGCTGACAGTTGCCAGCAGTTCCAGATTGTCAGGATCGCCAGCGTCGATCACCCGGATGCCGTTTTCATAGTCGGCCACATAGACGATCGAGCCGTCGACGGCGACCGACGAGCTACCATTCGTACCGTTGCTGCCCCTTGGCTGGAAGCTGGATGCATTCACAACGTCGATGATTTCCAGGGCCGGCAAGGGAACGAACCAGCGCAGGCTTGTGGCATATACTCGCTGATTAACCACCTCTATATCGCCGCCGGCTATGCCCGAGGAGGACAAGATCAGGCGTGGCCGTGCGGGCTGTGAGATGTCGACCAGATGTAGCTGCACATCAAAGCAGCACGACGTGAAGCGATCCACGGTGGACACATACGCCAGCGGTGGCTGTACCTCAATGTCTGTGATATAGGGCAGTCGAAAATCCTTGAGCTGGATTCCGCCTACCACCTGTGGCTGGGCCGGCTCACGCACGTCGACGACGTACAGCACATCATTCTGGCTGATATAGGCGTACGAGCCGTGGATCTCGACTGTCCCA